>JAITTS010000108.1 GCA_031286995.1 Oscillospiraceae bacterium
AAATCCGGGTTGCGGCTGGCGTGGGGCAACCGGGCGTCGCACAGCTCCAGCACCACATCCACGCGGCAAAGCTGCGTTTGCAGCAACCGCCTGGCGCGCGCCATATGCCCTGGATACCAGTTGATCTGCATGGGCGCCTCCTCGGTTATGCGCAGAAAAGCCGCAAGCGGAGGCCTGCGGCTTAGACCGTCAGAGATTACCTAGTACTGAGTTCCTTAATCTTCGCCGCCTTGCCGGAGAGACCGCGCAGGTAGTACAGCTTAGCCCGACGCACCTTGCCCCGGCGGATGACCTCTATGCGATCCAGGCGCGGGGAGTGCAGGGGGAAGGTGCGCTCCACGCCGATGCCGTAAGACATGCGGCGCACCGTAAAGGTTTCGCGGATGCCGCCGTTACGCTTGGCCATGACAGTGCCCTCGAAAGCTTGCAGGCGCTCGCGGCTGCCCTCAACCACCTTGACGAATACGCGCACTGTGTCACCGATGCTAAACTTGGGCAGGCCTTCGCGCAATTGTTCGCGTTCCAGCTCGCGGATGATCTGGCTCATGGGGAAAAATCTCCTTTTTTCATAGACGTTCATGCTGCGTTTCAGGGGCGCACAGAGGAACGGCCGTAGTCGTGTTGGTTAGTATAACACAGCTTGGGCTGCGGCACAAGCGAAAAACGCTACTTTATGCCTCTTTTTTTTCATGCGGATGGAGCATTTTCCAAAAGTTCACGATATAAAATGCCAAGGCGGCCAGGGTGACGGCCACGCCCGCGTACAGCAGCAGCAAGTTCCAGGGTGACCAGCCCAGCAGAAAACAGACCACCGCCGCGGCAAACAACGCCGTGGAGACCTTGCCCACCATCTTGGCCTGCACCACAATCCGGCGGCGCAGGGCAAAAATACCCCCGGCGATCATCAGACACTCCTTGCCCAGCACCAGGGCGATCACGCCCCAGGGTACCCGCCCCTTTACGCCAAAGCAGACCAAAGCGGTCAGCAGCAGCAGCTTATCCGCCAGAGGATCCATCAGTTTGCCAAAGCTGGTGATCTGCCCCAGGCGGCGGGCGATGAAGCCATCCAAAAAATCCGAAAGCTGCACCAGCACGTAAATGATCAGGGCATGCCGCGCGTCACCCGCCAAGTAGCGCAGAGCGAACAAGGGCAACAGCACAAGCCGCAGCACCGTCAAGGCGTTGGGAATGTTCAGGTTATTCTCCTGGCGGATCTTTTCCATGAGTCCTCCGGCGGCATTGTAATTGGATATCCGATGCTTTATTATACCAGAAAAACCCCTCGCACGCCAAAACTTTTTCTGAAACGCCGGGTTTGTTTACCGCTTTTCGCCGCGAGCGACGCGCATTGACAAGGGCGCGGGGGAATGATATAAAGAAAGTGCCCGCGGGGCACACAGAACAGGAGCAAGACGCCATGGCAAGCCTGGATTTCGAGCTGCAATGCCTGCTGCGCCTGCTGACATCCCTGGTGTGCGGGGCACTGGTGGGGCTGGAGCGGGAGCGGGGGCATCGGCCCGCCGGCCTGCGCACGCACACGCTGGTGTGCGTGGGTTCGTGCCTGGTGATGATCACATCCTTCTGGGCCATGGAGCGCTACGGCCTGGCCATCGACCCTACCCGCATGGGGGCGCAGGTGATCAGCGGCATCGGCTTTTTGGGTGCGGGCACCATCATCAAGGCCGGACGGGATGTACGCGGCCTGACCACGGCAGCCTGCCTCTGGATGGTGGCCTGCGTGGGCCTGGCTGCCGGGGCGGGCTACTACTTGGGCAGCCTGGGGGCCACTGCCCTGGTGCTGGTTACGCTGCACCTGTTTAAGTGGCTGGAATCCCGGTTGGCCCGCAACCGGCCCAGAGGGTGCGCCTGCGCCGTGCACGCGCCCCGCCTGATACAAAAGGAGGGAACCGCTTTGCGTGCGGTGATCGTAGGGGCGGGCGCCTCGGGCCTTTTGGCGGCGCACACGCTGGCCTGCCTGGGCGCGCAGGTAACCCTGGCGGAGCGCTACGACCGAATGGGCCGTAAGCTGCTGGCCACCGGCAATGGGCGCTGCAACCTGACCAACCTGCGCGCCCTGCCAGATGCGTACCATGGCACAGGCAAGGCGCTGGCGCTAAACGCCTTGGCCACGATACCACCCCAGGCCCTAATAGACCATTTTGAGACCCTAGGCTTGCGTTGCCGCGAGGAAGGGGATGGCCGGGTGTACCCCGCCAGCGGCCAGGCGGCGGCTGTGCTGGATGTGCTGCGCTTGGCCTGCCAACGCGCTGGGGTAGATGTGCGCTGCGGCCAAGCCGTCACCGGCCTGACCCACGGTGATGCGGGCTTTACCGCCGCTTTGGCCGGGGGTGAGACGTTCCATGCCGACCGGGTGCTGGTGACCACGGGCGGAAAAGCCGCGCCAAAACTGGGCAGCGACGGCAGCGGTTACGCTTTGCTGACCGCCTTTGGCCACACGCTGTGCCCTTGCGCCCCGGCCCTGACCCCCCTGCGCTGCAACGCGCCCTCGTTGCGCCCGCTGAAAGGCCTGCGCGTGCGGGCAGAGGCCACGCTGCTCGCAGAAGATCGCGCCCTGGCCGCGCAGCGCGGAGAGGTACTGTTTACGGATTACGGCCTATCCGGCATCGCGGTCATGGGTTTGGCCCGGCATGTAACACCCGCCCTGGCCAAGGGGCAGAAAGTATGGGTGCGGCTGAATCTCTCCGCCCTCACCCTGAACCGCTCTCCCGGCGAAGAGGTGTCGGCCCGTTGCGCGCTGTTCGGCAGCCAGCCCGCCGCCGACCTGTTCACTGGTCTCCTCCCCCGGCGGGTGGGTGAGGCGCTGATTTCGGCCGCCCGCATTCCGCTGGATACTCCTTGCGCTCATGTGCCCCCCGATCGCCAGCAAGGCCTGGCCGCCCTGCTGACCGATTGGCGCCTGCCCGTCACCGGCACGCTTGGCTTTGATCAAGCCCAGGTGACCGCCGGGGGTATCGACGGGCGGCAGTTCGAGCCCGCCACCCTCGCCTCCCTTCTGCAGCCCGGCCTGTATGCCGCCGGGGAAGTGCTGGATGTGGACGGCGATTGCGGCGGGCTGAACCTGCACTTCGCCTTTGCCAGCGCCCTGCTGGCTGCCCGGGCCATGGGCGGAAAGGGCACGCTATGATCCGCATCCGCAACCTCTCCGTCAACCCGGATACCCCGCTGGATGCCCGCAGCCTGGCAGCCCTGGCCGCGGACAAGCTGGGCCTTGCCCCGGCGGATATCGCGGCCTGCCGCCTGTCACGCCAGAGCGTGGATGCCCGGGACAAGCACGCGGTGCGCCTGATACTGACTCTGGATGTGAATGTGGCGCGGGGCGACGCGGAGCGGATCGCCCAGCGCTGCGCCTCGCCGCACATCGCGTGGGTGGCCCCCGCGCCACCTGTGGCAAAACCCGTCTATCCCCCCGCGCCGCGCCTGCGCCCTGTGGTGGCCGGGGCAGGCCCTGCGGGGCTGTTCGCGGCCTTGCGCCTGGCCCAGGCGGGTTGGCAGCCTTTGCTGGTGGAGCGCGGATGGGACAGCGCCCGGCGCGCACTGGATGTGGCGGCCTTCTGGCGAGGAGAACGGCTGAACCCCCAAAGCAATGTGCAGTTCGGCGAGGGAGGCGCGGGGGCTTTTTCGGATGGCAAGTTGACTACGGGCATCAAGGATCCCCGCTGCCGCGAGGTGCTGGAGGCGCTGGTGGCCTGCGGCGCGCCGGAAGATATTCTTTACAAAGCCAAGCCGCACATCGGCACGGATAGACTGCCGGGCGTAGTCGCCCGCCTGCGCCAGCGCATCGTCTCCCTGGGGGGCGAGGTGCGATTTGGCGTGCAGGTGACCGGCCTTTGGGTCGATTCCGGGGCCTTGCGGGGCATCATGACCACGGAGGGCGGCGCGCCGGAGATGGCCTGCGAGGCTCTGGTGCTGGCCACAGGCCACAGCGCCCGGGATACCTACGAGCTGCTGCACACATCCGGCATAGCCTTGGCGCAAAAACCCTTCTCTGTGGGCGCGCGCGTCGAGCACCGGCAAGCGCTCATAGACCGATCGCAATATGGCCCTTTCGCCGGGCACCCCGCCTTGGGCGCGGCGGAATACAAGCTGGCTGTTCACCTGCCCGGCGGGCGGGATGTGTACACCTTCTGCATGTGCCCAGGCGGCAGCGTGGTGGCCGCCGCCAGCGAGCCCGGCCTCGTGTGCACCAACGGCATGAGCGCCCGGGCGAGGGATGGCGCAAACGCCAACAGCGCGGTGCTGGTGGGCGTGGATATGCGAGATTTCGGCGGCGATCACCCCCTGGCGGGCATGTACCTGCAGCGCGCGTGGGAGCAAGCGGCCTTTGCCGCCGCGGGCGGTGGGTACAAGGCCCCCGCACAGCTGGTGGGTGACCTGCTGGCGGGCCGCCCCAGCGTGCGGCTGGGGGATGTAGCCCCAACCTATCTGCCGGGGATCGCCTTGGGCGATTTTCGCACCGTGCTGCCGCCCTGGGTGCTGCAAGCCCTGGCCGAGGGCCTGCGCCGCATGGATCAGCAAGTGCGGGGTTTTGCCGCGCCGGATGCCCTGCTCACCGGGCCGGAGACCCGCTCCTCATCCCCTGTGCGCATCTTGCGCGGCGCAGATGGCCAGGCTTCGGTGCGGGGCATCTTCCCCGCCGGGGAAGGGGCGGGGTATGCCGGCGGCATCCTCTCCGCCGCGGTGGATGGGCTGAGGGCCGCGGAGGCCATATTGACGATATAGCGCCAATTTGCCGGCAGACATGCCCGCCCGGGAAGAACGTGGCCGCCCGGCTCGTTCCTATGGATACCACATCGGGTGGGGAGAATATGCCCCGCTTTTATCCGAATTGAATGTTGTGGCGAAAGAAGTGGTACCATGCGAAAAACATTGTGTGCGCTGTTGCTGTGCGCCTGCCTGCTGCCCCTGCCCGCTCTGGCCGGCGATCCATCCGACCCCCTGCGAGATTTGGGGATAACCGCCGCCCTGCAGGGCACAGCCTGGCAAAACTGGCGGCATGAATGGAACATTTATTATGACGGCGCGGATCGTGCCCTGGCTATACTCAACAACGGCCAGCAATGGATATTAATGGCGTTTGCGCGCAGCGCAGGCGCCTGGCGCGTGGCCGAGCACTGGGATCAGGCCCTGTGCCGGGGCATTCCCCCGCTCGTCTCCCTGGGCCGCGCTGTGGAGCGCGATCCAGCGGGGGAATACGCGGAAACAGACGACCTGCTCATCGCGCACGCCCCCACGCCCTACACATCAGAAAACTACGTCTTCACCCAGCGGAACGGCCAATGGGTCTTCCGCTATGCCATCCTGGAGACCCCCACCGCGGATGTGGTGACCGACACGGACTACGCCGCCCGTCCCTGGCGTATAGCCTACGTCACTTGGCGGGATGGCGCGTTGGCGTACGACTGGTATCTGTCGGATGCCTACGGCGAGTTGCCCGGGCTGCCCCGCGTGGATCAACCCGGTAACGGCGCCTGGATCGCCCAGGATACGCCCGGTGAGCGCGTGCCTTGGCCCGGCCCCATCACCTTGGATACGTTCAACATAACGGATTTCCCAAAGGACAGCTACACCCAGGCGTGGGTGGATGGCCCGGATTATCTTTGCGATGCAAACTCGGGCCGGACGGGTGCAACCTACGCCGTGGTGAACAACCCCAACCCCAAGGATCGTCTGAATCTGCGCGTGCGGCCCGACGCCCGTGCGGAATACCTGGGCAAATATTATAACGGTACCGAGCTCTACGTAGCGCCGGATCATTCCCAGGACGGCGGACCGGACTGGGTGCGTGTGGATCCGGGCAACGGCAGGATGGGGTACATGATGCGTCGTTTTCTGGCCTTCGGCGAGGCCGGTGATGCCGTGGCACCCGCCATGCCTGCGTACACCATGCCCGGGCAGCCTTGGCAGTTGCTGATCGCGCCCTTTGATGAATCCCACGCTAAGGCTGACTTTGTGTTTGTGGGGGGCGAGAGCATCCGCGTGATGGGCGTGGTGAACGGCTGGTGGCACGTGCAGTGCGGCACAGCGACCGGATTTATCCGGCAGTTAGAGCCGCTGGATTAATCCGTTGAGCCGGCTGGCAGTGCCAGCCGGCTCAACGGCATTCATTTGGATATCAGCGAGGGGCCTCGCTCACCCCACTTCCTCCAGGTCATACCGCTGGCTGCCCAGCCCGTATCCCTCCAGCTTATTGATTTGGATGAAGGGGTCCTTGGCATGCAGGCGCTGGAAGAGGTGCCCCTCCGCGCCCAACTGGTACCCCTTTGGGATGGCGTTCATATCCAGCTTGCGGTAATCTATCATATCCAGGCAGGCCCGCTCAATGGCCACGATATCCGGGGACGCGGCGATGCCGATATCAGGCACCAGCGCGGGGGTGGACATGCCCCAGCAGTCGCACAGCGCGGTGATGTCGGTCAAAAAATTGATGTAGTACACGCTGCCCGGCGCAAAGGTATCCAGCACGGTCTTGGTGCACAGGGCCATGCCGGTCTGAAAATCCTCATACCTGTCGCCCACCATGGTGATGGCCCCGGTTGGGCAAACCTTGGCGCAGTGGGCACAGTAGGTGCAGTGGTGATAGTTGATGTGGTAGTTGCCATCCGCATCAAAACTGTTGGCATCATGGTTGCAGCCGCGTATGCACAACTCGCAGTGCACGCACTTCTCCGCATCCCACTTTAAGCCACCCTCCAGGCCATGTATCTGTGCGCGGGTGCGATCCGTCACACAGCCCATGGCAATGTTCTTACACGCCCCGCCGTAGCCACAGGAGCCGTGCCCCTTTACGTGGGATAGATCTATCATCACATCCGCATCATGTATGTGCCCCGCCACATCCACGTTGCGCAGGGTCTTGTAATCCACATCCTTGGGGTAAAAATACTTGCCCACAATGCCCGCCACATCCACAATGGGGCAGCCCAGCAGCTCTTCCGTATACCCACGCACCCTGGCCCCCGCCACGGCCTGGTCGGTGATGTACACGCGCGCGCCCCAGGCCTTTAATCTGTCTACCAAAATTTTGACAAACAACGGATGGATGGTGGTAAAGCCGATGCCCCGACCCACGTGCATCTTCACCGCGGTCACCTTATCCTTCACCACCGTCTCCAAGCCGGTGCTGTCCAACAGCCGTTCAAACTTGGATGGCAACGTCGCCTTGTAATCGTACTGTGCGTATGCTACGGAAGAAAACAACACCTTGGCCATGGCGCATCCCTCGCTTTTCGTCGTGCTGCCCGATCCCGGGCGCATGGTTGACATTATACAGGATTTTTTGTAGACTGGAAAGACCGCAGACGCCATTTTTTTGAAAAGAGGTGGGGCTCGTGATCGTGCGTCCCATCGCCCCGGATGAACTGCAAGCCGCCCGGGATATCGGCGCAATCGCCTTTGCCTTTGCCCGGGATGAACAAAAAGAGAGCGCGCCTGACCCGCAGGCCCACACCAGGATCCGCGCCGCATTCGATGATGCGGGCCGCATGACCGCCTGCCTGCAGATTCTGCCCTTTCGCGTATGGCTGGGGCAAAGTGTGGTGGATATGGGCGGTATAGGCGGTGTGGCATCTCTGCCGGAAACCCGGCGGCAGGGCAACATACGCGCCATTTTTCAGGCCAGCCTGCGGGAGATGTGGGATCGGGGCATGGTGCTCAGCGCCCTGTATCCCTTTTCGCACCCCTACTACCGGCAGTATGGTTATGAACTGGTGCGCGCCGCGCGCACGCTGACCGTGCCCATGGCCGCTTTCTCCGCCTTTAAACCCACAAGCGGCAGCCTGCGCCAGTACATGCCGGGGCAGGATGACGCGCCGTTGCGCCAGGTGTACGCCGCCTTTACGCGCGGCCGCAACCTGGCCCCTTTGCGCACAGATGAGCTGTGGCAAAAATGGCTGCATAAAGACCCCTACGCTACCTGCCAGTACACTTATCTGTGGTATGACGGTACGGGTGAAGCCCGATCCTACGCCGTTTTGCAAGCCGAAAACCGTCCCGAGGGTCGCGCGCTGCTGGCGCGCGATGTGGCCTGCTGCGATCTGGCCGCGCTACGGGAATTGTTCGGCCTGTTCTACAGCATGGGTGCGCAGTATCATAGCTTTGTGTGGCCCAAGATGCCCGGCTGGATAGACGCGTGCACGCTCTTCCCAGAGCCCTACGACGCCGCGCTGCAGATAGAGCGGTGGGGTATGGCCCGGGTGCTGCGCGTGGCAGATGCGTTGAGCTACCTGCCGCACCCCGCGGAGCCCGGTGCGTACACCCTGGCTGTGACCGACACCTGGCTACCGGAAAACCAGGGCCTCTGGCGGGTGGATTTTTGTGCGGGCAAGGCGCAGGTGCGCCGCGCCCCCCAAGGCCCGGCGGATATGGATGTGGATATCCCCACCCTGACCCAGCTGGTGCTGGGCTATCTGGATCTGGAGACGTTGCTGTGGAGCCGCCCCGGCGCGGTTGCGCCCCGGCACAATGCGGATACGCTGCGCAGGGTGTTCGTGCGCCGGCAGGTATACATGCCGGAATACTTCTAAATTTTCAGCAGACTTGCACGATATTAAGAAATATAAATAAAAAAGAGGAAAAAAGTGACCGGGGAACGAATAAAATATTTCGGGCATTTTGGGCCTGCATGGCGGCACCCGCGCGGGGGCAGACTGTACGCGGAGGTGTTACCATGGACACAGTACGGAAAGCCTGGCAGGCGGCGCGGAAAGCCTGCAAAAGCGGACTGCGCAAGTGCGCGGCCTTTGTGGAGAGGCAGAGCTTCTATGTGGTACTGGGCGTCTGCGTAGCGGTCATCGTGGGCGCGGCGGCGTGGACAGCCATACGTGACCGGCCGCCCGCCCAGCCGCCACAGCAACAGGCGCAGGCGGAAGAAGAGCCGGGCGCGGCGGTGGGCGGCGAGGCGGATTTTGTGCAGAGTCTGCAGGATGTGACCTGGGTGACGGCCCCGCCAGCGGCCACCCCCATCCCTGTCACCGCGCGGCAGAACCTGGGCGACAACCCCGGCCTCACTGTGCCCCTGGCGGGTGAAACCCTGCGCCCGCACAATGCAGCCGCACCGGTCTATCAGCGCACGCTGGGCGCGTGGGCTGTGCACCTGGGCGTGGATATCGCCGGGCAGCCGGGGGATGCCGTAACCTCAGCCGGCAGCGGCACGGTATCCGCCGCCTATGCGGATGCGTTGCTGGGCAATGTGCTGGAGGTATCGCACCCCGGCGGCTGGCTGGCCCGCTACGCAGGCCTGGCCACCCTAGACCTGCTGCGCGTGGGCGACCCGGTGCAGGCGGGGCAGTTGCTCTCGCACCTGGGTGAAAACCCACCCCAAGAGGGGGAGGATGCGCCACACCTGCACTTTGAGTTGCTACGGGATGGGCAGTGGGTCAACCCCCAAGATTACATACGCCAGACAAAGTAGATCAAGCCAAAATGAACAAAAAGAAACGAGGCGCGAAGCTATGTGCGGCATTGTGGGTTACATCGGCCCCAGGCAGGCGGTGCCCATTCTGATGGAAGGGCTTGCGAGGCTTGAATACCGGGGTTATGACTCTGCGGGTCTGGCCCTGATCCACGGTGGGCAGGTATCGGTGCGAAAGGCCAAGGGACGGCTGGATAACCTGCGCAGCTGCCTGCAAGATGACCCGGTGCAGGGCACCTGCGGCGTCGGCCACACCCGTTGGGCCACCCACGGGGAGCCATCCCAGATCAACTCGCACCCGCACACGGATGTACAGGGCAGCATCGCGGTGGTACACAACGGCATCATCGAAAACTACGAATCGCTCAAAGAGTACCTCGCCCAGTGCGGGGTCACCTTCCGCTCCCAAACGGATACAGAGGTGGTGGCGCACCTGATCCACCATCTGTACCAGGGCGATCCGGTGGCCGCCATCCGCCAGGCCATGCACCGCATGCAGGGCAGCTACGCCCTGGCCATTGTGTGCGGCGACACGCCGGATACGCTTTTCTGCGTGCGCAAGGATAGCCCCCTGGTGGTGGGCTGGGGGGATGGGGAGCAGTTTTTGGCTTCGGATATTCCGGCCATGCTGCCCTTTACGCGGGATGTGTATCCCCTGGAGGATGGCGAGATCGCCGTGCTGACCACCGCAGGCATCCGCGTGCTGGATGCCTTTGGCCAGCCCAAGGATGTCACCCCCCAACGGGTGGATTGGGATGTGGCCGCCGCGGAAAAGGGCGGCTACCCCCACTTTATGCTCAAGGAGATATACGAGCAGCCCAAGGCTTTCCGGGATACCCTGCACGCCTATGTGGATGCCCAGACCCTCACCATCCGGCAAGAACGCATGCCGCTGGATGCGCAGGCCATCCGCGCCCTATCCCGCGTCAAGCTGGTGGCCTGCGGCACGGCCTACCACGCGGGCATGGTGGGCAAGGCTCTGCTGGAGCGCCTGGCGGGCCTGCCCGCAGAGGCGGATATTGCCTCTGAGTTTCGCTACCGCGACGTGCAAATCACCCCGGATGATCTGTGCGTGGTGATCAGCCAATCCGGCGAAACGGCGGATACCTTGGCGGCCATGCGCAAGGCGAAACAGGCGGGCGCGCGGGTGGTGGCGGTGACCAATGTGGTGGGCAGCACCGTCTCTCGCGAGGCGGATGATGTGCTCTATACCCTGGCGGGGCCGGAGATCGCCGTGGCATCCACCAAGGCGTACACCACACAGCTGTTGGTGCTGTCGCTGTTGGCGCTGCACATGGCGCAGGCGCGCGGCAACATAGATGAAACGCAGGCCCGCGCACTGCTGGCCGACCTATTGCGCATCCCCGAGCAGGCGGAACAGGTGCTTGCCAACAGAGAGCGCATACAGCGCTTCGCCAGCCTGCACTATGATCAGCACAACGTGTACTACATCGGTCGGGGGCTGGATTGGGCCTTGGCGCTGGAAGGATCGCTGAAGCTGAAGGAGATCAGCTACACCTTTTCGGAAGCCTACGCGGCGGGCGAGTTAAAGCATGGCACCATCGCCCTGATTGAGCCAGGCACCGTGGTGGTGGCCCTGTGCACCCAACCCGCGCTGCTGGACAAGATGCGATCCAACATCGAAGAGGTGCGCGCCCGCGGCGCGCGGGTGCTGTGCGTGGCCCAGCAAGGCCTGCCCATGGATGCCTTTGAGCGCTGGGACATCCCGCAGGTACCGCCGGAATGGGCCCCGGTGCTCACCGTGCTGCCCCTGCAGCTGTACGCTTACTATGTGGCTGTCGCCAAGGGATGCGATGTGGATAAGCCCCGCAACCTGGCCAAATCGGTGACGGTTGAATAGCCGGGGCGGGTGATCAACCCCCGGCCGCATTCTTTCTGCGCGCTGGATAAGCGCGGCGGTAAACGCCGCCGGGGTCATCTGGCCCTGGCACACGCGCGCCGTCAAGCGCCGGTTTGCGTGGCCTGGTCTGCTTACGCATCCAAACAACTGGTTTAGCGTTTCTTCTACCGATCCTCGTACAAATTCCTTCAATTCTTGCTTTAACTGTGTGCCATCCAAGTGTACAATGTTGTCCATGGAGGGTTCTCCTTTGTGATTCGGATTGTGCCTTACAACGCTATCCTATCACTTGCCGGGCTCCCTTTTCAGTTGTACAAAATTTATTGTACCTTATCCAGATCCCAAAACCTATTTGCGAACTCATGACCACCACTTCAAGTGGTGGTTTGACACCAGCCCTATAAGGGCTGAATACTAGCGCGCCTAAAGGCGAGTATCGCAAGCCCAATACCTGCTGCCTCTTCAAGAGGCTACTTCCTCGTTGCTCTGTCTTCTTTGCGTGACTCTTCTTGCTGTTGTGCATTATACCGCTTGACCGCTTCTTCATTCGTATCCCCAACGCTCGTCACATAGTATCCTCTTGCCCAAGATTCTCGATTCCATTTCTCCCCGAGTTCTGGGTGCCTACCAAAGATCATCAATG
>JAITTS010000005.1 GCA_031286995.1 Oscillospiraceae bacterium
GTCTCATTCTCTAGAAATGGTTGATTTGACGATGGCTTTGTTTTCAAAATTTCATTCTCCGCCTGGAAAGCGCAAGCTGTTCAACCTCAGACTTATATCATAACTTTCGCAATACCGCCCAAAAAATAAAAAGCCGCCGCAGGTTGTCTGCGGAACATCGTATGCTGCCGGGAGATGTGCACGGCGGCCGGATGGGCGCGCATGTTTCAGTTGGCGCGGCACGCGGGCATGTTTATGCGCAATCCACAGTGTGGCGGTAGCCTGCCGTAACCCGCCGCGCGTTGATTCTGGTGACGATTTGACGTCAGTTCATTCGCACCTTCCTCTAAAGAGGCGCTGTTTCAGCTTGTTCCGGTACTTTCGGCCTGCCTCACTTTTCGGCATTCGTTGGCGCCCCGGTGGGCGCCGTCTCACCGCAGGCGCCGCAACCGCGCCGCGATTTTTGCCACCAACCGCCGTGCCTGTCCCGGGCTGCGCAGCGCGGCCTGCGCCGCCGCGTCAAAACCTTTTTTCGCGAACACGCGAAAGAAGCGCTCGCGCAGCGGGTGCGGCGCGACAGGCCGTTCGATGCAGGGGTTGAAGCGCACAAAGCTGCGGGCTTCCACCGGTTGCGTCCACAGGGCGGGGGCGGCATCCGCCATCGCCTGCCGCCCTTTTTCCGTGTTCACCAGGATCAGCGACAGGCCTCTGTCGTCATCCCATTCGGGCAGCAGGCGCTCCGCGCCCCACAGGTCGCCCAGAGTGATATCCGCGGGGCGCTTTTCCCCGGCGTAAGGGCAGGCATAACAGCTGGGCCGCAGCGTCACATTTTGCAGAAATATCCGCAGATAGGGGTCTTCATCCTGCCCGGCCACGTAATCCTCGCCTTGCGCGAAGCGCGCGGCGGCACAAAAATGCTGCCAACCCCGGCGCTTGTCGCGGAAGCTGTAGTGTGTTACCCGCTGGCCGCGTGCCGCTTCCAGACCCTGCAGGTAGGCGGCGAACACGGTGGGGGAGGGTGTGCCGTGGCACACCAAATCCACTGTCAGCAGGCCCGGCTGATCGCCGCCCAGCCAAACGTACAGCCCCGCCACCTGGCAGGGTGTGCCGGAGAACAGCGCGGACCGCCCGGCGCGCAGCGCATCCCGCACCTGCGCGTAGCTGGGGACGGCGTCGCTCTGCAGGTACTTGGAGCCGCGCAGGCGTGCCAAGCTCGCCGCATCCTCTGCGGCGGCGTGAGCCAGTGCCCACGCGGGATCGCCATCCGCCCAGGCTGCGCCAAAGACCACGCCACCCCGGGCCAGTACGCCCTGGGCCAGGGCCGTGAATGCGCCCCCGGATGAGCTGGCCCCGCGGATGCCCTCATCGAGGCTGCGCGCGGCAAAAACGGCTAGCCAGAGCCGGGTTTGGGCGCTTTCCACCGGGCAAATTTTTCGACAAGCCCCGCAGCCTGTGCACGCGCGCATGTCGCGCGCAGGGCAGGCAAAACCCTGCCCGTCGCGCCGCATGGCCAGCGCGCCTGCGGCGCAAGCCCGCAGACAGGCCCCGCAGCCCGTGCAGGTATCCGCCGGGCGCACCGGCAGCGTTTTTTCACGCGCCATGGTTTCGCCTCCTTTGCAAACGCCCGGTCACGCTCCGCAGCATGCTCAGGGCCAAATTCTTCTCCTCGGCGTTCGCGCCCATCAACCACATGCACCCGGTGTGGATGATCACGATCAAAACCACGCGCGCTGCCAGCATGGCCCAGCCTTGGCCCGGCAGCAGCAGGGTGAGGGCGGATACCGCACCGCTTACAAGCAGCGCGGGCAGCGTGCCGCGCAGTGCCTGGCGAAAGAAGCGAGGGATATCCAGACCGATGCGGCGGTGATAGTACCAATTGATGATACCGGCGTTGCCCACCAGCAGGGAGAGAGCCGTGCCCACCGCCGCGCCCACAGGCCCATACAGGCGCACCAGGTACACGGTGAGCGCCACGTTGAGTACGGAAATGCCCAGCAGCATCAGCGCCCGGAACGCGTGGCGGTTCATGGCCTGCAAAATGGTGATGCCCGTACCCTCGATCAGGGGGATCATCAGCGCCAGCATCAGCATCAGCACGATGGTGTAGCACTGGTCAACACCCTGCGAGCCAAGTTTTTCCCCGGCCCACAGGGTTAAAAAGTTGTGCCCGCAGACCGCGAACCCTACCGGAATCACACCCAGCAGCATCCACTGAAGGCGGCCCACGCGGATCATTAGGTCTGTCAGCGCGGCCCGATCCCCGCCCTCGGTTACGATTTGCACGGCCCGCGGCATCAGCATGCCCCCCAGCGCGCCAGAGAGATCGATAAAGTACTGCGCGATAAGCCCCGCGGTGGTGGTGATGGCCACACGGCTCAGCCACATGCGCCCCACGATGAAGGCATCCACCTGCCAGTAGAGCATGTTGGCCACCACGCCCACAAAGATGAAGATGGAGTAGCCGAACAGCTCGCGCAGCAGGCGTTTGTCAAACCCCTGGAAGCGTACGCGCACTTTGAGCACCCCGAACACAAAGAGGGCGTGCACGGCGATCGTCATCAGGTTCAGCGCTGTATCCAGCAGCACCACCTGCACGGCATCCGTACCGCGGCGCATCAGCACGTAGAGCACCACCGGGCGCAGCACCTGCCGCAGGATGGTGACCCCGCGCGTAACCACAAAGCGCTCGCAGCCGTGCAGAATGGCAGGCAGGGCCTGGGTGAGCAACGCGCAGGAGACATTGCAGATGACCAGTACGAACAGGCGCTTGGAGAGGGCCAGCTCCTCCGCGGTCATGCGCGGAAAGATCGCGCCCAGGTTGTGGTAACACACCCAGCCCAGCGCGGCGATAAGCACCCCAATGGCCGCGTACAAGGGCAGCACCATGCCCAGAAAGCGTTGCATACCAAGGGTATCGCCCTCGGCCCGGTACTTGGCCACGTAACGTATCACCGCGCTGCCCAGGCCGAAATCCAGCACGGCGATGTAGCCTACGAAGGAGCCGATCAACTGATACAGCTCGTACTGGGTACCCTTGAGCGCCCGCCACAGCATGGGGGTGACCAGCAGGCCCAGCGCGATGCTCAGCGCCGTGTTAATGTAGGATAGGGTAGCGCCCAGGCGGTATTCTCGGCGTCTGTTCATGCGCGATCCTCCAGCCAGGCGGCCACTGTGGCCGCGGCCTGTCCGGCGCGTGCCGCCTGGGCTTGCGCCGCCGTTTGCAGCAGCGCGCGCTCCGCCTCCGCGCGGGCGAGCAGCGCATCCAGCGCGGCGGTCAGTTCCGCCGGGCTGCACAGCTCCGCCATGGGAAGCACGTGGCCCTGTTCCGCACCGTAGAGATCCCTGGCGATGCCAAGGGCCTTGACAGAGTAACCCAGCGCCAGCGTGGGCACCGCGCTGGAGTAAGCGGCGATGGTGGCATGCGTGCGCGCGGCCACAAGGCAGCGCATGCGCGCGATGAGGCTCTTGATCTGCGGCGCGGTGTAGGGCGCATCCAGCAGCAGCACGCGCGGCTCATCGGCAAAGGCCGCACGGATGCGCGCCAGGGGCTGCATATCGTCATCGTGCGCCCAGCGCACATGTGGCAGCAGGGCCACAGGGCCGGGCGTCACGCGCAGGGCATGGCGCACCAGGGCCAGCACCGCGGCAAGGGCCGCCTCGCTATCCGGCGCGTGGGCGAGCGCCAGGGGGCTGATGTTCAGGCCCACGGTCTCCCCGGCCACAAAGCCGGGGG
Organism: Oscillospiraceae bacterium; assembly: GCA_031286995.1. Classification (GTDB taxonomy): domain Bacteria; phylum Bacillota; class Clostridia; order Christensenellales; family Aristaeellaceae; genus JAITTS01. The sequence goes on from JAITTS010000005.1 coordinate 3,713, forward strand.
GCAGGGGGATAGCCTCGGCCGCCAGGGTAAAGGCCGGATCGGCGCTGAGTTCGGCGGGCAGGCCGGCCGCGCGCAGGGCCTCGCAGGTGATGGATTCCCGCGCGAAGAGGCGGGCGTAGCGGCGCAGATCCGCCAACAGCTCCCCGTGCAGCAGGCTTGGATCCACAGAGCAGCCCCACAGGGCCGTGGGTCTGCCCATGGCGACCAAGCGCCGGTTGATGGCGTAGAGATCGCGCGGGGGCTGGTAGCAGTAAGTATCTCCGCCTATGGAGAGGCAGACCTCCGCCCGGCGCGCGGCGCGTAGCGCCGGGGCCTGCCGCCTGGCCTCCAGGTTATCCGGAGCGTCGCCCAGCCGCCGGGCCACGGCGTTGATCCATCGCTGCGCGCCGCGTACAGGCGCGCGCTGAGGGAGGACGCGCAACGAGCCGGGTGCGGGCGCATCCTCCCAGGGGCGCAGAGAGCACAGGGCCAGACGGGCCCCGGGCAGGGCCTCGCCCAGCAGCGCGGCGGTGGCGCGCACAATGGCTTCGCAACCCCGGTTTCCGAATCCCCCATGGCCGTAGAGCAAAAAATCTATCGTTCTGTTTCGCACGCGTGTGCCTCCTCCGTACCCAAATCCCGCTGTAAGGCCCGGCAAACCGCCCCGTCCAGTCCCAGGGTCAGGGCCAGCCACAGGGCCGACCCCTTGGCGGAAAGCCGCCAGGGCTGCACGCCCGCCTGCATCCGGCGGCGCGCATTAGGCCCCAAGCGATGGCAGCCCCGCATCCACAGCAGATCTGTGTGCAGGCGCAGAAATGCGGCGTAGTATTGATGCTTGATGCCCAGGCGCCGCAGCAGCGCATCCATAGCATCCAGCATGGGCGCGTGGCCCGCCAGGGGCTGCCCCTGCGCCCGCGCCATGGCGGAATCCGGCCGCTGCCAGTAAGCGTACAGGGGCATGGGCACGTGCGCCCATCGCGCCGCCTTGGCAAAGGCCGCCAGATTGAACAGCGCATCCTCGCCGATGGGCACGCCCACGGGAAAGGCGAGGCCTGCTTCTTCAATGAAGGCGCGGCGATAGAGCTTGCCCCACACGCTGTTGTAGCGCCCCTCGCAGCGCACCAGGCTTTTTAGCACGCGCTGCCTGGGCTCCCCTGCCGCGGGGCCGGGCATGAGGGTCTCCGCGCCATCTGCGCCCAAGCGCAGGTGCAAGCTGGTCACGATATCCGCGCGCTGCTGCCGGGCCGCTTCCCACAGGGTTTGCAGGGCGTGGGGGGGAAGGGTGTCATCCGCATCCACAAAGGCGACGTACTCCCCCCGCGCCCGGGCCAGGCCCGCGTTGCGCGCGGCGGATACCCCACCGTTGGGCTGGCGCAGCGCGCACACACGCGCGTGTTTCGCGGCCAGATCATGCAAAATGGCGGGGGTGGCATCCGTGCTGCCATCATCCACGCAGATGATCTCGATATCCTCCAGCGTCTGCGCCAGCAGCGCGCGCATGCAGGCCGCGATGTGGGCTTGGGCCTGGTAGGCGGGGATAATGACGCTCACCCGCATGTGCCCCCCCCCCTTTCCCTACAGGCGGCCCACGAGCCGCCTTGCCCGGCGGCCCAGGGCCGCGCAGCGCTCCGACAGCCTCTGCAGCGGGCAGATAAACAGGTACACCACCGGAAAGAGCCCCGCACGCACCAGTGCGTACAGGGGCCGGGCTGGAGGCGGCAGGGCGCAGGGATCAACCTTCGCCAGCGCGGCCTGTCGGGCCAGGGAGTTAAAACCCCGCACGGCACAGAGCAGCCCACCCTGCTTGTACAAGCGCAGGGCATGGCTGTAGCACAGGGGGCGAAAGTACGCCTCGCGCAGGCCCAGGGCGGCCAGCGTATCGGCCACCCCATCCAGCCAGGGCCTGTGGGCGGCGTAGTGCCCGGCGGCAGCCATCCTGTGCATGGCCGAATCGCCCCGCACGTTGTAGATGTAGGTGACGCTTGGCGCCATGGCCACGTGCCGCGCCTTGGCAAAGGCCGCCAGGTTGAACAGCGCATCCTCACCGATGGCCAGGCCGGGGCGCAACCGCAGGCCTGCCAGCGGCGCGCGGCGATAGAGTTTGTTGCACAGGCTGTTGAGCACTCTGTCGCCATAGATCAGGGCGCGAAGCTGGCGTTGGCGTGTATCCAGGCGGCACAGAGGTGTCAGCGCCTGGGGCGCTTGCCCCGGGCGCTTGCGCGCGATCAGCCCGCAGGCGATATCCGCGTCGTCGCCCAGCGCCTCCGCCAGGGTTTGCAAGGCGTGGGGGGGCAGCGCGTCATCCGCATCCAGAAAGGTCAGCAGATCCCCGCGGGCCGCATCCAGCCCCGCGTTGCGGGCGGCGGAGACCCCGCCGTGAGGCAGGCGCAGCACGCGCAGGCGGGCATCGCGCGCAGCGCAGGCCTCCGCCGCATCCGCCGTGCCGTCGGCGGATCCGTCGTCAACCACCACCGCCTCCCAGTGTGGATAACTCTGGGCCGCCAGGGAGGCCAGGCAGGCGGCCAGGGTGTCCGCCGCGTTGTAGCAGGGCAGGATGACAGTGATCAAGGCGGCCTCCTTCCGGATCAGGGCGGTGTTCATTCCCCCGCTTCTATCCTTTCGACCAGGGCCATGGCGCGGGGCACGTCCCCGCGCAGCCAGGCACGGGCAAAGGCCCGTCCCCGCCACTGGGTACGCAGGCCCCGGCCCGTGCGCAGCAGATAGGTGAGCAGCGGCCCCGGCCCCAGCAGGCCGTGCAGCAGGGCGCGCACCGTGGGGTTTTGCAGCGACTCCGCCATGGCCAGGGCGGCCTCCGCCGGATCCGGATCGCGGCTGATGCCCTTGGTGACCAGGCGGTAAAAGAATACGGGCAGCACCCGGCGCAGCGCGCGGCCCTGGCCCTGGGCCGCGGCGTAATCGGCAAAGCGCGCGGCCAGCGCAGTGAGCCGCCGGGCCAGGCGGGGTTTGGGCGCGCCCATCAAGCCATCGGGCCGCTGGCGGTAGTAGGTGTAGGGCCGGGCCAGTGCGGCCAGCGTGCGCACGTGCAGCAGGTACATGGCGCTAAAGAGCGTATCCTCCGCAAAAACTTCGCTGCCAGAGACGAAGCGCAGGCCGGCGGCCAGCACAATGTCGCGCCGGTAGAGCCTGCACCACGCCTCCTGACCATGCACGTAGGGAAACCAGCGGCGGTAAAAGTAGGCCGTAAGCCCGCGCCCAGTTAAAGCGATCACCTCATCGCGCATGGGCAGACAAGGGCCTTCCACATGATCCGGGTAGGCCCGGCGATAGTTCCACAGCACCAGTTGCGCGCCCTGCGTCCCAGCGGCGGCGCAGGCATCCGCGACCAGCGCGGCATCCACCCAATCATCCGCATCCACAAACAGCAGGTATTCCCCGGTGGCCGCATCCATCCCCGCGTTGCGCGCATCCGAAAGCCCGCCGTTGGCCTTGGTGACCACGCGCACCCGCGCATCCCGCGCGGCATAGGCGGCCAGCAGTGCCGGGCATTCATCCGTGCTGCCGTCATCCACCAGGATGATCTCAATATCCGGCTCGCTCTGCCCGAGGATGCTATCCACGCACTGGGGCAGAAAAGCCGCCACGTTGTACACCGGCACGATCACGCTGCAGCGGGGCATGAGACCCTCCTTTGGCAAGTTGATGGCATGACCAGGTGAACAGTATACCAAAAAGCGCGTACGTTGGCTAGCCCGGCCCCGGCGGTGGCCAGGCCTGCGGCCGACTCCGATGACGGGCAAGCAAAATACGCAGCCCCAGCCTGCGAGACCGGGGCTGCGCGTGCACGGGGTGCAGGGCAACCCTTGCCCTTTCCCTCCTCCGAAACCATCTCGCGCCCGCGGAAGCGGCGATATGCCCCCTTTCATCCTAGGTTATACGCTCTGCTGCGCGCCGGGCCTGCGCCGCAGAAGCCATTTGCGCGTCATATCCACCGGCACCACGGTGGCGGCCAGGGCCAGCACCCACAGCAAATCGCGCGTGGATAGGGGGGTGGTGTGGAACAGCGGCCCGCCCACCTGCAGGATGATCACCTGCAGCGCGGCCACCGCGCCCATCACGCCCATGAACAGCGCGTTTTGCCGCAGGTGGTGCAGCAGGTTGAGACGGTGAGTGCGGGCGTTGACGGCGTTGCACACGGCTATGAACATGAACAGGCCGAAAAAGGCGCTCAACGGGTAGCCTTGCCCTGGATCGGGCAGGGAGAGGCCCGGCGCGGCCAGCAGAAAGTACAGGCACAGAGCGATGGCGTAGAGCCCCGTGGTGAGAATTTGCCCCACCATGTAGCCGTTGAGAATGGGCGCGGCGCGTGATTTGGGGGGTTCATCCATGTAGGCCTCCAGCGGGGGTTCACCGCTGAAGGCCAGGGCGGCCAGGGTATCCATCACCATGTTGATCCACAGCATCTGCAGCACGGTGATGGGGGTCTCTATGCCGAAGACAGGCCCCAGGGCCGCCAGGGATACGGCGCACAAGTTGACTGTGAGTTGAAAGATGATGAACTTGCGGATGCTCTTGAAGATGGTGCGCCCGTAGCGGATGGCCTTGCCGATGGAGGCGAAGTTGTTATCCAAAATCACCACATCCCCCGCCTCTTTGGCAACCTCGGTGCCTTCGCCCATGGCAAAGCCCACATCCGCCAGCTTGAGGGCGGGCGCGTCGTTGATGCCATCTCCGGTCATGCCAACCACCAGGCCCGCGCCCTGCGCCACGCGCACCAAGCGGCTCTTATCCTCGGGCAGGGCGCGGGCCACCACGCGTAGATTTGGCAGGGCGGCGAGCAGTTGGTCATCCGTCATGGCGGCCAGGTCATCGCTGACCAGGGCCAGGCACTCAGCGCCATGCATCAGCCCCGCCTGACGGGCTACGGCCATGGCGGTATCGCGGCTGTCCCCAGTGATCATCACCACCTGTACCCCGGCGCGGCGCGCCTGGGCCACCCCGGCCGCAGCCTCGGGCCGCAGGGCATCCCCCAGAGCCACCAGGCCCACCAGGGTCATGCCCTGGGGCAGCGCGCCGGGGGCGGCCGGGCTTTCGGATACGGCCAAGGCCAGCAGCCGCGCCGCCTGGCCGCCTAGCTCGCTCTGCGCCGCCTGCAGGGCCGCGCGATGTACCGGGCCTAAGGGCAGCACGCCGCCGGATGCAGCCACGTAGTGGGTGCAGGCCGCCAGCACGCGCTCGGGCGCGCCCTTGACCAGGGTGCGCCGCATGGCGCCCTGCACCCTGGCGGCGGAAAACTTGTGCACCGGATCAAAGGGCACGCGGTGGGTGACGCGCACCTCACCCAAATCCGCGCGCAGGCCGGCAAGCGCCTCCAGCAAGGCTCTATCCGTGGCGTTGCCGCCGATCGCCTTGGGGCCGTTCGCCTCATTGATTATGGCCGCTGCGTTGCCCACGGCCATGCAGGCGTACACCAGGCTCCACAGCCCCGGAGAGCGCGCCACATCCGCCAGGGCGGCGTAGCGCCGCCCCGCGCCATCCACAAAGGCGCGCAGGCGCAGGCTTCCCTCGGTGAGGGTGCCGGTTTTGTCGGTGAAGAGCAGGTTGAGGCTGCCCGCGGTCTCAATGCCCACCAGTTTGCGCACGAGCACCTTGTCGCGCAGCATGCGCCGCATGTTGGCCGAGAGCACCACGGTGATCATCATGGGCAGACCCTCGGGTACGGCCATAATGATGACGGACATGGCCAGCATGGCGCAGTGCAGCAGCAGGTCAACCAGCCGCGCCGGATCGCCCGCGATTAGCAGCATGCGCGCGGGCTGAAAGCCAGTCTCAATCACCAGGTTGTAAAACAGATAGGATAAGGTGACCGCCCCCGCGCCGATGTAGCCGAAGTTGGCGATAGAGCCGGCCAGCTGGCCCAAGCGCACGCGCATGGGTGAATCGCGCGTATCCTCTTGCAAGCCCTGGGCCAGGCGGCCGTAAAAGCTGCCGTCGCCCACGGCTTGTACGACCATCGTGCCCTCTCCGCCCGTCACCACGCCGCCGCGAAAAAGCCTATCCGTGGCCAGCAGGTCATCCGGCCGAGTGGGGGCGGATGCGGGCGGCGGGGGGGCCTTGTGCGCTTCCTTCGTTTCGCCGTTGAGCGCGGATTGATCCACATCCAGCGCGCCAGCGAGCAGGCGGCCATCCGCAGGCACGCGTTCACCGCCGCCCAGCAGCACCACATCGCCCACCACCAGGTCGTCTATGGGCACCTGTCGTAGCGCGCCGCCGCGCCGCACCCGGCAGAATACGCGGGCGGCATCCTGCTGCAGCTTTTCAAAGGCGGATTGGTTGCCGTACTCCGAAAGCGTGGATACCAGCGTGGCGATGAGGATGGCCGCGCCGATGGCCACCGGCTCGTACCAACTGAAGGAAGCATTGAGCAAAAATACCAGGTTGACGCCCAGGGCGATGAGCAGGATGCGGATGATGGGATCCGCAAAGTTTTCTAGGTATTGCGAAAGAAAGGGCCGCCGCTTGCGCGTGGATAAGGCGTTGCCGCCGTGGAGCGCGCGGGCCTGCGCCACCTGCGTGGCATCCAGCCCCAGGGGCAGGGATGCTTCAGTGACCCCGGTCTGCCGTGCCTGGGCCTTTGCGGATGTTGTGCGCCAATACATGTAGCATCCCTCCCCCGTCACTGTATGGGGGGGATGTGACAGATAGAACTGATAAGGCCCCGCTACTCCGCGCTGGCGGCGGTATCCAAGATGGCCGCCTCCTGCTGCTCTTGAAATTGATTGGTGTACAGGCGGTAGTAGTGGCCGCGGGCGCGGATCAACTCTGTGTGCGTACCTTGCTCGGCTATCCGGCCCTCTGAGATGACCAGGATGCGATCCGCCGCGCGCACGGTGGATAGCCGGTGGGCGACGATAAATGCCGTGCGCCCGGTCAGCACCCGGCGGATGGCCTGCTGAATGCGCTGCTCGGCCTGGGTATCCACGGATGAGGTGGCTTCATCCAGCACGAAGATGCGCGGATCCGCCAGGATGGCCCTGGCAAAGGAGACCAGCTGTTTTTCGCCGGTGGAGAGGCGGTTGCCCCCCTCGCCCACCGGGGTGTCGTAGCCCTTATCCAACCGGGCGATAAAGTCATCCGCACCCACCAGGCGTGCGGCGGCCTCTACCTGCGCATCCGTAGCGTGCAGCATGCCGTAGCGTATGTTTTGCCGGATGGTGCCCGAGAACAGGTGCGGCTGCTGCAGTACGTAGCCCAGGCTGGATTGCATCCACAGCTGCGAGCGCTGCCGGTAATCTACCCCGTCGATGCGGATGTTGCCCCCCGTGGGTTCGTAGAAGCGGCAGAGCAGGTTGACGATGGTGCTCTTGCCCGCGCCGGTCTCGCCCACCAGAGCGATGGTCTGCCCGGCGCCCACGTGCAGGGTAAAATCCTTCAGTACATCCTCGCCGCCCTCATAGTGAAAGCTGACGCGGTCAAAGTCTATCTCCCCGCGGATGGGGGGCCAGTTTTCGCGCCGTGGGTGAAAATTGTCGCCATATTCCGCCTGCACCTGGGGAGTATCCACGATGGCGGGCTGGGTCTCCAGCAGGGAGAGCACCCGCTCGCCCGCGGCCTGGGCGCTCTGCAGTTCGGCCAAAATGCGGGCGATCTGCCGCACGGGGTCGAAAAAGTTAACCGTGTAGTTGACGAAGACCTGAATGGTGCCCAGCGTCATGCCGCCTACCATCACGCTAACGCCGCCCTGCCACATGGCGTAGGCCGTGGCGCAGGCCGCCAGCCCCACCACGATGGGCATGTACAGGGCGGATATGACCGCCGCGCGGATGCTGGCTGTGCGCATGGTGTCGGTGAGCTGCGCGAACTCTTGCATGTTGCGATCCTCGCGCACCAGGGTCTTGGTGGTCTTGGCGCCCATGATGCCCTCGTTAAACGCGCCAGTGATCTGGCTGTTGGTTTTGCGCACCTTGCGGTAGCTCTCCAACAGCATGGCCTGAAACCTGAGACAGATCACGGTCAGCACGGGCAAGGCCAGGGCCACGGGCAGGGCCAAGCGCCAATCCAGCAAAAACATGGCCACCCCGGTCAGCACGACGTAGCACGCGCCCCAGCACAGATCCAGCAGCGACCAGCCCACAGTATCGGCCAGGCGCTGGGCGTCGGTGGTCATGCGGCTCATCAAAAAGCCCACAGGCATGCGATCAAAGTAGGCGAAGGGCAACTCTTGCAGGCGTTGAAAGCCCAGCTTGCGCAGGGTGTAGCAGGCGCCGCACTCCACTTGGCCACTCAGCAGCAAAAAATGATAGATGGTGAATACCTGCACCCCCACCAGCGCCACGCTGGCAACCAAAAACAGGGGCAGCCCCTGCAGCGTCTGATCCTGGATGAAGTGATCAATGGCGTAGCGAAAGAGGAAGGGAAGCAGCGCGTCGCAGGCGGCGCAGATGAACAGATACAGCACGATCATGCGCAGCTTGTGATGGTAAGGCTTTAGGTGGCCCAACAGCCTGCGCCACAGGCCGGTATCCAGGCGGCGGGTATAATCCTGCTCCTCATGTGCCTGCATGGGGTGTCACCTCCCGCAATGCGGGGTCATCCCGCAGGGTTTGGGTCAGCTCGTCCTCCAGGGTGTTTTGGATGTTGTGGATGTGCTGGTAGAGGCCGCTCTGGGCCACCAGCTGGGCGTGGGTACCCTGCTGCGCCAGATGGCCGTGATCGAGCACCAGGATCCAGTCCGCCTCGCTGAGGGTGGTGATGCGGTGGGAGATGATGAGGGTGGTGGTGTGGCCCCGGCTCTCGCGCAGGGCCGTGCGGATGGCCGCGTCGGTCTGGGTATCCACGGCGGAGAGGGAGTCGTCAAAGATCAGGATGTCGCTCTGCTTCATCAGCGTACGGGCGATGGCCACGCGCTGCTTTTGCCCGCCGGATAGGGTGACGCCGCGTTCGCCCACCAAGGTGTCGTAGCCCCGGTCACTCTGGCGGATGAAGGCATCCGCGCGGGCCACGGTAGCGGCGGCGACCACGCTGGGCTCCGGCGCATCCGGGGCCACGATGGCCACGTTTTCGCGCAGCGTCTTGGCATAGAGAAAGGGTTCTTGCAGCACCAGGCCCACGCGCTGGCGCAACCATTTTTTGTTGATCTTGTTCAGGGGCACGCCGCCGATGGTGATGCTGCCGCTGCGGGGCTCGTAGAGGCGTTGCAGCAGGTGCACCAGGGTGGATTTGCCGCTGCCCGTGCCGCCCAATATGGCCACCGTGGCACCCTGGCGGATGGTGCAGGACAGGTGATTGAGCACCATGCGCTTGTCGTCGTAGCCGAAGCACACATTATCAAACACAATATCCCCGGCCAGGCTGGGCTGCACGCTATCCGGCGCGTCGGTCTCCACGGGCTGTCGCATGATTTCGTCTATGCGCTGCAGGGATACCAGGGCCTTGCCCCCGTCGGCCAGCAGGCGCCCCAGTTGGCGCACCGGGCCCAGCAGCATGCCCACGTAGCTGACGAACACCGTCAGCGTACCCACGGTGATTTCCCCGCGCGCAGCCATGCCGATGCCCACGATCAACGTCACGGCGGTCTGCGCCATGCTCAGCGCGTCGCCGCTGGACCAGAACGCGGCCAGAAACTTGTACAACCGCGCGGATTTATCCCGAAAATCTACGCTGGCCTCGTCAAACTTTTCCACCTCGTGCTGCTGGCGGCCAAAGGCGCGCACCACGCGCACGCCGGTCAGGTTTTCTTGCAGGGTGGCCGAGAGTTTGCCCTCGCTCTCATCCACCACCAAAAAATCCGCAGTGATCTTTTTACCGTACAGGTAGGCGCTGATAAAGAGCACCGGCACCATGGCCAGCGATGCCAGGGTGAGCGGCACGTTGCGCCCCAGCAGGATGGCGATGGCCAGGCCGATCATCAGCGCGGCGTTGCCGATCTCCATCAGCTGCACGGCCAGAAAGCGGCGCAGGGTCTCCACGTCGGATGTGCAGCGCTGGATGAGATCGCCCGTTTCGGCCTTTACGTGATAATCGTAGGATAGGCGCTGCAGGTGATCGTAGGCCTCATTGCGTATCTTGCGGGCGATGTTTTCACTGGCCAGGGCGCTGAGACGGCCTTTCAAAAACATGCACAGGGCGTTCACCAGCGCCAGGGCCACCAGCAACAGCGCCACCAGCCACATGTGGCCGACAAAGTAAGTGCGGCCCCCAAGGGACTCAAACAGGGTCACCACAAAGGCTGGGGCGTTGAGCGGGCGGCTG
>JAITTS010000017.1 GCA_031286995.1 Oscillospiraceae bacterium
TCATCGCGAAAGTTGCTCAAGATCAAGGAGGCAATGTGACAGCGCATTACGCAATCTTTGTCGATCTGGAGAACTGCGGGGCCAAAGTATCCACCCTCAACACCATCCTCGAAAAAGTAAAAATTCGCGGGGATATCCTGCTGGGCAAGGTGTACGGGTACACCGACCAGTATGCGGATTTGAAGGAGGTGCTGCTCAGCAACACCTTCAACGTGGTGCCGTCCCTGCGGTTCGGTCGCAACCAAAAAAACAACCTGGATATCCAGTTGGTCATCGACGCGCTGGATGTAGCCTTTCGCAACGAGCTAATCGACAGCTTCTGCATCGTGTCGGGCGACAGCGACTACACGCCCCTGGTGGGCAAGCTGAAATCCATGGGCAAGTTTGTGCTGGGCATATCCCGGTCAGAAGCCGCCAGCGGCATCTTCATCAACGCCTGTAACGAGTTTCAGTTCCTCGAATCCGTCACCCAGGCCAAAGCCCCCGGCTTTCAGGCATCGGGCAGGATGGAAGATCCCCTGGCCGACGCGGAACTGAGCAAACTGATACAGACCATCCTGGCCGAACAGGCGGATGAGGGCGAACTGCTGGCGTCAGAGCTCAAGAACGTGCTGCTGCGCCTGCGCCCCGACTTTACGGAAAAATCTCTGGGGTTCAGTACCTTTGGCAAACTGCTCACCGGTCTGGCCCAGCGCTTCGGCGCTTTTCAGGTGATCAATGACAACTACAACCTCATCGTGCAGTTGCGGCACGACCGCGAGGCCGACGGCAAGCAGATCGATAAGGAGAATATGATCGAGGCCTTCGCCGCCCAACTCGGCGCCTTTAAGGACAGCGGCTTTCAGCGCGTCAATCCCTCCATCCTCAAAGAAGCCATTCAGAACCAATACCCCAACTACAATGAACGCGCGCTGGGGTTTAAGCGCTTTTCCGACCTGCTGCGGCACCTGGAGAAACTGGGTCTGCTGTGCATTGAGATGGACGAACAGAAGAACATCCTCGTCAAAATCCCCTAACCCGGAAAGGAGCGCCTCACCCATGCACACAGGCATCATCGGCCTAGGGCTCATCGGCGGCAGCGTCGCCATGGCCCTGGCGGCCCATGGCGATTGGCCCTGCTGGGGCGTGGATTGCGACGCGGATACCCGCGCTGCCGCTTTGGCCTGTGGCGCGGTCACCCACGCCTGGGCGAATATCGCCCAGGCGCCCGTGGAGGATGCGGGCCTGCTGCTGCTGTGCCTGCCCCCCCAGGCCGCAGAGGATTGCCTGCGCGCCCTCGCGCCCCGGCTCTCCCCCGGCACGGTGGTGTCGGATGTGTGCGGGGTCAAGCGCCCTCTGGCGGCCATTGCCCGGCAGGTGCTGCCCCCCGGCGCGCACTACATCGGCGGCCACCCCATGGCCGGGCGGGAGCGAGGCGGCTTTGCCCACGCCTCACTCGCGCTGTTTCGTGGATCGCACTACCTGTTGACCCCCGGCGAGGATGCCCCGCCCGAAGCCGTCGCCCTGCTGCGCGAGCTGGCCCGGCGCCTGGGCTGCCTGGATACGCGCCTGACAGACCCCGAGACACACGACCGGGCCGTGGCCTACACCAGCCAGATGATGCACGTGCTGGCCCTGGCCATCTGCGAGCAAGAGCTGCTGCCGGGCAGCCACGGCTTTGAGGGCGGCAGCTTTCAGGGCGCCACGCGCGTGGCCGCCATGGATGTGGGCCTGTGGCTGGATCTGTTCTGGCGCAACCGCGACAACCTGGCCGCCCTGCTGCGCGAGCTGGAGGGCAAGCTGGCGGATTACCGCGGCCTGCTGCAAAGTGATGACCCCTCCGCGCTGCGGCGGCGCATGACCGACGCGGCCGCCAGAAAGGAGGCCTGGAACCGTGCTCAGCCTCTCCGTGACGGCCGGTGACGCCGTCTACGATATCCACATCTCTCCCGGCGTGTGGGAAGCCTCTGCGGAGGCGCTGGCCCGCTGGCGCGGGCGCAGGGCCGCCGTGGTGGCCGACAGCAACACTGCCCCGCTCTTCAGGCCGCGCATGGCCGCGGCGCTGACCGCCTCAGGCATCACGCCCACCCTGCTCACCGTGCCTGCCGGGGAAGCGAGCAAGTGCCACGCGCAGCTGCTCAGCCTATACACGGGCTTTCTGGATATGGCCCTCACCCGCGCAGACTTGGTGGTGGCCCTGGGCGGCGGCGTAGTGGGCGACCTGGCCGGCTACGCCGCCGCCACCTACCTACGCGGCGTGCCCCTGCTGCAGGCCCCCACCACGCTGCTCGCGCAGGTGGATTCCTCTGTGGGGGGCAAGGTGGCTGTCAACCTGCCTCAAGGCAAAAATCTGGTGGGCGCGTTCTGCCAACCCGCCCTGGTGCTGATCGACCCGGATACCCTGCGTACCCTGGATGCCCGGCAGTTGGGTGCGGGGCTGGGCGAGGTAATCAAGTACGGCTGCATCGCGGATGCGGCGCTTTTCGCACAGTTAGAGGCAGCGGGCAGCCGCGCCGCGCTGGCCTCCATGCTGCCGGATATCGTCTGCCGCTGCTGCCGGATCAAGGCCGGCTACGTGGCGCGCGATCCGCTGGATTTCGGCCCCCGCATGGAACTGAACTTCGGTCACACCCTGGGCCACGCTTTGGAGAACGCCCTGGGCTACGGCGCGCTGCTGCACGGCGAGGCGGTATGCCTAGGCATGCTGGCCGCCGCGCGTTGGGGCGAGGCCGCGGGGGTCACCCCGCCGGGCACATCCGCGCGCATCCGCGCGCTGCTCACCGCGCTGGGTCTGCCGACGGATGCGCCCCCCGTGCCGCCGGAGGCGCTTGCCCGCGCCGCCAAGCTGGATAAAAAAGCCGCGGGCGACACGGTGCAGCTGGTGCTGTTGAGCGGCATAGGGCGCGCCGTGCTGCGCCCCACATCCCGGGCGCAGCTGGCCGCGTGGCTGCGAGAGGAGGCCCGGGCATGCGGTTGATCACCCCCGCCCCGCTGCACGGCAGTCTGGCCGCGCAACCGAGCAAGAGCGCCGCGCACCGGGCGCTGCTGTGCGCCGCCTTGGCGCCGGGTCAAAGCCTGGTGAGCCCTCTGCCCTTGAATCTGGATGTGACGGCCACGCTGCGCGCAGTGCGCGCCCTGGGCCTGGCACAAACGACGTTCACCCCCCTCGCCGAAGGGGCGGATACTGCGACGTGCACCGTTACCGGCGGCCTCGTGCCGCAGGCGGGGCCGCGCGCGGTGGATTGCGGCGAATCCGGATCCACCTTGCGCTTCCTCATCCCCTTGGCGCTGGATGGGCGCGGCCCTGTCTCCTTCCGGGGGCAGGGACGGCTGCTGGCCCGCCCCCTGGAACCCTATCGAGACCTGTTCGCGCCGCGCGGCGCGCGCTGGCAGCAGACCGCGGAGAGCCTGACCGTGGAGGGCAGCCTTTCGCCGGACGACTTCGTCCTGCCGGGGGATGTATCCAGCCAGTTCATCACCGGCTTGCTGTTGGCTCTGCCCCGGCTGGCGGGCGATTCCCGCATCCTGCTGACCGGCCCGCTGGAATCCAAGGGCTATGTGGATCTAACCTTGCAGGCGATGGCCCGTTGCGGCGTATGCGCGGGTTGGGCGGATGAGCGGACGCTGCTTGTGCCCGGCCGCCAGACCTACGCGCCCGGCGCCATGCGGGTGGAAGGCGATTGGTCGCACGCGGCATTCGCCCTGGTGGGCGGATTGCTGGGCGGCGGCGTCACCCTGACCGGACTGGATGCGCAGAGCGCACAGGCAGATAAAGCCGCAGTGGATATCCTGCGCGCCATGGGCGGGCAGGTCACCTGGGAAGCGGATACCTTGATGGCCCGGCCATCCGCCCTGCACGGCGCCGGCATAGATGCCGCGCAAGTGCCGGATCTGGTGCCCGCCCTGGCCGTGGCAGCCTGCGGGGCGCGGGGCGAAACCCGTATACACGGCGCGGCGCGCCTGCGCATCAAGGAAAGCGACCGCCTGGCCGCCCTGGCCGGAGAGCTGGGCCGCCTGGGCGCGGATATCGCGGAACTGCCAGACGGCCTGTGCATCCGCGGCGGGCCCCTGCGAGGCGGCGCGGCGGATAGCCGCAACGATCACCGCATCACCATGGCCCTGGCTGTGGCCGCGGCGTTGTGTGAGGGGCCGATCACGTTGGCGGGCGACGAGTCTGTCGCCAAATCCGCGCCGGGATTCTGGCGCGAATACACCGCATTGGGGGGAAAGAGCGCATGCGCGGACAGTGGGGGGACAAGCTGCAGCTGAGCCTTTTCGGTGAATCCCACGGGGAGGCGGTGGGCGTGATCATCGACGGCCTGCCGCCCGGTTTCCCGGTGGATGAAGACGCCATCGCCCGGGATATGGCCCGCCGCGCGCCGGGACGGGATGCATCCGCCACCCCCAGGCGAGAGACGGACGCGGTGCGCATCCTTTCAGGCGTGTACCGGGGTATGACCACCGGCGCACCGCTGTGCGGGGTCATCTACAACCAAAACGCCCGTTCGCAGGATTATGATGGGGTCACAGGCCCGCTGCGCCCCGGCCACGCGGATTACACAGGCTGGGTGAAGTACCGGGGTTTTAACGACCCGCGCGGGGGCGGCCACTTTTCCGGGCGGCTCACAGCGCCGCTGGTGTTCGCCGGTTCCCTGGCGCGGCAACTGCTGGCCCTGCAGGGCATTGCCGTGGGTGCGCACATCCAGAGCATCCACACCCAGCGGGACGACCTGCTGGACGACACAACCGTGGATGCCGCCACGCTCGACACCCTGCGCGCCATGCCCTTTCCCCTGCTCAACCCGGATATGGAAGGCCCCATGCGCCAAGCCATTGAGGATGCCCGCGCCTGTGGTGATTCGGTGGGTGGCGTGGTGGCGTGCGCCGCGGTGGGCGTGCCGCCGGGCTGGGGTGAGCCCTTTTTCGGCTCTGTGGAGAGCGTGCTCTCCGGGCTGTTCTTCTCCATACCGGCTGTCAAGGGCGTGTCCTTTGGTCAGGGCTTCGGCCTTACCACCCTGCTGGGCAGTGAGGCCAACGATCCCTTTGTGCTGCGGGATGGCGCCGTACACTGCCCCAGCAACCGCCACGGGGGCGCGCTGGGGGGGATCACGAGCGGCATGCCGGTGGTGGCCAGGGTGGGGCTGAAACCCACACCCTCCATCTCGCAGGAGCAGCGCACCGTGGATGTGCGCAAGAACCAGGAGATTCCCCTGCGGGTGGGCGGCCGCCACGAC
The DNA here is from genome assembly GCA_031286995.1 of Oscillospiraceae bacterium. GTDB lineage: Bacteria > Bacillota > Clostridia > Christensenellales > Aristaeellaceae > JAITTS01. Next base: position 5,214 of record JAITTS010000017.1, read on the forward strand.
CCCTGCGTGGTGCCCCGCGCCGTGCCCGTGGTAGAGAGCGCCATGGCCCTGGGCCTCTGCGCGCTGTACTTGGAGGTGACGGGCAGGTGAACGACGAGCTGCAGGCTCTGCGCGCGGCGCTGGATGCCTTGGATGGGGAGCTGGCCGCGCTCTTCGCGCGGCGCATGGCCTTGGCCCAGCAGGTGGGGCTTTGCAAAAAGCGCGCGGGCTTACCCGTGCTGGATGCGGCCAGAGAGGCGCAGGTGCTGGCGACCCGCGCCGCCCTGGTGACGGAGCCCGCCTGGCAGGCTGACGCCCGGGCGTTTTTTGCCGAACTGATGCGCCTGAGTCGGCTGGAGCAGCAGCGCGTGCTGGCCCGCACGGGCGAGGATGCGCGCGTGGCCTACCAGGGCCTGCCCGGCGCGTACGGGCATGCGGCAGCCCTGGCCTGTTGCGGCGACGGTACGGCCACCCTGCCCTGTACCCGATTTGAGGATGTGTTCCGCGCCGTAGCGGATGGACAGGCTGCCTGGGGGGTACTGCCGCTGGAAAACTCCTCCGCGGGCAGTATCGCGGATGTGTACGACCTACTGGGCCGCTACGGCTGCTACATCGTGGGTGAGGTACGCGTGCCCGTGGCACACTGCCTGCTGGGCGTACCGGGGGCCGCGCTGGCGGATATCCGCGAGGTGCGCTCCCACGAGCAGGGCTTTCTACAGTGCCGCGAGTTTCTGGCCCGACACCCGGATTGGCGGCAATCCCCCTGTCTCAACACCGCGGTGGCGGCCCAGGCCGTGGCCCAGGCGGGCGACCCCGCCGTGGTGGCCATTGCCGGCCGCCTAGCGGCCGCTCACTACGGGCTGGATGTGCTGGCCGCGGATATCCAGACCTTCGCGGGCAACTCCACACGCTTTATCCGCGTGGCCGCGCACCCCGACCCGGATGCGCACGGGGATAAGGCCACCATCACCTTCACCCTGCGGCATGAACGCGGCTCGCTGCACCGGGCGCTTGCAGCCTTTGTGGCCCTGGGCATGAATCTGACGCGCATCGAATCCCGCCCCATGCCGGGGCAGAGCTGGGAGTATCGCTTTTATGTGGATGCCGAGGGACCTATGGATGAGCGCAAATTGGATGTGCTGATGGCGGCCCTGCAGGAGGATTGCCTGGATTGCCGCCTGCTGGGCCGCTACCCCGCCGCCGGAGGCGCGCGCCATGCATAACGGCCAAAACATCTACCTCATCGGCATGCCGGGCAGCGGCAAGACCAGCCTGGGCCGTTGCCTGGCCGCGCACCTGCGTCTGCCCTTCGCGGATCTGGATCAGGATATCCAGGCCCGCGCGGGCATGTCCATCCCCGATATCTTCGCCAAGCGCGGCGAGTCCGCCTTTCGGGATATTGAGAGCGCCGCGCTCGCGGCCGTGGCCGGGCGCCGCGGCATGGTGGTGGCCACGGGTGGCGGCGTGGTGTTGCGCCCCGAGAACCGCGCCCTGCTACGCGATACGGGCGCCGTGCTGTGGCTGGATAGGCCCCTATCCGGCATTCTGCGCACCCTGCGCCAGGATACCCGGCCCCTGCTGGCCGGTGACCCTGCCGAAAGGCTGCACGCGCTCTACGAGCAGCGCGCCGCCCTTTACGAGCAGACCGCGCACCTGCGCCTGGTCAACACAGGCCGCCTGCCCGCCGCCGCGCGGCGGGCGGTCGCGCTGCTGCAGGCTACGCCGAACCCATCCCAAGCGACACACACAGAAAGCGAGCACGACACTTGAAACGATTACAGCGATTTAAGCAGCGCCTGTTGCCCCTCATCCGCTGGGAACCGGATTTTACCCGACTCTGCCTGCGCATGGTCATCCCCATCGCGCTGCAAAACCTGGTCAGCGCCTCTCTGCACATCGTAGATGGCGTAATGGTCAGTAGTCTCGGCGAACAGGCCTACGCCGGGGTGGTGCAGACCAACCGCATCAGCTTTCTGGTGCAGCTCTTCCTCTTCGGCGCTGTCAGCGGCGCGGGCATCTTTCTGGCCCAGTTCTGGGGCAAGGGCGACGTATCCGCCATGCGCCGGGTGCAGGGATTGATGCTGCGCATCACCGGCGGCATCGCGCTGGTCTTTACGCTTGCGGTGGCGCTGGCCCCGCGCCAGGCGCTGGGCTTCTTTCTGCCCTCTGGCGAAAGTTTTGAGCACGGCCTATCTTACTTGCTGGCCGTGCTGCCCGCCTACCTGATCACCGCGGCAGATGTGGTGTTCGCCACCATGCTCAAAGCCTCTGAACAGCCCCGCATCCCCATGATCGCTTCCATCGTGAGCATCGGCTCCAACACACTGCTCAACTACGGCCTTATCTACGGTCACTTCGGCCTGCCCGCCCTGGGCACGCGCGGCGCGGCCATTGCCACCGTAATCGCCGCAGCGCTGAGCCTTTGCGTCAACGTAGGCGGCAGCTATCTGTGGCGGCTGGCCCCCGCCGCGCATCCCCGGGAGTGGCGCCTGCCGGATCGGGCCTTTCTCGCCCGTTTCTTTAAGACCACCGTGCCCGTAGTGTTCAACGAGGGGCTGTGGGCCCTGGGTATCACCCTTTACTCCGTGGTGCACGGCCGCATGGGCGACGCCACGGTGGCCGCCATCGGCATCGCCAACACCGTGGATCAGCTGATGTTCACAGTGGGCTGGGGCTTTATGAACGGTGCGGCGGTCATCGTGGGCCGCAGCATCGGCGCGGGGCAGGAGGATGCGGCCTATCTGTACGCCAAGCGCCTGCTGCTGGCCGCCGTGGTCATCATGCTGGGCATGGGCGGGTTGTTGCTGGGCATACGCGGGCACATCGTGCGGCTGTTCAACTTTTCGCCACAGGCGCAGGGACTGGCCGCGCAGGTACTGTTCATATCCGCTTTTTTCCTGAGTATACGCGTGTTCAATGCGGTCAATGTGGTGGGCGTGTTGCGATCCGGCGGGGATACAGTCTTCAGCATGCTGCTGGATGTGGGCAGCCTGTGGCTGGTGGGCGTGCCCTTGGCCGCGTTGGTGGGCATCGCACTGCACCAGCCCATCGCGGTGGTGTACCTGTGCAGCCAGGCCGAAGAGTGCCTGAAGGTGCTGCTGGGCCTGCCCCGCTTCTTTTCTCGCAAGTGGATACACAACCTGACGCGGCAGGGTGTTTGACCCGCATGGCAAGGAGGACAAGCATGGCGGAAACATTTGATTTTGATCTGGTGGGCAAGGTGGGTTCCATGGCACTCATCCGCGCTGAGGATCAGGATATTGATTACAACATCATCGCCCGGCTGGGCGCGCAATTAAAGCCCGGCATGGTGTGGGTGACATCCGGCGCGGCGGAGATAGGCCGGGTGGATTACCTCAAGCGCAGCGGACAGGAACTGTCGGGCGACCCCAACGATGCCAAGACCGACTACGCGGCCCAGGGCCAATCCATCCTGATGGCCGAGTACCGCCGGTTCGTCAACCCCGCTTACTCTGTGCGCCAAGTGCTGGTGGAGCATCGCCACTTTAACGAGCCGGAAAAACGTGAGCACATCCGTCGCCTGTTGCTGCGCGCCAGGGAACAGCGGGCCATCCCCATCATCAACTACAACGACCCGGTCTGCGACGAAGAGAACCGCAAGTGGGAACTGGCCGCCTTGCGCCAGCACGGCGCGCAGGTGTACGAGTGCGTGGATAACGACGAGACCGCCGCCGTGGTGGCCGGGTTGGTGCGCGCGCGCGTGCTGCTGCTGCTGACATCCACCGACGGCATCTACCGGGATGCGGATGACCCCACCACCTTGGTGCGCCGCGTGATGGGCCGTGACACCCAGGATCTGCTGCAAAACATACGCACCCTGCAGAAGAGCTGCGTAGGCGCCAGCCGCCCCTGGGCAAACGGCGCTTATGCCAAGCTGGAGTACGCCATCGGCCCCGTATCCCGCGGCAGCACGGTGATCATCGGCCACGCCCGCAGCAGAATTGACGAACTGCTCAGCGGCGAAGCGCCCAGCACACGGATCGGCCTGTAATACAAATCGCCATTGTAAGAGAGAGGTTGCCATGCATACTGCGCGCACCGTCGCCTACGCCGCGCTGCTTGATACCGTACAGCGGCTGTTTGAGGGCTGGGGCTTTGCCCCGCCAGAGGCCTTAGATATCGCTCAGGCCCTGGTGGCGGCGGATCTATCCGGCATCAGCAGCCACGGCATACAGCGGCTGGGGCTCTACGAGGATATCATTGCCCGGGGCATCGTGCAGGTGCGCGCCGAGCCCTGTGTGGTGCGGCAGACGCCCGCCACCGCGGTGGTGGATGCGCGGCGCGCCATGGGCCAGCTTGCCGCCCTGTTCTGTATGCGTCTGGCCATGCAAATGGCCCGGCAAAGCGGCGTGGGCGTGGTGGCCGTGCGGGCATCCAACCACTTTGGCACGGCGGGCTACTACGCGCAACTGGCCGCCCGCGAGGGGCTGCTTGGGGTGTGCATGACCAACACCTGTGCGGCCATGCCCGCCACCTTCGGCGTGGTACCGCTGCTAGGCACCAATCCCGTGGCTTTCGCCTTCCCCGGCGAACCTTTTGATTTTCTCTACGACGCATCCAGCACCGTGGTCAGTCTGGGCAAGATAGAAGTGTACGCCAAAGCGGGCAAGCCCCTGCCAGCGCCCTGGGGGCTGGATGCAGAGGGAGAGCCCACCACAGACCCGGATGCCGTGCTGCGGGATATTTACCGGCGACCCATCGCGGGCGTGCTGCCCCTGGGCGGCGCGGGCGAGACGACAGGTGGCCACAAGGGCTACGGCCAGGGCATGATGGTGGAGATTTTAACGGCCATCCTCGCCGGCGGCCTCACATCCGACGAGATCACCGCCGGGCCGGGGGATGGCGCGTGCCACTTCTTCGCAGCGCTGGATCCCGCCCTCTTCGGCGATCCGGCGGCCATGCGGGCGCACCTAGCCGCCTACTTTGACAGGCTGCGCGCATCAAACCTGACCGACCCGGCGCAGCGCGTGTACATCCACGGTGAAAAAGAGTTTGAGACGCGCGAAAAATACCTGCGCGAAGGCATCCCCATACAGACCGCCATTTGGGATGAGTTTCAGGCCCTTTGCGCGCGCAACGGCATCCATTAATCAAACCCCAAAATATTGCGAAGCGATCCGGCCCGATGGTCGCATCGCTTTTTCCCTTGCCACGGCGGCGCGACGGGCTACTTTTTGGGGGTATACCGCGGCGGATTGCACCGCTCATCCGCCGGTATGTTTTGCTCGGCCGCCACGCGCAGGGTGATGGGCACCGCGTTGCCCGGCACATGGATGCAGCCCTCCAGGTGGTAACTCGTGCCATCCGGATCCGCCACCAGGGGGTAGATATCGCGCTGCAAAACCATGCTCGCAGCGGATTGCGCCATGACCGGCGAGGGGCTGGACAGCAGATCCACAATCCCCGCGAGCATGCACAGGGATGAAAACACGGCCAGCAGCGATACAGAGAGCTTAAGCGTCCAGCGCCAGCGGTGCTGCCTGCGCCAAAGAAGCGCCAGGCCGACGGGCAGGCAAAGCACCAGCCAGCGCACCAATAGCGCGGGCGACACCTGTCTGCGCGGGGCCGGACGTTGCACGGGCATACATCCCTTCCTGAAAGGTGGAAGTCCACTGCGGTTGGGGCCGGGCCAGCGTATATTCCTTTGGGGGAATGCCGCGCGGGCGATTGCCCGGCGTTTCGCCCCAAAGGTCTTCTGCAAAAAACTACAGCTTTCCCCTGCATAATCACAAGATGTTGTGGAAGCTGTCAAATCCTGTCGATGTTATTGTATAGAAGAACAGATTATTTGTAAAGGCTTTGATGGACTGCAAATACTAACATTTAGTAAATTATGTTGCAAAATGATAACGTAAACATTAAAATTTACATTTTTATCCCATTTTCTTTGGGAAAAGGCATAGTTCCCCCAAAGAAACCTCATGGTTTGCAGCAAAGTTTTCCATCTTCAAAACACCCGCTCATTCATAAAATAAAAAAATCGCCCACCATGCAGGGTGGGTTCAACTTCTTCAAAAAGATTCGGATGTGGGTGAAGCGTAATCCCCATAAACAACAGAGCGCAGCCATCCTTGCGGCTACTCGGCCATTGCGCATTGCGCCGCAAGCGGGTGAAGGCCCAAAGCAGGGTGCGCACTACCGAACCCCAAGGACGATGCAAGGGCTCCGCAGGGCCGAAGCCTCGCGGCGCAGCCGATGAACTTCCACCACAGATGGGCCTTTATCGGCAGCTTACGCCTCGCCTACTTATCATACGCCTGCCAAGTGCACTGGCCGGGCGCCAGCGCGTAGCGCAACGTAACCTCGCCGCCCCAGGGCTCGCGCGGCTGCACGGTGATCTGCGCGTGTTCCTCCAGCGGGTTGACGGCCACCACCAGGTATTGCGCGTCGGTCTGTAGCAAGCGCACATAGGGCGCCAACCGCGGCGATCCCTGGGTGGCGGAGGATACACTTACCCACTGCCAGGGCGTGTACCCGCCCCGGTGCAGGTAGCGGCCCAACAGGCGCTGGGTGCAGGCGTGGCCCCTGGCCGCGTACTCCAAGGCGACAAAGGCGCCGAGCCACACGCCCTTGCCCGCGCCCATGCTCCGCTCCGTCCAGGCCGGGGCCCCGTCGTCAAATACCGCCTTTACCTCTGTGCCGGGCAGGGGGGCCGCTACGTGGCGATACAGGCTGCCCACAAAGGCGGTCTCATCCGCGTTGCGGGCCGCAATCTTCGCACCTTCGGCCAAACCCTGCACCTCCACGTGGTTCAGGCCAAACAGGCTGGCCAAGGCGCGCCCCTGCGCATCCAGCGTGCCGCCCTGGCCGTACAGGCCGGGAAAGGCTTCGGATACCACCGTGCCGCCCTGGCGGATAAAACCCGCCAGCGCATCCATTTCAGCTTGGGACAGCACCATGGGCATGGGCAAAAACAGCGCGCGCACCCCGTCAGCGTAGAGCGTATCCACGTAATCCTGGTGGGCGAAGCCCATGGGGATGCCCTGCAAAAAGGCGGCCTGGTACAGACCGTGTATGGCCTGGGCATACAGCCGCTCCCGCCGCTCAGCGCTGTAAAACCACACGGAGTTGGTGCGCGAAAGGTACACCGCATTGGCGCAGGGCACGGGCCGCGCGGCGGCCAGGGCAGGGTGGTTCAGGGCGCGGGCGCATGCCCCGGCCTCCCGTGATCGCTCCGTATTCTCGCCCTGAAAGCCGGTCAGCCCAAAGCCAGGGGATTCCACGCCCGCAGGCTCCGGCGCATACTGCCAGTAAGTGACGCCCTTGCCTCCGGCGGCCACGTGCCCCCAGTTCCACAGACGCACATCCCGCGCGGTGGGCACCTCACCCCCCAGCAGGCCCGCCTTACCCCCGCCCCCTTGCAGTTCTACCTGGTAAAAGGGCTTGTCTCGGGCCGCCGCGGCCACAATCTCGTTGTTGATCTGGTGGTTAAAAAAAGGATCGGCCCGCATCAGCCACTTGGGAAAGCAGGTCAGGCCGAACACATCGGTCTCCCGCGCCAACAGAAACTCATCCCCCAGTTCATTGGCCAAGCCCCCGTTGCCGTTGGTGCCCACATAGCCGGAATAGGCCACGTGGGATTGTATCAGCAACCCCGGCGCGCCCCGACGGGCGGCCTGCACGCGCGCGCGCATCCAACGCCGCATGTTATCCAGCCAAAAGAGCCGCCAATCCATCATATCCGCCCAGGTGCCGATGCGCGGCGGGGCATCCACCTGCTCCCAATCCGTGTAGGTGCGAAACCAGGCCCGGTTCAGTGCCTCCAGCGCGCCGTACTTCTCTTGCAGCCAGGCGCGGAAGCGCGATAAAGAGTGCGGGCAGTAGCACAGCATGTCGTCCCGGTAATCAAACATGGGCTCCAAGTGAGGCTCGTTCCACACATCCAGGGCTAGCATGGCGGGGTGCGCTGCCACGTGCGCCGCCACCGCCTCCACAAAGCCCGTCACCAGGGCCTCGACCTGGGGTTTATCCATACACAGGCCAGGCCAACCAGCGGTGGGCAGGTTGGCAGGGCCGCCGTAGACCACAGGCTGGCCGGATGCGGTGCGGTAGTGCGCATCCTCATTGCCCGTCCGCGTCCAATAAGGCGCGCCCTCGGGAATGATGTTGATGACCGCGCGCAGGCCGTACCCGTGGGCCAAATCCAGCAGGGCATCCAGATCCGCAAAATCACAGACCCCCTGCCGGTACTCTATGGCGTTCCACACCGCCCACAGTTTAATGGTGTTAAAGCCCAGTCCACGCATGTTCGCCATATCCCGCGCCCAGCAACTCTTATCGGGGAAGGGGGGCCGAAAATACTGCGCGCCAAAGACCATGTTCAGAGCCGGCTTTTGCATGGCGCTATCCTTTCACCGCACCAGCGGTCATGCCAGTCACGAGATATTTCTGCATAAAGAAGCCCAGCAGCACGATGGGCACCAGGGTGATGGTGGCGGCGGCGGAACATTTGCCCCAATCCACGCTCATGGCCCCGGTAAAGCGGGCCACGGCCACAGTGAGTGGGTAGGTCTTGATGTTGGTCAGTGTCAGGGAAAACAGCAGCTCGTTCCACGAACTTTGCATCGTCAGGATGACCGCCGAGGCGACGGCGGGCAGCAGCAGGGGCAGAATGATCACAAAAAAGGTCTGCATGCGGGTCGCGCCCATCTCCGTGGCGGATTCCAGCAGCTCTGTGGGGATATCTTCAATAAAGCCGCGCATCAGCCACGTCACAAAGGGTACGGAGATAGCGGCATGGGCCAGGATGGGCGCGATGTACAGGCCCGTTAGCCGCATGCGGTTGAGCATGATGTACAGGGGAATGAGGATGGTGATGCTGGGCACCAGCTTGCCCAGCATCATGATGTTGCTGAGGCGCAGGCCCAGCCTGCTGCGAAAAAGCCGCAGGCCATAGGCCGCCAGCGTGCCCAGCAAGATGACCGTCGCCGTGGTACACCCCGCGATAATGAGCGAGTTGATGAAGTAGCGCGCGAAGCTATCCACCGACAGCACGCGGCTGTAGTGCGTCAAAATGGGGTCAAAGAACAGCTTAGGCGGCATGCGCTTGATATCCAGCGCCCGCCGGAAGGAGTTGGATACCACGATGTACACCGGCACCACGGCCAGGGCCAGCATGGCCAGCACCAAGGCCCGCTGCAGCACCCGGTAATACCATTTGCTTTTGATGATCATGCCGCTCCCTCCCCCGCCGCTACCGGCGCTTGCCGCTGAAGGATGTAAAGGGTATGCCGAAGAGCGCGAAGGCCACCGCCATGGCCAGCACGGAGAGCGCCATGGCATAACCCATCTGCACGTTGGAAAACGCCTGGTTAAAGGCGTAAATGCTGATGGAGATGGTGCTGTTGTTGGGGCCGCCCCCGGTCAGGCCATAGATCAGATCGAAAATTTTGATGGTATCCACACCGCTGATGAAGAGCACCACCATGTAGATCTTGGTCAGCAGCGGTAGCGTGATGGTGCGAAAGGCCCGCAGGCCACCCGCGCCATCCACATAGGCCGCCTCGTATAGCTCCTGGGGAATGGAGACCAGGCCCGCGGTGAGCACGATGATGTAGAATGGCACCACCTGCCACCAATGGGCGATGATGATCGACAGCAGGGCCGTGCTCTCCCCCGTCAGGCCGGGGAAGGTGGCCGTGGTGACGCCCGCCTTGCCCAAAAAATAGTACAGAATACCCTGCGGATCGTAGATGTAGCGCCACATCAGGCTGATGATGATGGGGGATATGAGCAAGGGCATGGTGACGATGGGCCGAGCGAAGGCCGCCTCGCGCCGGGTCAACTGAAAGAGCATGACAGCGGCCAGCGTGCCCAAGAGCATATCCCCGGCGATGGCGCCCAGAGAAAACTTAACCGTATTCCAGATGCTCTTCATGGCCACCGCGTCGCCAAACATGCGCGCATAGTTGCCCAGGCCCACAAAATCCCGCCCCAGATCCATCGCGCCCATGTTAAAGTTGAACAGGCTGAGAAACAGCCCATAGCCCAGGGGGATCACCATGGTAAAGACCACCAGCAGCAGCGCGGGCAACATGAGCAGCAGGGGCAGCAGATCGCCGCGCTCCAACGACCAGTGAAAGGCCTTTTCGCGTCTTCGCATGGGTCCGCTCCTTTCGGGGGCATGGGCCGCCGGGCAGCGGGGAATATCCCTCGCCGCCCGGCAAAGCCTGGCGCGTCTCTTACTTCTTCATGCCAAAGTCTACATTCTTCAATTCATCCACAATGCGCTGCATCACGGCGGCCGGATCGGCATCGGTGGATGCGATTTCGCTCAGGCCCACCACCAGTGCGTCGCTCATGGTCTGGATGTTGTCGGTCACCGGGTACATCTTGCCGTCGGCCAGCACCTGCATCACCACGGGCAGGAATGGCGTCTTGGCGATGACCTCGGGGTCTTCAGAGAGAGCGCTGACGGCGCTGATCTGCTGATTCTCCAGGGTTTGCGCCTTTTCAGTCGCCGGGCTGGTCAGCCAGGCGATAAAATCCACCGTCTCCTTGGGATCCGGGCTGTTGGCGGCTACGCCCCATACCCAAAAGGCATTGTTGCCCGCCGCGCCCTGGCTACCGGATAGCGGCGCGTAGGCCGCGGTATCCACAATAGCGGAGAGCTCGGGATCGCTGTTTTGGTTGAGCAGGCCGGATATGGTGATGCCGATGGGCGCCACACCGGTGCGCACGGCCTCGCACACCTCGTCGTGGTGCCAAGCCAGCACGCCATCCACACCGTACTTTGCCAACTCGTCGTAGACCTTGGCGGCATAAATGCCCGGCTCGCTGGCCAGGGCCAGGTTGCCATCCGCGTCGAAGAAATCCCCGCCGGATGAGAAGAGCAGCTGGGCGTACACCTGGGTAGAGGCCGTGCCCTGCTTGGCGGGCAGCGCGATGCCAGTGCCCTCGTTCTCCTTAAACCACCTGGCCAGCGCCACCAGCTCCTCGGCGTTGGTGGGCACGCCCATGCCGGAACGGGCCAGGGCTTCCTTATCGTAGGTCAAAATCAAGGTCTGGGCGTAGGTTGGCAAGCCGTACAGTTTGCCATCCGGGCCGTAGCAGCCATCGAGCATGCCCTGGGCGTAGATGCCCAAATCAATGCCCGCCTGGGCCACGTAGTCGTCGATGGGCAGCAGGTAGCCGCCAGCGATGTACTCGTTCATCCACTTGCAGTCCACCCACACGGCGTCGTAGGTGCTGTCGCTCTGGGCGGATTGGAAAGAGAGCACCTGTTTGGCCTTCATGTTGCCATAGTCCACGTCGTCAATGGTCGCCTTGTCCGGGGCGTAATCCTGCACCAGTACCTTCTGGAAGTCGGCGTGCGGGCCTGCCCAGCGGGATACCAGGATGTCCTTGCCTTCGGCCCCGACGGCCACGGCGCCCAGCGCCAGGCACAGCGCCAGCGCCAGTGCGAGCAGTTGCGGTACGCGTTTCATGATGGGTTACCTCCTCCTGTCTATTTCATGCGCCCCTGCGCATGGCTACTTGGTCAACCCAGCCGCACATTCGCGGCCCCCAGGGCGTGCAGGGCATCCAGCCAGCCCTGCTTCTGCGCTGGGGTGGCATTGGGCAAATCCATATCCCCCGCCAGGCCAAACTGCTGGCGCTTGCCCACCCCCAGGCGGTGATAAGCCATGATCTCCGCGCCCAGCAGGCGCGGGTGCGCGGCCAGCAGCCCTGCCACGGCCCGCAGATGATCCGCGTCATCGTTGACGCCGGGCACCAGCGGCAGCCGCAGCAGGATGGATGCGCCGCTATCGTACAGGGCCTGCAGGTTGCTGAGGATCAGCCGATTATCCTGCCCGCACAGCTCGCGATGCTTCTGCGGGTCTGTGGCCTTGTAATCGAACAAAAACAGATCCACGTAGGGCAACATCTCCAGGTAATGCCGGGTAGGGGCAAAACCGCTGGTCTCCACGCACACGTGCAGGCCGCCCTTGCGGCGCAGAAAAGCCATCACAAAGTCAAACTGCGCCATGGGTTCACCCCCGCTGAGGGTGACGCCGCCCGTATCCCCGTAGTACGCGCGATCCGGCGCGATGGCATCCAGCAGCGCATCCACGGTGTAGGGCGCGCCGGCCAGGCTCAGCGCCCCATAGCAGCAGGCGCGCACACAGCGCCCGCAGGCCGCGCAATCCGCGTGGCGCACCCGGTGCGCGGAATCAAACGTGTGCAGGCCGCCGGGGCACTGGGCCGCACACAGGCCGCAGCCGGTGCACAGCCGCGCGTTGTAGCGCAGTTGCGCGCCCATGGTGTAGCTCTCCGGGTTGTGGCACCACCGGCAACGCAACGGGCAGCCCTTGAAGAACACACCCGTGCGCACCCCCGGCCCATCCTGCAGGCACATGCGCTGAATGTCAAAGAGGATGGCCGTCGGCTCAGTACGTGGCACGGTCAAACAGCTCCTGCTGCACATCCTTTTCCAGCGTGACAAAGCGCGCACTGAAGCCACCCACGCGGACGATCAGATCCCGGTACTCCTCCGGCCTTTCCATGGCCCCGGCCAAATCCTCCCTGCCCACCACGGTGATCATGGCCTGCATGCCGCCGCCCGCAAAGTAGCCGTCTATCACCGACCACACTTTCTCCGGCGCGGCAGAGAGCGTCTCGCGGCTGAAGCGCACGTTCTGCACCATACCCGCGTGGTCGTCGCTGGGCATCTTGCGCAGGCTGTTGAGCAGCGCGGTGACGCCGTTGGTATCCGTACCGCTGGCCGGGCCGTTGGCGTTGGCCATGGGGGTGCCTGCCTTGCGTCCATCCGGCGTGGCCCCCACCCAGCGGCCGCAAGTGGTGTTCTGCTGATTGTTGATGGTGACGGCCAGGTAGCTATCCAGCCCCACCAAGGGCGCTTGCTCGCGGATGGTCTGGTGCAGGTACTTAAAGTAATCCACCACCATCGCATCGGCAAAGGCGTCGTCATTGCCCCACTTGGGCGCATCCATCATCATGCGCCGCTCAAGCTCGTGGCCCGCAAAGTTGGCATCCAGTGCCTGCACAAGCTGCGGCGCGGTCAGCTTTTTTTCATCATACACCAGTTTTTTGATCGCGACCAGGCTGTTGGCGGCGTTGATGCCCCCGTACACCTCCAGCGTGCCCCCCAGCAGCGCACAGCCACCGGCAAAGATGCCCTTGCCCCGCGCCAGGCACCCGTCGTAGAGCATGGTGCACATCATGAAAGGGTGGATGCGGCCCGTGATGTCGTACTCGTACCTTTCAAATTTGGCCTGGGCATGGATGTAGTAGCGAAGCTGCTCTTTATAGACGCTGTAAAACTCTTCAAAAGTTTCGCAATCCGCCAATTTCTTGCAGACCGGCGCCTTTTGCCACTGCATCACCGGGTCAAAGCCGCCATGGATGGTGGTCTCTAAAATTTTCAGCGCGTTCAGCGAGCCGCTGGGGGTGCCGAAGCTGTAATGATCCAGCTCTATTTCGCCGCAGCCCAGGGGCACGTAACGCTCTGCCAGCTCCCTGCTGACGCCAAAGGCCTTTTGTACGCCCGGCACCAGCACGTCGTCGTTATACATCAAGGGGTAAGACCGGCCCTCGGCAATCTCTTGCCTGGCGGCCTCCATCACTTCCTTGGCGGTCTCTCTGTGAAAGCGCAGGGTAAACTGGGGCAACACCTCTCTGTATACGCGGGATGCCTCAATGGCCAGCAGGCAAAAGCGATCCGCGTTTTGGGGATTGCGGCGGCCATACCCGCCCACGATGACCCGCCCATCCATCTCGCAATCCAGGCTGTCTATCAAGCGATAGAAGCTGACCAGTTGCTGCAACGCCTGTTGTTGGGTGATGCGCCCCGCGTCGATATCCCCGGCGTACAGATCACCCATGTAGATATCCATGCGGCCGAACTCAAGTTGGGGCACCATCACCCCATAGAGCCAGACCAGCTGCAGGCCCTGCAGGAAGGTCTGCGGCGCATGGCCGGCAATGTGGGTGAGAGCCTGGTGGAGATCGCGCAGCTGTTGGCGGCGCTCGGGATCCGCCGCGGCCTCGGCTGCCGCCAAGGCTTGCAGCGCGTACCACAGACACATATCCCGCAGCACATCCACCGCGCCCAGCATGCTCTCAAACAGCACCATGTCACCGCCGCTTTGTGCGGCCTTCTCCCTGTGTGCGGCGATCTCCGCGCGCAGACCGGGGATGCCGATGCGCACCAGCTTATCAAAATCCGGGTAAGAGCCAGCCATACGGTAGATGGGTGAGCCGGGCAGGGGCAGCACCTTCCAATGATCACTGAAGATGGCGCGCTTGATATCCGGCGGCGTCTCGCGGGCCACGACCGCGGTGGTGCTGCGCGCTTTCCAGAATGTCAACATGTCGTGGATGGCCTCGCGGTAGCGGGCGTTGCCCCCCGCGTTCTCCAGCCTGGCGACCATGGCGTCCTCATCCATGTAGTAGCCGAAACCACCGGTCTGCTGTTGTATGCCCAAGCCCACCAGGCCCATCTGGATGCGCCCGGCCAGCAGATCGGTATCCTCAATGGGGTGCATCACAGCCGGATACTGGGCGCGGATGCACGCCAGCTCCACCTGCGCCGGGTGTGCGTACTGGGCCACGACCCGGCGGTAGGTGTCGGTGAACCGTATCTCCAACTCCAAATCCTTGCGGGGGTTGGCTACCTTAAACTTGTTCATAATTGACCTCCATTTTTGTGCGAGGGCATGCTACGCCCCACGTAAGTTTTGACAAGCGCAGCATGAGCAATGGAATTTACCAATTTTTTAATCCTTCTTTAGTAGATTTAATCAAGTTTTCTGCATCTTTTCTTGTCTTGCATTGACTTATTCTTTGTGCTATATTGATATTACAGTGCATGGAAAGGTGATTTGAATGGAAAAATTCCTCATCGCGGAGTTTGAGGCCAAGCGCCAGTACGCCAGCATCATCGAAAACCCCGTGCAGCTGCGCATGGAGCACATACACGATTTTTTCGAACTGACGCTGGTGCACAGCGGCTCTTGCGCACACCACGTCAACGGGGAGAAAATATCCCTGCGCACGGCGATGATGACCTTTATCCGCCCCAGCGACTGCCACTACTTTGATCCGCTGACGCCGGGGTTCAAGATCATCAACGTCACCATCCCCCAGCCCACCATACAGGCCATGTTCGCCTACCTGGGCAACGGGTTCGAGCCGGGCCGCCTGCTGAATGCCCCTCTGCCGCCCACCGTGGAGATGGCCTACACGGATTTTCAGGCCGTACAGAACGAGCTGCGGCAGCTGATACTCTACAAAAAGCTGCTCGGGCACAAGGCGGATGCGTTCTTCCATGCTACACTGCTCAATCTGATCACCCGCCACTTTCCCATGGCGCTGGCGCATAACCGCACCAACACCCCGGTGTGGCTGCAGTGGCTGGTGCTGGAGATGTACAAGAAAAACAACTACGTAGAGGGTTTGCCCGCCATGCAGCGCCTCTCGGGCAAGACCAACGAACACCTGTGTCGATCCTGCGCCAAACACCTGGGTCTGTCGCCCACCCAGGTGGTCAACGACATACGCCTGCGCCAGGCTGCCCGCATACTGGTGGAGACGGATGAGAAGATTATCGACATCTGCGGCGAGACCGGCTTTGACAGCCTGAGCAACTTTTATCACCTGTTCAAAAAAGCCTATGGGCACTCCCCCAAGGCTTTTCGCACGCTGAAAGACCCCTCGCTCATCTGTGAGTACACCATCGTGGATGCCATCTTTCCCCAAACCCTGCCCACGGCGGATCCGCCCAAGGCCATTGCCAGGCGATAAGCACACCGGGGTAATCGTCTGCCCCATCTGAGGTGGGCGTTGGTATTACCCGCCGCCGCCAAGGGCGAGCAGTGCCGCGCCCACATCCACCCCGCCCTGGGCCAGAGCCATGGCGGTTCGCTCCCGCAGTGCCCCGCGCTGCGCGGCCCAATCGTAGGCGTTGGGCACCCACACACCCGGCCCGGCCAGACTTTGGGCCAAGGCGTACAGTGTGGGCGCGTGGCCGGGGTCGTAGCCCGGCACATCCGCGCGCACGGGCAACAGGCCGTAATCCGTCAAATCCTGCTGGGCCTCGGGCCTGGCCAAGTGCGCCAAAAAGGCCGCGCACAGGCTCTGGCGGGCAACATCGCGCGCCGCGTCAGCCAGCACACTGCCCAGCAACAACTGATCCGTAAAGGGCTGGGCACAAGGCAGGGCGTAGCACTCGAACCCTTTGCCCGCCGCGGCGAGCGCCTGAAAGCGCCGCGCATCCCGTTGCGTGCCCAGCAGCGCCGCGGCCTGCCCCGCAGCAAAGTCCTGATACGCTTTTTCGGGCGCGCACGCGGCAAAATCCGTGGGCAGGGCCGTGCCTCGCAGCGTGGCAATGCCCTGCATCCACCCGCCGCCCAGCGCGCCGGCCTGGGCCAGCAGCGCCGTGGGATAGGCCAGCGAGCCATCCGCCGGGCACTGCAAGCCATAGCGCGCCGCCTGTTTACCCTTGGCCGCACGGCTGGCGGCCAGCAGTGCATCCCGCCCCATTGCCGTGCCGGGCGGGTACTGCCGGGCATCCAGCAGCAACACATAGCCGCCCATGGCCAGGGGTTGCCCCCACTGCTCCCCCTGCCATCGCCCGGCCACAGCCAGCTCATCTCGCACGGGGGACTCTGCGTACAGCGGCGCGAAGAGCGCCTGCGGATCCGTCACCGCACCGAGGCCATAGATCAGCACATCCGGTAACACGGCCTCCGGCTGCCACAAATCCGCCGCCTGGGCGCGGCGGATGCGCAGGCCCAGGCCCGGCCGGGTGCGCGCGAACACGGCGGCCTGCTTCTCCAGCCAAGCGTCAGAACCTACCCATTCCTCTATCACCCACACGCGCAACACCTGGCGCGTGGGCTCAGGCGCCACGCGCGGCCTGGGCACAGGGGCCAGAAATACCTCGCGCCCCACCAGCAGCAGCGCGGTCAGCGCCAGCGCCACGCCCGCCATCGCTCTGCCGCGCACGCGCTCACCTCCCCATGGGCAAGGGTATGCGCATCAAAAGAAAACATGCAGGCCCGCGAGCGCCCACACGCAATGACAAACGCTTATACGTGATAAGCGACCCCCGCCTTTGCGGCCGCTAATCCTTCCATCGCGCCACGGCGCGGGGCAGGTTTCTGTCGCTCAGCCAAGTATTCAGGCCGTAGAGGCACAGCAGGCGGGCGCCCGGCCGCTGCATCCATTGTAGCAGGTCGCCGGTGTAGTAGCGCAGATCCACCGCCTCAATGTGCCCAAAGGAACGGGCAAGCAGGGGCAGCAGCATGTTGGCGTAAGAATCCTTGATCACCAGCAGCGTGCCGCCGGGTGCATCGCTATCCAAGGTGATGAGGCCGTGGTTGCCGTAGAGCAGCTTGGCGTACTTATCCCGCACGGCGGTCATCTCCCCCGCGTTGTAGAGTGCGGGGCGCGCTGTCTCATCCGTGCGCAGGCGCACGCCGGAGGGCGCGGTCAGGGCAAAGTCATCCGGCGCGATAAAGGGGCTTGGCGCGCGCGCAAAGTAGCTGCCGTACTGCCCGCCGGGCAGCGTCTGCGCGGGCGCTTCCGGCGCGGGCGGCAAGCCCCAGGCGGCAAGCAGCGCGGCCTCGCCCACCTGGGCCCCGGCCAGCGACCAGTGATGATCCGTGCGAAAAAACAACGCCTCTGCGCCGCTCTGGGCACGCAGAGCGCTCAGCAAGTCCACGCTCTGCGCCCCCGCTTCGCCGTAGAGCGAGGCCAGCAGCGCAGCCTGGTCATCCGCCCGGTAGCCTGCCGGCAGAAACTGCGGGTACACGGCGGATGAAAGGGGCACCAGCATCAGCGTCACAGGCAGGCCGGTGTGGGCCGCCAGCTTGTTCAGCGCCACAATGTTGCGGTGAGCCGTATCCACATCCAAACCGGCGGCGCCCTCAAACAACCAGCCTTCCTTCCCGATCAGGATGCCGTTGCGCGCATTGCGCAGCATCAGCGCGTCCTCCACAGCCTGTACATCCACCCACGCATCCCGCAAGGGAAACTGATCCCCTGCCGCATCCTCCACGCCCTTCATCCACCGCCCGGATCGCACGCTCTGCACAGAGAACGGGGGAAAGGTGGCCAGGGGCCTGTTCTCCCTATCGGAAAACGTGCGGGGCTGGGCCGCGCTCTCCCACACGGCCAGCCCCCCAAACAGTGCCATGGCCGCCAGAAACAGCGGCATCTGTCTCAAAAGTCTCCACAAGCGCGCCATGCGGCCCTCCCGGGAGCGGTTGATGGCATGACAGCCGACGGTTGTGCCTACGCCGGCCAGTCACAGCCAGCCGCTCAAAATCTGAAATAGAGAAAGGGATTGTAATCCGCGTTGACCAGACTGGCCACGCACAGCAGCAAGAGCCCCGTCATCACTGCGGCGCGCAGGGCCGCGTGCCGCCCCAGCCAATTGTACGCACCCCGCACAACGGGCGGTGCGCAACACAAGGCGGATACGGCCAGCAACACCGCACCCCCCCGGAGAGGAAACACCCAATCCATCCCGGGGCGCAGGGCAAACATGCCGCCCAGGTAAATGACTGCCTGACCCAGGGAATCGTGGGCGAAGAGCACCCAGCCCAGCAACACCACCAGCAGCGTATAGGCGCGGCCCAGCCAGGGCAGCCGCGCCAGGCGCGCACCCCACACAAAGCGTTCCAGTGCCAAAAAGACGAAGTACCACAAGCCCCAGGCCACAAAATTCCATCCCGCGCCGTGCCACAGGCCGGTGAGCGCCCAAACGATGAACAGGTTGCGCAGCGTGCGCAGAGCGCCTCCCCGGCTACCGCCCAGAGGGATGTACAGATAATCGCGAAACCAGCCGCTGAGCGTCATGTGCCAGCGCCGCCAAAAGTCGCGCACGCTGATGGCGGCATAGGGATGGTTAAAGTTTTGCGGAAAACGAAAGCCCAACATCGCGCCCATGCCCAGGGCCATCAGCGAATACCCGGCAAAGTCAAAGTAAATTTGCAAGCCGAAGGCGACGATGCCCAGCCACAGCGCCGCGCTGGATGCGCCGCCCCCCGCCGCGCTCCACAGGCCGCCCAGCGGGTTGGCCAGCAGCACCTTAGATGCCA
This sequence comes from Oscillospiraceae bacterium, assembly GCA_031286995.1. Lineage (GTDB taxonomy): Bacteria > Bacillota > Clostridia > Christensenellales > Aristaeellaceae > JAITTS01. Next base: position 24,260 of record JAITTS010000017.1, read on the forward strand.
AGCCCGCCACAAACAGCGCCATGCCGCGCTCCATATCTGCCGGGGCTACGCCGCGCCGCTTTATCTCCGCCCGCACATCCCCATAGAGCACGATGGGGCCGGCGATCAGTTGCGGAAAGAGCAGCGCAAAGGCCGCGTAATCCACAAAGTTGCGCTCTGCGGGCACCGTGCCCCGCCGCACATCCACCACGTATGCCTGTATCTGAAACGTGTAGAAGCTGATGCCCAGCGGCAGCGCCACACGCGGGGCCAGCGCCGCCAGCCCCACCGCGCGCAAAAAGAAATCTGCGTACTTAAAGTAGGCCAGCGCGCCCAGGTTGACAGCCAAAGAAAGCCCCACCCCCACGCCCCGCACCCAGCGCCGGGGGGAGGCGCAGGCCAAGCCAAAGGCATAGTTGAGCACAAGGGAGACCAGCATCAGCGGCGCGTAGGCGGCCTCGCCCCAAGCATAGAACAGCACGCTGGCCAAGAGCAGCACGGCGTTCTTGATAGGCCTGGGGGCCGCCAGATGCAGCAACAGCACTGCCGGCAAAAACAGCACGAGAAAGGGCAGTGAAGAAAACAGCATGTGCGTTTACCCCTTTTACGGCGTCAAAACGCGTTCGGTGACGGCGCTATCTTGATGAAATCCTTCCCCAGGGCCGCCTCGGCCAGGGCGGCATCCGGGCTGACCACAAAAACCACCTGCAAGCCCCGCGTACAAAAGACGGCGTTTTCCAGCTTGGGCAGTTCGGCGGAGGCGTAATCTCGGTACTGCTCGGTCAGGTAATCCCAAAAAGCCTGCACTTGGTCGCGCAGGCGCTCCATGGTCTCTTCATTCGTAGCGGTGACGGCCAGTATCATCTCCGGCGTCCAGGCGGTGGCATCCAGCCAAAAGGCCAAATCCGCCACCGCTTCCTCTTCCAGGTTGACGAAGGCGTACACTTCCTCCGGCTCCTGCGGGGTCAGGGGCGCAAAGGTCTGCCCGGCAGCCACGGCCTGCGCCACGGCCAGGCAAGATGTATCCACAGCCAGATCCGGCGCCAAGATCAGCGCCGGTACCGGGGTCGCCTCCGTAGCGGCTCCCACCATCAGCAGCCAGGCCGCCATCAGCAGGGCAGGGAGCAATATCTTCTTCATAAATATAAATTTCCTCTCATTCCATCCATCACTGGGATGCGAGCGCGGTGATCTTCCCCGGTGCGCCCGCCCGGGGCGCATTCTCCAGCGCATCCAGGGGCAGGGTGTGGGTGTAGAGATAATCCACCAGCAGCCGGTAAGCGCCCTTGGAGAGATGATAGCCATCCGTGGAGGCATACTTTTTGTTGATAGCCCCGTCATCCCCCAACAGCGTGTCGTGCCAGCGCAGCAGGTACACGTTGTGCTCGCGTGCCAGGCGCCAGAGCCCGGCGTTAAAATCGTTCACGTTCCTGTTGCTCAGCCGCCCCCGATTCTGCACCGCCTCTGGGGTCACGGGGGTCAATTCCACCAAGCAAATCAGCGTATCCGGCAGGGCCGCGATGATGCGGTTGAGCATGGTATCATAATAGCCCAGTATCTCATCCGCCGGGTTGCCCTCCACGCCGTTGAGCCCCAGCCAGATATAGAGCACCTTTGGGTGCAGATCCCGCAGGTGTTCGGGCACGGTCTGATAGGCCCTGCCTTGCCGCATCACCTTGGCATCCCGCGCGATGCTGCCGGGCGCCAAGCCGATGCGGAACACCACATTCAGCGCGGGCATCACCTTGTAGTAGGGGATACCGCTGGCCAGTGAATCCCCCAACATCAGCACATCGTCAAAATAGCTGTCTGCCACGCGCTCGCGCAGAGGCACCCAGGGTGTGGGGTAACCCTTTACCCGCACGTTGGATTGTGCCGTCTCCACCGGCGGCGACGCGGCCCAGGCGCACAGCGGCAGCAGGCAAAGTGCCAGCAGCAGGGCTGCCAGCCCTCTGCCCCGGATGATGCCGCGCCCCGAGCGCACCTCGCAAACCCCTGTCCGCATGATCCCTCAACCCCCTGTCACTCGCCACCAAAGATTTCGCAGTGCGGCAACGCTTGACGCAGGTCGTTCATCTGCGATTGCCGTAAATTTTTGTTGTTGTTGACCCGAAAGACCGCCAGCCCGGTCAAGCCCCGCAGGGGCGAAACCTCGCGCACGCTGTTCCAGGATACATCCAGCGCCTCCAGGCGGGTCAGGCCCGCCAAGGGCGCCAAATCCTGCACCCTGTTGGCGGAAAGGTTCAGCCTGTTCAAGGCCGACAGCCCGGCCAAGGGGGTGAGATCGCGAATGACGTTTTCCGCCGCCGAAAGATCCGTCAGCGCGGTCAGCCCCGCCAGGGGGGTCAAATCCTGCACCTTGTTGCCCCAAATGTAGAGCGTCTGAAGCCCGGTCATAGCTGCCACAGGCGCAATATCGGTCAGTTGATTGTACTCCGCGTACAGCGCGCGCAAATCGCGCATGCCCCCCAGCGGGGTCAGGGTAGTCAGCTGGTTGCGAGCCAGCCACAGCCGCCGCAGCTTTGTCAGGGATTCGAGCGGCTGCGCATCCGCCAGCCTGTTGTTGGCCAGGTTCAATTCTAACAAGCCGGTCAGGCCCGCCAAAGGCGCGGCGTCTGTGATCCCGTTGCGATACAGATACAGGCCAGTCAGTCCGGTCAGCCCGGCCAAGGGCGAAACATCCGCGATGCGGTTCGCCTCCAAACCCAGGGTACGCAGGCCCTTCAGCTCTGCCAGCGGGGCCACGTCACTCACCCGGTTCTCTGCCAGATGCAGCTCTGTCAGGCGGCCCAGGGCGGCCAAGGGGCTCACATCCGTCACGGCGTTGCCATCCAGGCACAGCGTCTCCAGCCCGGTCAGCGCCGCCAAAGGCTGCAAATCCGCAATGGCGTTGCCCGAAAGATCCAGCGCGCGCAGCCCGGGCAGGCCTTTCAGCGCCGACGCCAGCGGGGCCGCATCCGTTATGCCGCACCCGGCCAGGGAAAGCGTCTCCAGCGCTTTGAGACCCGCCAGGGGCGAAAAATCGGCCAGGGTCAGCTTGTCCGCGCGCAGCACCTTTAGTTGGGTCAGTTCGGCCAGGGGAGACAGATCCGTCAGTGGGTTGTCGCTGATATCCAGCTTCGTCAGGCCGGTCAGCCCGGCCAGAGGAGACAGATCCCGCACGCGGTTGCCGTCCACATCCAGTTCAGCCAGATCAGCCTGCCCCTTCAGCGCGGCTAAATCCGCGATGTGGTTGCCAAACAGATGCAGTGCCACCATGCGGGGCGGAAAGATAAGGGCGGATAAATCCGTCACGCCCCGGCGCGATAAATCGTAGGCCACCGGCGGTGCAGTCGGGGCAGGCGTTGGGGCCGCGGTGGGTGTGGGCGTAAGCGTAGGCGTTGGCGTCGGTGTCGGCGTGCGCGCAGGCGTCGCGGTAAGTGCCGGTGTGGGCGTCACGATAGATGCCGGCGTTGATGCCGGGGGCGGCGTCATGGTCGGCGCGGGCGTGAGCGCAAGCGCCGGCGAGGCCATGGCATCATCATACACCTCTACCGCAAGGCGCAACTCCACGCCACCGAGGCTGACCCGCAACGCGGTGCGCCCCGGCGCGATGCCGCGCACCAGGCCCTCGGTATCCACGGCGGCCACCGCCGCATTCAAGCTGACGTAATGCGGAGGTTCCGCATGCGGCGCTATCTGCGCCACCTTCAGGCGATAATCCTGCCCCACGGCCAGGCGCAGGGGATCAGGCGCCTCAAAGAGCACCCAAGCGAAGACATCCGCCCGCGCTGTGGGCGCAACTGCCGCCGACGCGCAGACCGGAACCGCAAAAAAAACCGCCAGCAACGCCGCCAGCAGCGCGCGCGGAGTTCGGCGAAGCGTTTCCCTCACAGAATCCCCGCATGCGCGCGGCATCACAAACACCTCACAATTCTAATTCCGTATAAAATATCCCGACAACCTTCATAATGATGTGCTGTATTATAGCACAAAGCCCTGCCGCCGACAAGTTGTTTGCCGCTTTGGGGAGTGGACAAGAGCTCATCTAAAGGAAATCGAGTACAGAGAAGGGAACTTCGCCTCGGATATGTGCAGCGCGCCAGCGTTGTTTTTCCTTGCCAAAGCGATTGTAAGCCTCCGCAAATACAGAGATAACCGCTCGTAAGGTTTCAAGCTTCCGTGGAAAGCACCGGCTCCGCCGCGCTAATGTCTA
>JAITTS010000033.1 GCA_031286995.1 Oscillospiraceae bacterium
GCTGCCGCCCATGCTGTTTTACGCCGGGGCAACCGGGTGGGATTACGCCCTGCGCTGCCTGCTGGTGCTGCTTTGTACGCCGCTGTTGCCGTTGCTGCTTTCGGCGGTGCTGTGTATGCTGCTCATGCGCTTTACCGTGCTATGGCGGCACCGGGATACGGTGCTCACCATGGCCAGCCTGGCGCTTCTGCTGGGTTACTTTGTGGGGCAGGCCATGCTGAGCAACCGCATCCCAAAGGATTTTGACGCGAGTTTTTTGACCGCCTACCTGCTAGGCCGCCGCAGTATGGTGGATGCTTTGACCGCATGGTATCCGCCCGCCCGTTGGGCCGCGGATGCCCTGACCTTGGGCGGCGATGCGGTGTGGCGATCCCTGGGGCTGCTGGTGGGTGTGTCGCTGTTGGGCCTTGCCGTCACCCTGGGCATGGCGCAGCGAGCCTACTATGCCAGCGCCCTGGCCATGGGTGAGCAGGCCAAAGCCCGCACGCGGGTACGGCGCAGATCTCTGCGCGTAGGCGGCGCACAGTCCCCGGCCCTGGCCATCTACCTGCGGGAGTGGCGCATGGTGCTGCGCACGCCCACCTACGCCATCAACTCGCTCTCATCCATTTTTATGACGCCGCTTATCGTCAGTATGCCCACCATGTTCAGTAGTGGCCAGTGGGATCGTGCGCAGTTGCTTGGCTTTTTGCACAGCCAAGTGCCTGTGCCCTTGCTCATTCTCATCACCACAGGGATTATCGGCTTCTTTTCGGCCATCAACCCGGCCGCTGGCACCGTTATCTCTCGGGAGGGCACCAATTTTTGGTTAGCCCAAACTGTGCCCATACCCGGCCGCACACAGGTGCTCATCAAGTACGGCTTCGGCGCCAGCATCTCCATACCCGCGGTGGCGCTTGCCGCGCTGTGTCTGCCCCTTTCCCTGGGCATAGCCTGGCCGGTGGCCGCCGGGGTGTTCGCTCTGTGTGCGTTGATGTGCCTGCACATCAACGCGGTAGCGGTGCTCATTGATTTGGCCCGACCCAACTTTCGCTGGGAAAACCCCGCGCAGATCATCAAACAGAGCCTCAACGCCATGTTGAGCATGCTCTACGGCCTGGTGTTGATGCTTGTGCTGGCCGCCCTGCTCTGGGGTGGGTACGCCCTGGGCCTTTCCTGGGGCGCCATGGCTTGGGGCGTGGGGGGCGTACTGGCGGCGCTGGGTGCGGCATCCACCGCGCTGTTGCTACGCAAAAGCGAGGCGTTGTTCGCTAAGCTTTGCAGGTAGGGGCGCCGCAGGCTCTACACGCAATAGGCAAGGTGTTGTACCGTGCCTGCACGGCTCTCATCCAACAAATGTAGCTTGACCTCCTTTCCTCGAACAGCAGTGTCTACATAGTTTCCCCTCAAATGTCGAGATATAATAGAGAAGTGAAAAACAAGTCGCAGCAAGTTTGGTAAAATGGTAAGTGGAGAGCAAATCATAGAAGTTGCATTTGAAACCAAGCCTTTGTTTTTGCCGCGCGTTACAGGAGAGAGGCGGCGGCGAAAGCCTACTGTGACCGCGCTTCAAGCTTTATATAAAGAGGGATCGTATGAAAGCGTTATGTATATCAGGCAGTCCAAGAATAAACGGGAATACTGCGGCAATTCTAAATGAAATTGCACACGGAATGCAAAGACAAGGCTTTGAAGTAAAACAAATTTTTATTTCAGAACAAACAATCGGGTACTGTAGAGGCTGCAAGTCATGTTACAAGGATGGTACATGCTTAATAAACGATGATGTTCGGCTAATTGTTGAAGAAATGTACGACTCAGAGGTAGTGGTGATTGCATCGCCCTCCTATTGGGGCGATGTTACTGCACAGATGAAGGTTTTCATTGACCGATATACCCCTTATTGTAATAATAATCCTTCAAAGAGCATTAGATCAAACGGTACAAAAGGCGTAGCAGTTGCTATCCGTGCGGGGTTAAACAAAAAAGAGAACGAAAATCTCGTGCATACTATTGAACATTTTCTCGGCCATCATGATATCCCTCTTGTTTCATATTTTACTGTTGAAGGGCTAGATTCTTCAGAAGATTTAAAAACGCGTCCTGAAGTTTTGCAAGACGCATTTGTTTTTGGTTATAGCATAAAAATATAAGCAAATTATTATTTTTTGTTTTTCCAGTACATATCCTTCACTAATGTGAACCGCCAAACCGCCGCCCCATGCGCATCACGCCACATGGATCGGCGGTTTGACGCGTTGGCGGCATGGCTCATCCCGAGCAAATACCTTACTCATTATCTGGAACCGTGTAACGGTATAATCGCTGCCTCCAAAAGTGAAACAATTATTTTTTAAAACAGAACTGTTTTAATTTTTAAAAATATATCCATTCGTTGAGAAGCGCAAAAGGCTGTAATTGCACAACAGGCTCGCTCCATCCATCGAAAATCTCAATTGTCCCCTAACCCACAACCCTTAGATTTATATAGCTTTCTCGCGCGTGCAAACGAAAAAAGCCGCTATTTCTAGCAGCTTCTCTCGATCCAAGGGAACCCTGGAAAATGGTGCCGAAGGCGGGACTTGAACCCGCACGGTATAGCTACCACCGGATGTTGAGTCCGGAGCGTCTGCCATTCCACCACTTCGGCGTGAAACGCTGACATTATACCATGGATGCGCCCAACTCGCAAGCCCGGTGAAGGACTTCGCGGCCATTTTTGTGCCGCAGGTCTCGCAGCGTTTGGGGTGGGGGTGCTTACAGCGCGTCGTAAACGATCAATCCGAGCAGGCTGGGGCCGGTGTGCACCCCCAGCACGGGGCTGACCTGCGAAATAAAGCCCTCCAGCGTGTTCAGCGTCTGGTGCGCCCGTTCCAGCAGAGCCTGGGCCTCATCTGCCCGGTCGCCATAGACCACGGCTACGCGTACAAGCTTATCCGCAAAGCGTTTTTTGGCCGCCTGCAGCAGCGTATCCAACGCATTGCCGAACCCTCGGGCCTTGGCTAGGGTTTCGTACACCCCGTCGTCATTGACAAAGATGATGGGCTTCAGCTGCAGCACGGTGCCCATCACACCTTCCACCAGGCCGATGCGTCCACCCTTGCGCAAGTATTCCAGCGTGCGCAGCACAAACATACCCAGCATGCCCTTTCGCACCGTGTATACGTGCGCCACCGCCTCTGCAAAACTGGCGCCTTCGGCCAGCAGCTTGCCGCACGATAACGCCAGCACGCCCTGGGCAATGGAAAGTATGCGGCTATCCACCACCTCAATGGTCAGGTGCGGAAACTCCGCCGCCACCGCCCGCACCATGTTGTACGTGCCGGAAAGGCCGGATGAGATGCAGATGTGGATGATGTGGGTGTAGCCCGCCGCCGCAAGCTCTGTGTACAGGGCGACCACATCCCCCGGCAACGGCAGGGATGTGGTGGGTATTTCGCTGCGCATGCGCGCATATACCTGATCCGGGGTGATATCCACGCCATCCCGATATTCGCCCTGGCGGTAGATGACGCGCAGGGGCACCACGCGAATATCGTAGGCTCGGCGCTGCGCCTCATCCAGGGATGCCGCGCTATCCGTCACCAAGGCAATCTTGGGCTGATCCATGGGATCACGTCCTTTCTTGAGTAACCGGGCCGCACCTGTTGCCCGCAAAATCTTTTATATTATAGCACAGCGGCGGCGCGGAAACAACAGTTCTATTTCGCGTGTGCGGGGCATATGCTCATAGTGCGAAGGGGGGAAGCGGCGTGGCGAATGCCGGGGCAGGCGGGGCGCGCTGGCGGCAGCTGGCGGCGGTGTGTTTTCTTGCGACGCTATCCATGGTCTACGCGGGGTTGGTGCGCACCGGCGCCTGGCCTGCGGCTGCGGCCCGGCGCGAACTGCCCGTCTACAACGTAGATACGCAGGATAAGGCACTGGCCATCAGCTTTGACGCCGCCTGGGGCAGCGCGCAGACAAACGCTATCCTGGATATCTTGGATCAGTACGGCGTGCGTACCACGTTTTTTCTGGTAGGCATGTGGGTGGATGCGCACCCGGATCTGGTGCGCGAGATCGCGGCCAAGGGGCATGAGGTGGGCAATCACTCCACCAGCCACCCGCACATGGCCAGCCTGTCCGAGGCAAAAATTTGCGAAGAACTGCGCATGACCAGCGACAAAGTGGCGCAAATTATTGGCAAGCCCACCACCTTGTTCCGGCCGCCCTACGGGGAGTATAATGATGCCGTGGTGCGCATCAGCCGCCAAGAGGGTTACGAGTGTGTGCAATGGAACGTGGATTCATTGGATTGGAAGAACCGTGGCGCGCAGGATATGATACGCCGCGCCACGAACAATATACAGCCAGGGGATATTGTGCTGTTCCACAACGATTCCAGATACATTCTGGATGCGCTGCCTACCATCCTGCAACTGTACGCCCAGGCGGGCTACCGGGTGATCCCGGTATCCGAACTGCTGCTTGCGGGTGAAACCTGGATAGACCACAAAGGCACGCAGCACCAAATCCCAGCCAGCACCGCCGCGCCCACGCAGATCACCGTGCAGCAATAGACATACCGAAGGGGGAAGGCCCATGGAACACGTGATCAATGCCCTATACCTGGCGGGGAAACTGAAGGAAGTCCCCACGCCGGGGCACGAAGCCTTTGGCGAGCTGTTCTACTACCTTTCACTGACCGTGCCTCGCCTCTCCGGCGCGGAGGATATACTGCCCGTCACGGTATCCGAGCGCCTGCTGGAGGGCCGCAGCCTCGCGCCGGGGGATGCATTAGCCGTAGAGGGGCAGGTGCGCACTTACAACAAGGTGGTGGATGGGGTGGGCAGGCTGCTCATCACCGCCTTTGCCCAGCACGTGATGGATGTTGATCCCCAGCGCAACCCCAACGTGCTGCAGTTGGTGGGCACGCTGTGCAAGCCCCCGGCCTACCGTACCACGCCCTTTGGCCGCGAGATAGCGGATTTGATGCTGGCTATCAACCGATCCTACGGCAAGAGCGACTACATCCCTTGCATTACTTGGGGCAGAAGCGCGCGCTTCGCATCCCACCTGGGGGTGAGTGATCAGGTGCGCCTGACGGGCCGCCTGCAAAGCCGCATCTATCAAAAACAGTTGGATGACGGCACCGTGGTGGAAAAGGTGGCCTATGAGGTATCCGTCGGCCAGATAGAGCAGGTGACGCAGCCCAAGGCTGAGGCAAGGTTTTGAGCCGTGCCCGGCTTTTGCACGAAAATGCGCGCTTTGGCTTTCCTTGCGTTCCATTCTATGCTATACTAAGTATAGTGACAGCGCGGTGTATCAGCCTGGGCCAGGCCCGGGCAAGAGCTTCTGCGCGCTGTGTGAATGATGGAGGGGATAGCCGATGAAAGATCTGGATACGTCGCTGTTCGGGCCGCAAGCCGAATTGTTGGTGCGGGCGTTGCTGGCCGTAGAGGATCGGGATGGGTGCTACCGCCTGCTCAAAGATCTGTGCACCGTCCACGAGGTGGAGGCCATGGCTCAACGGCTGGAGGTTGCGCGTATGCTGCGCCGTAGCGTTACCTATCAAGAGATCGCCAGCCAGACCAACACGAGCACCGCCACCATCAGCCGTGTCAACCGCTGCCTGCTCTATGGCTCGGATGGCTACACCCAGGTGCTGGACAAGCTGGATGCGGAGGACGAAGGGGACAAATCATGGACTTGAGCATGCTCAACCCAGAGCAGCGCCTGGCGGCGGAGACCACCGAGGGGCCGCTGCTGATATTGGCAGGCGCAGGCTCTGGCAAGACGCGCGCGCTCACCTACCGTATCGCCAATCTGTTGGCTGGGGGCGTGTCCGCTCGCGAGATATTGGCCATCACCTTTACCAACAAAGCCGCCCGAGAGATGCGCGACCGCCTGACTCAGTTGACAGACAGCAAGGCGGATGACGTGTGGGTGTTCACCTTTCACGCCTGTTGCGCGTGCATCCTGCGGCGTGATATTGAAAAACTGGGCTACACCAGGGCCTTTACCATCTATGATGACGATGACCAAATGGCCCTGATTAAAGAACAACTGAAAAAGCTGAACATCGACGACAAACTTTTGCCGCCGCGGGAGGTCAAAGGCCGCATTTCGGATGCCAAGAACAGGCTGCAAAGCCCGGACGAGTGGTTTGCCGCATCCAGCCGCGATTATCGCATGCAAATGATACACGATGTGTACCGCCGTTATGAGGAGCGCCTGCGCAGCCTGAATGCACTGGATTTTGACGACTTGCTGGTCAAAACCCTGGAACTGTTTGCCGCCCATCCGCCGGTACTGGAAGCCTACCAACGGCGCTTTCACTACATCCATGTGGATGAGTATCAGGATACTAACTATGCCCAGTACATGTTCGTCAAGCTGCTGGCGGCTCACCACCGCAACCTGTGCGTGGTGGGGGATGACGACCAGTCCATCTACGGTTGGCGCGGTGCGGATATTCGCAATATATTGGATTTTGAAAAGGATTTTTCCGGTTGTACCACCATCAAACTGGAGCAAAACTATCGCTCCACCGCCAATATTTTGGATGCGGCCAACAGCGTTATTGCCCACAACGTAGGGCGCAAAGCCAAAGCACTGTGGACAGAACAGGGTGAAGGCAGCCGCATCCGCCTCTTTAAGGCTGGGGATGAGCGGGAGGAAGGCGCGTGGATCTGCGACCGCGTGCGCCAGTTGCGCCAGGGCGGCGTAGGCTACGGTGATATGGCGGTGCTCTATCGCATCAACGCGCAATCTCGCGTACTGGAAGAGATGATGGTGCGGGCGGGCATTCCCTACAGCGTGTACGGAGGCACCCGCTTCTATGACCGCAAAGAGGTTCGCGATGCGGTGGCCTACCTGCGAGTGATCGTCAACCCTGCGGATGATGTATCCCTGCGGCGGGTGATCAACCAGCCCAAGCGCGCCATCGGCGAGGCCACCATCGCGGAACTGGTGCGCCATGCGGAAGAGCAGGGGTATTCGGTCTTTACCGCCATGCTTGAACCACCGGATACCTTGGCGTCCCGCGCGCGCAAGTGCGTGGGGGATTTTGCCGCCCTGCTGGCAGAGCTGACGCTGAGGCGGCGCAATATGGGCTTAGTGGATTTTGTGACCCTGCTGCTGAACGAGACCGGGCTGCTGGCCCAGTACGAAAATGATAGATCCGATGAAGCCCAGGCCAGGCTTGAAAACCTGCGCGAGTTTGTGGGCGCCGTGGCGGAGTTTGAGCAGCGTGCGGAGGAACCCACCCTGGAAGCGTTTTTAGAAAACGTTGCTCTCGTGACGGATCTGGATAACCTTTCCGGCAAGAGCCAGAATGTGACGCTGATGACCTTGCACAGCGCCAAGGGGCTGGAATTTCCCGTGGTCTTCATTATTGGCCTGGAGGAAGGCATTTTCACCAGGGGCCGCTCGCTCTTCGACCCCGAAAAGCTAGAGGAGGAGCGTCGCCTGTGCTACGTGGGCATCACCCGTGCCAGAGAGCAGCTATACCTCTCTCACGCCGTGCAGCGCATGCTCTTCAATCAGTTGCAGCACAACCCGCCTTCGCCTTTCTTGGCGGAGGTACCCACCCATCTGCTGGATGAGAGCGGTACCGCCCGCATGGAGCGCGCCTTCCCCGCCGCGCCGGAGCGCGCAAGAGAACCCGCTAAGGCGCCCCGCCCGCTTATGAAAGATTTTAGCGGTGGTCGGGCAGGGGCGCTGCGTATCCCTGGGGTGCAAAAGGGCTTCGGGCCGGATGTCACCGTGCCTTCCTTGGCGCGCAGGCAGGCGGCCCCCACCCTGTTTGCGGCGGGTGACAGGGTGTTGCACCGCAAGTTTGGCGAGGGTAACGTCACAGCTATCATGGGCACGGGTGCGGATGCGCGCATCCGCATTGAGTTTGCCGCTTACGGCGTAAAAGAGTTTTCGGTATCCATTGCCCCCATCGTCAAAGTAGGGGTGTAGCCCATGACGGATCGCGCGGATATGCAAGCCTTGGTGGATCGCTTGAACGAGACGGCCTACGCCTACTATGTGTTGGATGCGCCCATCATATCCGACAAGGAATGGGATGCGCTCTACGATGAACTGACGCGCTTGGAGGCACAGACCGGTCTGCGCCTTCCGGATTCACCCACCCGCCGGGTAGGGGGTGAACCCGCGCAGGGCTTTGCGCCCCACAGGCACTTGGCGCGGCTGTGGAGTTTGGGCAAGGCCCAGAGCGAGGCAGCGCTGCGGGATTGGGCGGCCCGGTGCGAAAAACTGTGGGGCGCGGCCCAGGCCCAAGCGGTTCAGACCCAAATGGAAGTCTTGCCACGGGGCGATGCGTTGCCCCCGCTTTGTTATGCTGTGGAGTACAAGTTTGACGGCCTGACGCTGAGCCTCACCTACGAGGGCGGCGTGCTCATCCAGGCTGCCACGCGGGGCAACGGTGAGATGGGCGAAGCTATTCTGGATCAGGTGCGCACCATTCGCAGTATTCCGGCGCGCATCCCTTTCCAGGGACGCATGGAGGTGCAGGGCGAGGGCATCATGCGGCTATCCGCTTTGGCGGCCTACAACCGCAAGGCGGCGGAACCGCTGAAGAACGCCCGCAACGCCGCTGCGGGCGCGTTGCGCAACATGGATCCCAAGGCGACGGCCTCGCGCAGGCTGGATGCCTTCTTTTATCAAGTCAATTACATTGAGGCGCACACCTTCGCGGATCACCGGGAGATGTGGGCCTTTCTGCGGGAGAACCGCTTCCCGGTCAGCCCTTTTTTGGGTGTGGCAACCTCTGTGGATGAGGTGCTGGCCCTCATTTGCCAGGTGGAAGCCCAAAGGGAGAGCCTGGATTTTCTGATCGACGGCGCGGTGGTCAAGGTGTGCGATACCCGCACGCGGGATGTACTGGGGTACACGGATAAGTTTCCCCGCTGGGCGGTGGCCTACAAGTTCGAGGCTGAAGAGGTCACTACCACCCTGCTGGATATTACCTGGCAGTTGGGCCGCACCGGCAAGCTGACGCCTTTGGCCCGCCTGGAGCCGGTGGAGCTGGCAGGGGTGACGGTGCAGCGGGCCACGCTGAACAACTGGGGTGACATCCAGCGCAAAGGCGTGCGTATCGGCGCGCGGGTGTGGGTGCGCCGATCTAACGACGTGATCCCGGAGATACTGGGCGCGGTGGCCGGTGAGCGGCAGCCCGGCGAGCGGGATGCAGAAGCGCCTACGGTCTGCCCGGCCTGCGGACAGCCCTTGGCCGAGCGCGGGGCGCATCTGTTTTGCCTGAACCGCACGGATTGCCGCCCGCAGATCGTGGCCCGCCTGGCCCACTTTGCCAGCCGGGATGCCATGGATATCGAAACCTTCAGTGAAAAGACGGCGGAGCTGTTTTACGATGCCTTGGGCGTGCGCGACCCTGCCGATCTGTACACCCTAACGCCTTTGCAAATGGTGGGGCTGAAGGGCTTTGGCGACAAAAAAGCCATCCGGCTGCTGGCGGAGCTGGATAAGAGCCGCGCCTGCGCCATGGATGCCTTCCTTTTTGCCCTTGGTATCCCCAACGTGGGGCGCAAGACCGCTCGCGACCTGGCGCGGCGCTTTAACACGCTGGATGCGCTGATGGCCGCGGATGAGGCGGCGCTGCTGGCTGTAGAGGATGTGGGGGATGTGGTGGCCCAGGGCGTGCTGGAATACTTCGCCTGCCCTGAGAACAGGCGCGCGGTGCAGCGCCTGCTGGATGCGGGGGTAAACCCTGTGCCCTTGGCACAGCAGCCTGAGGGTCCGGCAGGGGCGCTGGCGGGGCAACGCGTGGTGCTGACCGGCACCCTGCCCACGCTGACGCGCGCTCAAGCCGAGGCCATGATCGCCCGCCACGGAGGCGAGGTTTTATCCGCTGTCTCCGCCAAGACGACCCTGGTGCTGGCCGGGGCTGCCGCCGGTGGCAAGCTGGCGAAAGCGCAGGCGCTGGGCGTGCCTGTGGTGGATGAGGCAGCCTTTCGCGCCCTGATCGGTGAATAGCGCCGATATTTACGGCGGAAAAGAGAAAGAACAGTATGCGAACCGGTAAGCTGACCAATGAGCAATTGCAGCGCATCATTCTGCGTCACTTGGGTGACGCGCGGCCCGAGGTGGTGCAGGGCGCGGGCGTGGGGGAGGATTGCGCCGCCATCCGCCTTGGG
>JAITTS010000111.1 GCA_031286995.1 Oscillospiraceae bacterium
GGTGAACGGTATGCCCGTGCGCCTGACGGATACCGCAGGGCTGCGGCACAGCACAGATGCGGCGGAAGCCCAGGGCGTGGCCAGGGCCAGGGCCGCCCTGGAACGGGCGGATGTGTGGCTGCTCGTGCTGGATGCCTCGCAGCCCTTGACGGAAGAGGATAAAACCCTGCTGGCCGCGCGCCGGCAGACGCCCTGTTTGGCCGCGCTCAACAAGTGCGACCTGCCCGCCGCCTGGGGTGTGGAGCGCCTGCACGGCCTGGCCCCGGATGCGCAGGCCCTGCCCATCTCCGCCCGCACAGGCGAGGGGTTGCCTGCGCTACGCACCGCGTTAGCCGCCCTGGCAGCGGCCCCGGCAGCCCAGGCCGCGCCCCTCACCCAGGCCCGGCACATCCGCGCCGCCCACGCCGCAGCGGATGCGCTGGTAGAGGCGGCGGACGCGCTGGGCGCGGGCCTTTCTCTGGATGCCGCGGCTGTGGATCTGCACCGGGCTCTGGCATTTCTAGGCGCCATCACCGGTGAAAATCTGGAAGAAGAGGTGCTGGATGCCATCTTTGCCACCTTCTGTGTAGGCAAGTAGGCGCGCGAACCCGCTGTCGCCTTGACTTCTGCTGCGATCATCTCCCATATTCCCAGCGGATGCCCGCAATAAGGAGGGAACCGCCGTGTCCGTTCGCATCCTATCGGGGCGCACCCGCCGGCTGCTGCCCCACATCGTGCAAGAGATCGGCGATGCCTATCGGGCAGGGGCGCGCTGTCTGCTGCTGGTACCCGAGCAGTTCACCCTTCAGGCGGAGCTGGAGCTGGTGGAGCGTCTGCGCCTGCCAGGTTTTTTTGATCTGGATGTGCTCTCTCCGACCCGCCTGACCCAGCGCGTGTTCGAAGCCGCCGGAACCCCCCAGCGCGTGGCCATTGATGAGCGCGGCAAGGGCATGGTGCTGCGCTGCGCCCTAGAGGAACTGGGGCCGCAGCTGGTCTTTTACCGTCACACCGGTGGCGCGGGTTTTGTGGAGAAATTATCCGCGTTGATTGCGGATTGCAAGCGCGGCAGCCTGACCCCGCAGGCGCTTGAGGGCCTCGCGCAGGCCGCATCCCAGCCCGCCCTGCGCGCCAAACTGCTGGATGCGGCGCGCATTTACGCCGCCTACGAGCGACGCCTGGTCGGTCACTTTGTGGATGGAGAGGATGTGCAGACCGCCATGCGGCAGCGGCTGGCGGCATCGGGCCTGCTGCAGGGCGCGCAGGTGTGGGTGTACGGGTTTGATATGCTCACCGAGCAGTTCGCGCGCACGCTGGCCCAGGCAGCGTCTCTGGCGGCATCTCTCTGCGTGGCGCTGGTGATGGATGAGCCGCCTTGCCGCGACGCGGCGCTGTACACCCCGGTGCGCGCCAGCGCGGCGCGGTTTGCGCGCATACTGGATCAGGCCGGGATCGCCTGCGCGCGCCAAACGGTCGACGCCCCTCTGGCCGCATCCGAAACCCTGCAATATTTAGAGCAAGAGCTGTACGCCTACCCCGCCAAGCCATGGGCGCATCCCCCCCATGGGCTCACCCTGCAAGCCGCCGCCACACCCTTTGCAGAGGCGCACCTGGCCGCGGCCCGCATCCTTGCCCTGGTGCGGGATGAAGGTTTGGCCTGGCACGAAATCGCCGTGCAGTACACAGACGCAACTGTGTATGCCGGGCTTCTCCGCCACGTGTTCGCGCAGTACGGCATACCGGCCTATGTGGATGAAAAACTGCCGGCCGCGCGCCATCCCCTGCCGACGGGGTTGCTGGCTGCCCTGCGTTGCGCTACGCGCGGCTGGCGAGGCGAAGATGCGCTGGTCTACATCAAGAGCGGCTTTTCAGGTCTCGCGGAGGAGGACGTGTTCGCATTGGAGCGCTACGCGCTGGAATATGGCCTGCGCGGCACGCGCTGGCGGCAGCCTCTATCCCGTGGGCCGGAGGATGTCATGGCGCGCATCGAACCCCTGCGCCAAGCCGTGGCCGCGCCCCTGGCCGCGCTGCAGGAGGGCCTGCGACAAGCAAACGATGCGGATGGCGTGCTGCGGGCCATCGTGGCTTTTTTGCAGCATATACGCGCCTATGAGGCACTGTCGGCCTACGAGCAATCCCTCTTGGCCGCCGGGATGCCCAGCGAAGCGGCGCACAGCGCGCAGGTGTGGCAGCACCTGATGCGCACGCTGGATCAGATGCACGCACTGCTAGCCGGGCAACGCGTGCGCACGGCGCTGATAGCGGATATGTTGGCCGCGGGGTTGGAATCTGTCGAGCTGGCCGCCCTGCCCCCCGCACCCCGGGCCCTGGTCTGCGGCGCGCTAGGGCGCGTGCGCACCGGCGCGGTGCGGGCCCTATTGGTGCTGGGCCTGGGGGATGGCAAGCTGGGCAGCGGGGAACCGGGGCTTTTGACCGATACGGAGAAAAGGCAGGCGGAGCAGCTTTCCGGCGCGCACTTGGGTATGGATGATGCCGCCAAGGCGCAGTTGGCCCGGCTGGATGTGCTGCAGGCCTTTACCCTGCCCAGCGAGTCGCTGTGGCTGAGCTATCCCGTGGCGGATGGCTCGGGCGCAGCCCAACGCCCCGCCATGGTGTGCGCCCAACTGCGGCGGATCTTTCCAAAGCTGGCATTGCAGGGCGGCACGCTGGATGAAGGCGGTTTGGCCGCCCTATGTGCCCCTCGCCCCGCGCTGGATGTGCTGGGCCCTGCCCTGCGCGGCGCGCTGGAAGGCCACGCCTTGCCGCCCAGCATGGCCGCGGCCTACGCTTTTTTGCAAAAGGAACCCTGGGGACAAGCCCTCAGCAATGTGCTGGCGGGGCTGGATGCCCGCGTGGAAGCCCTGCCCCTGCCCGCGGGCGCGGCTGCGACGCAAGCGGAAATCCGCTACAGCGTCACCCGGCTGGAGACCTTTGCCGCCTGTCCGTACAAACACTTTGTACAGTACGCGCTCCGCCCCAGGCCCATCATTCCCTGCGGTGTGTACCCCAACGACCTGGGCAGTTGGTACCACGCCGCGCTGGAGAGTTACACGCGCCTGGCTATGGCGCAACCGGGCTGGCCGCGCATGGAAAGAACGCAGAGCGACGCGCTGATGCGCCAGGCCATATCCGCCGTGCTGGCGGACGCCCGCCCCGCCTGGGGGGATGCGCAGGCGCAGGTACAGGCGCAGATCCGCCGCATACAGCAGACCGCCTGCCGCGCGGCGTGGGCGGTCACGCAGCAGTTGCAACAGGGCCAGTACATGCCCGCGCAGCTGGAGATGATCTTCGGCGAGGCGGAAGCCCCGCCCCTGGCGCTGCCTATGGCAGGCGAGCCACCCCTGTATCTACGCGGCCGGGTGGATCGGATAGACCTTTGGCAACCCACGCCGCAGGATGCGCCCTATCTGCGCGTGGTGGATTACAAAGCCGGTGCCGGCACACACGGCCTGGATGGCGCCCGCATCTATTGGGGCCTGCAGCAGCAGCTTCTCCTCTACATGGCCGCCGCGCTGGCCGCCGTGCCCGGGGCGCGGCCCGGCGGGCTGTACTACTTCCGCGTGCATGATCCGTTGGTGAACACTTTCGCTCGGGATGAGGCGCAGGCAGAGCGCCTGATGTCGCAAGAACTGCGCATGAGAGGCCTGGCCTTGGGCGAGGCAGAGGCACTGCAGGCGCTGGGGCTGCCCGGCGCGTTCAATCGGGATGGCAGCCTATCCAAACGGGCGGCCGCAGCCACGCCATATCAACTGCATCTGCTGTTGGCCCACGCCAAGCGCCGGGCCACCCAGTTTGCCGGGCGCATCCGCACCGGCGATATCGGCATCGCCCCGGCCCGGCTGGGCGCTTGGTGCGCCTGCGATACCTGCCGCTGGGCCTCTGTATGCGGCATTGATCCGGCACTCTCCGGCGGCGCAGCCCGGCATCTATCCGCCATGCGGATGGATGCGCTGCTGGATAAACTGGAGGCGGAGGATCGGGGGTAATCCTCGTTTGACAAGCCCCATCCCCTCCGATATACTGTGTGTGACATTGAACCACCCGATACAGAGGAGGTTACCCCATGCCCGACAAAACACCGGATGCGTTCCATGCCGTCGTGCTTATCCCCGCCTACAAGCCGGATGTGCGCCTGCCGCAATTGGTGGAACTGCTGCGCGCGCGCGGGCTGGATGTGCTGGTGGTGGATGACGGCGGCGGCGAGGCCACGCTGCCCATCTTTCAACAGATAACGGCCCTGGGGACGCCCGTGGTGCGTCACGCGGTCAACCTGGGCAAGGGGCGCGCGCTCAAGACCGGTATCAACGAAATCCTGCTGCGCTGGCCATGCGTATCCGGCGTGGTCACCGCCGATGCGGATGGCCAGCACACGCCGGATGACATTCTCAAGGTCTGCCAGACCATGGTGCAATACCCGGATACACTGGTGATAGGCGGGCGCGCTTTCAGTGGCAGCGTGCCCTGGAAGAGCCGCGCGGGCAACGCCATCACCCGCGTGGTCTACCGCCTGGCCACGGGCATACGCATCCACGACACGCAGACGGGCCTGCGGGGTATCCCCGCCGCCGCGCTGGCCACCATGGTGGCCATGCCCGGCGAGCGCTACGAGTATGAAATGAACATGCTGCTCAAGCTGCGCGACCTCGCCCTGCCACCCATGGAAATACCCATTGAGACCGTGTACATTGACGACAACAAAGGCTCGCATTTTAACCCCCTGCGCGATGCGGCGCGCATCTATCGCGTCATTTTTCGCTATCTGTTGACCGCGCTGCTCTCCTACGGGCTGGATTACGCCCTATACCTGGCCCTGCGCGCCTGGACGGGCATGGAGCTCTATCTCTGCTACGGCGTGGCGCGGGTGATCAGTTCGCTGTTCAACTACACGCTCAGCAAGCACGCGGTGTTCGGCGGTCACGGGGGCAAGGGCGCCATCTTCCGCTACTACCTGCTGATGGTGGTGCAGATGGCTGTAGGCGCGGGCCTAACCCAGGGTCTCTCCGTCCTGCCGAGCGCGCTTTCTGATAAGCTGATCAAACCCGTGGTGGATATCTGCCTGGCCGTCGCTAGCTATTGGGTGCAGCGAGAGTTCGTGTTTCGGGTAAAAAAGAAGGCGTAGGCCCCCCGCATGCCTCGCGCCCTTTCACCATCAGTATGCGGATCGGGAGGAAAAGGCATGGTCAAGTACGCGCGCCTGTTGGCGTTAAGCGGTCTGCTGGCGGCCCTGTGCGGTGGCGCACTGGCGGCGGGCAGCGGCACGCCACCGACACCGCCGGATGTGCTCATCACCATCACTGCCGCAGGGGATGTCACCCACGGCAGCGACAGGCGCAAATCCTCCAATCCCTTTCGGGATGAACTGCGCCGCCAGGGTGACGATCTCTCCTTCCCCTTTCGCAACGTGCAGGCGTATTTCGCCGCGGATGATCTCACCCTGGTCAACTACGAGGGCGCGCTGACCACAGCCCCACCGGCCACAGAAAATACCTACTGCTTCGCGGGGCCGCCGCAGTACGCCCAAGCCCTCGCCTTGGGCCATGTGGAAGCTGTGGCGCTGGATAACAACCACGTGTTTGACCACGGCACGCGGGGTTACGAGGATACCCAAAAGGCCCTGGCCGATGCGGGCGTCGCCTACAGCGGCAACGGGCAGAGCGCGATATTTACAGCCCAGGGCGTACGCATCGGCATGCTCTCTTACCGCACATTTGATAGCAGGTACGCCCAAATCCACCGGAATATGCCAGAGGATATCACTGCCCTGCGCCAAGCGGGCTGCGCGCTGGTGGTGGTATCCTACCACTGGGGTGAAGAACGGGCTACGCTGCCAAACGAGCGCCAGGTCAAACTTGGCCGCGCCACAGTGGATGCGGGCGCGGACTTGGTGCTGGGCCACCACAGCCATGTTATCAACCCCATCGAGCTGTACAAAGGCAAGTATATCTGCTACTCGCTGGCCAACTTCTCCT
This sequence comes from Oscillospiraceae bacterium, assembly GCA_031286995.1. GTDB lineage: Bacteria > Bacillota > Clostridia > Christensenellales > Aristaeellaceae > JAITTS01. The sequence goes on from JAITTS010000111.1 coordinate 5,946, forward strand.
TCGCAGGCAACACCAACCCGTCGGATAAGGATACCTTCCTCTTCCAGCAGCGCTTTTACGTGCAGGGCAACGCCGCGCGGGATGCGGGCATGCGCGTCATCCCCTGCCGCATCAGTTCCACGCCGGATTACAACGACTTCATCCCCACCCCTTATGAAGAGCCGGATGCTGCCAGGGTGCTGGAACGCCTGCAAAAACTGGGCGAAAAACTGAATGGCGGCCTGCGGGTATACCCCACCGCCTGGCTGGGAGAATAATCAATTGGATCGTTTTGAAACGGGGGTATACGAAAGCTTTGGGCACGCATAGAGAACAGACCAAACTCAAGCGGCCGGGAAGGGTGTGGCGCGCGGTGTGCATCGTACTGCTGGCGGGTCTGCTGAGCTCGGCGGGTGTCATCGGCTGGGTAGTGTACGCGGAGACGCACCTGCCCCCCGTGCGGCCGTCAGATGTGATCATCGTACTGGGCGCCCAGGTAAAGGCCGACGGCAGCCTCTCCCTCGCCCTGGCCCGGCGGTTGACCAAAGCGGTGACAGCCTATCAGCAACAGCCCCAGCTCATCATCGTCTGCGGCGCCCAGGGCGAGAACGAACCCGCGCCCGAGGGCCAGGTAATGCGGGATTGGCTGATCGCGCGGGGCATCCCTGAAGAGGATGTGGCAGCGGAGACATCTTCCTTTAACACGCGGGAAAACCTGATGTACGCCCGGGCGCTGATGGCCCAGCGCGGCCTGGCCCAGGCGCTGGTGGTAACATCGGATTATCACGTAGCCCGCGCCCTGGCGTTGTGCAAACAGCTGGGCATCGCGGCCACCGGCGCGGGCAGCGCATCCGAGCCCGCTTATTGGATCAAAAATCACGTGCGCGAAGGGCTGAGCTGGGTCAAATTTTGGGCGGAAACGCTGCTGGGGCAGAATTGATGGAAGAGCAGGTTTGGGTGCGCCTGGCCGCGGGCTGCGCGGCACTCGGCATCCCCTTGGATGCGGCTCAGGATCGGCCTAAATGGTCAGCCTACCACACACTGCTGACCGAAGCCAACGCGCGCATGGATCTGACCGCCGTGCAAGATCCCCTGGAGACGGTGGATCGCCACTATCTGGATTGCCTCGCCCCTCTGGCAAAGCCCGGGCTGCTGCCCCAGGGGGCGCTCTGTGTGGATGTGGGTACGGGCGCGGGCTTCCCCGGCGTGCCTTTGGCCCTGGTGCGGCCCGATCTGCGCTGGGTGCTGCTAGATGCCCAGGCCAAGCGCGTGGCCTTTCTGCGCCAAGTGATCGCGGCGCTGGGGTTGAACGCCCAGGCGCTGCACGCCAGGGCAGAGGATGCGGCGCGCCTGGCCGCACACCGGGAGCGGTATGACCTAGCCACATCCCGCGCGGTAGCGGCCCTGCCCGCGTTGCTGGAGCTGACGCTGCCCTTCGTGCGCCCCGGTGGCTGGGCCCTGGCCTGGAAGGGGCCGGCCACCGCGGCGGAATGGCCCGCCGCGCAAGCGGCGGCCGGGCTGTTGGGCGGGGCGTTGCGCCCGCCCCTATCCGCCCCGGTGCCGGGTAGGGATTGGCATCACCTGCTGATCATCGCGGATAAGCGGCAAAAAACCGTCAGCCAATATCCGCGCAAGGCGGGCGAACCGGGACGAAAACCTCTGGGCATCACCCCCTAATCGCGAAAATGCGCCGCTTTTCGCGGGCGGCGGTGCCGATAGCGGTGAAAACAGGTGTTTCGCGGCGCACGATTGGCGCATGCGGAGCGCCTTTTTGTGCAGGAAAAGCCCGTGATTTGTCCGAATTATGCCAGCATATCACAATGGAAAAGGCACAATATGGCGGAAAGGCGGCGGATGCCCTTGCTGCGTCCCGAAGAAAAGGTGCTCTACTTAGGCGCGCGTCCCTGCAAGCAGGTGTGCTGGGTAGAGATTGCGCGCATCGCGCCCAATCCCAGCCAGCCCAGGCAGGCGTTTGATCCCCAGGCCCTGGCAGAACTGGCGGCCTCCATACGCCAAGTGGGGCTCATCCAGCCCATCACAGTGCGCGCGGCCAGCCCCATGGCCTACGAGCTGGTATCCGGTGAGCGGCGGCTCAAGGCCTGCCAAAGCCTGGGCATGACCCACATCGACGCCATCGTGCTCTCCGCCGGGCCCGAAGATAGCGCCCTGATGGCATTGATCGAAAACCTGCAGCGGGCAGATCTGCACTACCTGGAGGAGGCGGAAGGCTACGCGGCGGCCATGCGGCGCTTCTCGCTATCCCAGGCGGAATTGGCGAACCGGGTAGGGCGCAGCCAGCCAGCCATGGCCAACAAACTGCGCCTGCTGCGCCTGGGGGAACCTGTGCGGCAAGCGCTGCGGGATCACGGGCTCAGCGAGCGTCACGCCCGGGCGCTGCTACCCCTGGACGAGGCGGAGCAGTTGCGGGTGGCTCGGCAGGCCATTCAGCAGGATTTGAATGTACGCCAGACCGAGGCGCTGGTGGCCCAGGCCCTGGCCGCGCGCCGCGCGCAAATCACCGGCCAGCGGGTAATCTCGCTGATGCGCGACCATCGGCTGTATCTCAACGCCATACGCGATGTGGTGCGGCAGATGCAGGGTGCGGGCATCGCGGCAGAGTGCACTGTGCAAAATCTGGACGACGCGCTGGAGGTGCGGGTGCGCATGCCGCGCCGCGCGCCGCAGGGCGAGAGGGGCTTGCCCAATCCGCCCGATGTGTGATAAAATAAGTTATCTCATTGGAATTGGAGGGATTTTCTATTTTTGCCATTTTAACGGACTCCTGTGCGGATCTGCGGCCAGACTTTGTAGCCGAGCAGCAAGATTTTTTTGTGCTGCCTCTAAGCTACACCATTGGCGGTGAAACCTATTTGGATAGTCCCGGCGCCGGGCTGGATAGCAAAACCTTTTATGCGCGCTTACGAGGTGGCGAAGTGGCCATCACCTCCCAGGTGAACGGTCACGCCTTCTGCGAGGCGGCACGATCCTTTTTGAGCCGGGGGCTGGATGTACTGTACGTGGCTTTCTCATCCGGCCTCAGCGGTACCTACCAAAGCTCTCTCATCGCGCAGGAGGAACTGAAAAAGGAGTTTCCAGACCGCCGATTTGTAGCAGTGGATACGCTGGCCGCAAGCGCCGGCCAGGCCATGCTCGCCTACTGCGCGGTGGATCTGCGCGCCCAAGGCAAAACATTGGATGAGACCGCGGCCTGGTTGATAGAGAATCGCCTGCACGTCGCGCACTGGTTTACGGTGGATGATCTCAATTTTCTCAAACGCGGCGGGCGCTGCAGCCCAGCCGCAGCCTTCTTTGGCAGTATGCTCTCCATCAAGCCTGTGTTGCACGTGGATAACGAAGGGCATCTGATCGCGCGCGAAAAGGTGCGCGGGCGCGCCCACGCCCTGCGCGGCCTGCTGGCGCAGATGGAGCAGTTGCGCCAAGGGCCTGTAGATCAGCGGGTGTTCATCAGCAACGCCGCCTGCCTGGATGACGCGCAGGCCCTGGTGCAGATGATACACGATCAAATCGGCGTGCCCCTGGACAAATTCATCATCAGCGACATCGGACCGGTCATCGGCAGCCATGCCGGGCCCGGCACGCTGGCGCTGTTCTTCTTTGCCGATCACCGCTGATGCACGCGCGGCGGACGGAATATGCGGCATGGGCTGAGCACGCGGCATGGATGCGGGAGGCCCTGGCGGAGGCTGCCCTGGCCCTGGAGGCCGGGGAAGTCCCTGTGGGCGCTGTGGTGGTGCGCGGCAATCAGATGATTGCCCGTGCCCACAATGCCCGCGAGGCATCCGCCGACCCCACCGCCCACGCGGAGATGCTGGCCATACGCCGCGCCGCCGCTACGCTGGGCGCTTGGCGCCTGGCGGGATGCAGCCTGTATGTAACGCTGGAGCCCTGCCCCATGTGTGCGGGGGCCATTGTGTACAGCCGCCTGGATGCGGTCTTCTACGGCGCGGCGGATACCCGGGCCGGTTGCTGCGGCAGCCTGTACCGCCTGACGGAAGACCCTGCCTTTGCCCATGATGTACCGGCCCACGGCGGCTTGCTTGCAGCGCCTTGTGAAGCGTTGCTGACACGTTTTTTTGCGGCCAAGCGGCCAAACGCGAAAGGAGGGCCTACCTCATGCGAACTCTGAAAATTTTTTATGATTACGCCTGCCCCTACTGCTTGCGGGGGCACGAGTACCTGCTCTCCCTGATCCAGGATCACCCGGATATTCAGGTGGCGTGGCACCCCTGCGAGGCGCACCCCAGGCCGGAACAGCACGGCCCGCACACCGACCTGTGCATGCAGGGCATGTACTTTGCGCGAGATGCGGGGGCGGATCTGTGGGCCTATCACGCGCTGACCTACAAAGCCGCATTGCAGGATCGGGTGGATATTGAAGATGCGGCCAGCCTGGCCAAAGCGCTGAGCGGCCTGCTGGATGAGGCTACACTGCGCCAGGCCCTGCAATCGGGCCGCTACGCCAAAGAGGTGCAAGCGGCCAATGACCTGGCCTACGAGCAATGCGGCGTGTGGGCGGTGCCCGCCTATCGGATGGATGGCAAAAGGCTGGATGCCGCAGAGGGCGTAGGCGTCACACGGCAGCAACTGGCCGCCTTTCTGCGGGGAGAATGAGCGGCACAAAAAGCGCCCCTGCCGGCAAAGCACAGACCTCAGGCGGCCATTCGCGGATTGCAAAACCGCCTGGCGCTATGTGGCGCCGCGAGCGGGCGTTTTTTTGATGACCCGGCTTTGCTATTTGCCGAGCATGGCAGCCCCGATGATGCCTGCATCCGGCCCCAGCTTGGCCAGCTGAATACCCGCATAGGGCATGGTCTTAAAGAACACCATGGGTCTCACCGCTTCGCGCACCGCGTTCAGCAGAAAATCCCCGGCCAGGGATACGCCGCCACCCAGCACGATGACCTGCGGATCGATGAAATTGATGATGGATATGATACCCGCGGCTAAGCCATGCACATAGCGGTTGAACACATCCAGGGCCGTCGGGTCGCCCGCTTTGGCGGCGTCTATGGCGACCTTGCCGCTTATGTTCGCCGGGTCACCGCCGCACAGCCTGCCCATCAAAGAATCCGGGTGCTCCGCATACGCCTTGCGCGCCTCGCGTATCAGCGCGGTGGCGGATGCGTAGCGCTCCAGGCACCCGTCGTTACCGCAGGTGCAGGGCTCGCCATCCAGCGCGATGATGGTGTGCCCTATCTCCGAGCCGATGTGGTGATACCCGCTGTAGGGCTTGCCGTTGATGATGATGCCGCCCCCCAGGCCCGTACCCAGGGTGAGAAACACGCTACTGTGCGTGCCCGCGCTGACACCCGCCACGTATTCGGCCAAAGCGGCCACCGTGGCGTCGTTGTCGATGAAAAGGGGCTTGTCAATGTGCTTGTGAAACTCATCCCGAAAGGGCACATTGTGCCAATGCAAATTTGTGCAAAAAGGAATGACGCCTGTCTCGGGGTCGGCGATACCCGGCACGCCCACGCCCACGGCCTTTACATCTTCCATCGTATAACCCGCCTGGGCCACGACATCGCGCGACACGCGGGCCATATCCGCAACGATATCCTGATACGGCCTGGGGATGCCTGTGGGGGCGCTGCCTTGGTGCAGAATGCGCCCTCCCTCATCCACCAGCCCCACCGCAATGTTCGTGCCGCCCAGGTCAATGCCAACGTACACCATAGCGCATCTTTCCCCTTTTTAATCTTCTTCGGACATGGGCGAGGGCTGGCCGCCCTCGCGCGAGCGCTGCAACATTTCGGTCAGGCGGCCATCCAGCTCCGCGGCGGCGTTGTATCCCATGCGCTTAAGCCGCCAGTTGCGGGCCGCCACTTCAATGATAATGGCCAGATTGCGGCCGGGCCGCACCGGCATCACAATGTAGGGCAGCTTGGCCCCCATGATGGTGATGTACTCTTCGGATAGACCCAGGCGGTCATACTCTTTATTTTCACGCCACAGCTCCAGGTGGATGACGATATCAATGGATTTGTGGCTGACCACTGCGCCCACGCCGTACATGGCGCGTATGTCAATGATGCCCAGGCCGCGTATCTCCATAAAATGGCGCACCATCTCGGGGGCTTCGCCCACCAGACGGTTTTCGGATACCCGGCAGATATCCACCACATCATCAGCCACAAGCTGGTGGCCGCGCTTAACAAGCTCCAGCGCGGCCTCGCTCTTGCCCACGCCGGATTCGCCCGTAAGCAGCACGCCCACGCCAAACACATCCACCAGCACCCCGTGGCGGGTGACGCGGGGGGCCAGCCGGCTGTTCAGAAAGATAATGGCGCTGGCAAAAAAACGCGTGGTCACCGCCATGGTCTGGTAGACGGGCACGTTGTGGGCGGCGGCCAGTTCCGCCATCACGGAGGGGCAGGCCATGCCGCGGGCAATGACCACACAGGGGATGTCGAAGCTGAGATATTTTTCCAGCCGCGCCCGCTGCACATCCGGCTCCAGCGATTCCAGGTAGGACATCTCTGTCTTGCCCACCACCTGGGGCCGCTCATAGGCAAAGTAGTCGTAATAGCCCACAAACTGCAGTCCGGGCCGATTGAGATCGGATGTACGGATATCCCACTCCTTGCGCGTGCTCGGCACGAGTACTTGCAAGCCGAGGGAATCCACAAAGTCCTGGGCTGAAATCATCGGTGTGCTCCTTTGCGCCTACAGCAGGTTTTTTTCGATGTAGCGAACCACGCCATCCCGGTCGTTGGTCTCGCACACGTGGGCGGCGGCAGTCTTGGCCTCCGGACTGGCGTTGGCCACAGCCACGCTCGTACCGGCGGCGCGCAGCATGGTCACGTCGTTGCCCCCGTCGCCAAAGGCGACCACATCCGCCGGGTCTGCCCCCAGGTGATCGCACAGCCACAGCAACGCGTTGCCCTTGGTGGCCGTCACATGGGTGATCTCAATGTATCTGGCGTGTGGCACCGCGGAATCGGTGATATACAGACGCCCGGCAAAGCGCTGGCGCAACAGGGGCAGCAACCGGGCCACAACCGGCGGCTGGGCCACGGCCAGCATCTTGATTACCGGCGCGTCGATGCGCCTGGAGAGCGGCCCGCCGATGGGGTAGCCCTGCACGCCGGATGTCTGGCGATAAGCGTCGCTCTCCGGGGTGGGCTGGGCGAAGTAATAAGCGCCGCCGCTGTAAAAGTGAAAGTAACAGCCTGCCTCCTCCAGCGCCAAGGCGGCCTCCCGGGCCGCGTCTGTGGGCACATAGTCCGTATAGATCACCTGCTGGGTGCCCGCTTGGGCTATCTGCGCGCCGTTGCAGGCCACAAAGGGCAACGGCGAACCGATTCGCCGCACGTGGGGCCACATGGAAGGAATCATGCGCCCCGAAGCCAGCAGAACGCCCAAACCAGCGCTCTGCGCGCGGCGCAATACACCCACCGCGTAATCCGAAAGCTGCGAGGCGCTGTTGAGCAGCGTACAATCCAGGTCTGTGATCAGCCAGCGAGGCGGCAGCGCAATCAACTCCTCTTGTATCCCCCCCAAATTATAGCGCAAAAAACACGAATTGACTAGAGGGGGATTCGATGCTACCATGGAATCATCCTTTTTCAAGCAGGAGGACGCTGCGTGCAAGTACAAACCAAGTACCTAAGCCCCTTGGCCGTGGGCCTTGCGCCCTACGTACCGGGGGAACAGCCCACAGATCGCCGGTACATCAAGCTCAACACCAACGAAAGCCCCTATCCCCCTGCGCCGGGCGTACTGGCCGCCATACAGCGGCAGGTGCCCGGCCTGGCGCTGTACCCGGATCCCGATGCCCGGGCGCTGTGCCGCAGCCTGGCGGCCTTACACGGCCTGGCGGCGGATCAGGTGTATGCAGGCAACGGTTCGGATGAGGTGTTGGCCTTTGCCTTTGCGGCCTTCTTTGCGGGGAAAACGCTGCTCGCACCGGATCTGACGTACTCCTTCTATCCCATCTTCGCCAAGTTCTACGGTGTGGATTACCGGCAGATCCCGGTGGCCGCAGATTTCAGCATTGATCCCCAAGGCCTGTGCGCCGGGCACGCGGTCATTCTGGCCAACCCCAACGCGCCCACATCTCTGGCCCTGCCCCTGGCGAATATCCGCCACCTGGCACGGCACTGTCATGACCCCGGCCGGGTGCTGCTGGTGGATGAGGCCTACGGCCCGTTCGGCGGGGAAAGCGCCATCCCTTTGATTGTGGATTTTGACAACCTGCTGGTGGTGCGGACGTTCTCTAAGGCCCATGGCCTGGCGGGTTTGCGCCTGGGCTACGCGCTTGGGCAGCCCGCGCTGATAGACGGGCTGCGCCGCATCAGGGACTGCGTCAACTCTTACCCTGTGGATAGCCTGGCACAGGCCGCCGCCCAGGCGGCGGCAGAGGATACGGATTATCTGGCCGATACCGTGCGCAAAGTGCTGGCCACCCGCACGCGCTTTGCCGGGGCATTGGCTGCGCTGGGTTTTACGGTGTTGCCATCGGCCACCAATTTTGTATTTGCCCGGCACCCGGCCCACAGCGGTGAGGCACTGCAAGCCGCGCTGCGCCGACGGGGCGTGCTGGTGCGCCGCTTCCCCGGCACCCGTACAGAGGATTGGCTGCGCATCTCCATCGGCTCGGATGCGGATATGGATGAGGTACTGGCCATGCTGAACGCCCTGATCCGGCCATAATGGCCCGGCCCACCTGCTTTTCGCGCAAAAACGCGGCCCCGCGCGCAGGCGATGGCCGCGTTTTTTTTCGCCGAAAGGGCGCGTTACTTGCGGTGGTAGCTGCCGCATAGGCTCTCATCCAAATCGCCGCCGGAGACCTGCTTGTTGGGACGGACGTGGATATCCGCCAACGAGCACATATCCTGACCGCCTTGGTTGTAGCGGCAGGTATCTACCGTACAGTGGATGCACTGATCGCCGTGACTGTTTTCGTGCATGGGGTTTCCCTCCTTTGATTGGATGCACCTAGCTTGGGGAGTGGCCAAAACAATCATCTTGTGATACAATAAGGGCATGAAGAAGACAAAAATAATAGAGGGACGCAGGTGCCCGAAATGCGGGAAAGTCGAAAACCAAGCCAATAAAGGATTCAACA
>JAITTS010000132.1 GCA_031286995.1 Oscillospiraceae bacterium
CCCTTCACGCGGGCGCAGACGCTGCGCAGCACCTCATCCCCGGCCCGGTGACCATAGGCATCGTTGACGCGCTTGAAAAAATCCAAATCCAGCATCATGGCGTAACACGGCGCGCCCACCCGGCGGGCTTTTTCAAATTGCATGTCGGCCAAGTTCATGAAAGATCGGCGGTTGTAAATGCCCGTCAGCGCATCCGTGCCCGCTGCCTTTTCCAGCTGTTTTTCGCGAATAAAGGTCACGATCAGGCTGCCGCTGGCCCGTATGGCGGTGATCTCTTCCTCGCCGTAAGTGTGGGCATCCGCGCCCATCAGCGCGATAAAGCCCCAAAAGATGCCGCCTGTCAACAAGGGCACGGCCAGCAGGGAGGCGGGGCGGTACGCGAAAAGACCGGGTGCAATATCCGTCTGCGCCACGCTCACATGTTCGCCGCCGGATAGCTTGTTCAGCCAGGGCTGGGGCCAGGCGCCCCACGGGCGGTATTGCTGCCCCAGGCCGGATACACGCCAATGCGCACGCTGCTCATAGTGGTACGCGCCATCCTCGCCGTGGATCGCTTGCCATAGCGCCACCTCGTCATCTTCGAAGGTGGTGCCCAGCACCCCGAGCGCGCGGCTGATCGATTCCGTGGCGTCGCCGCTGTCTATGGCGGTCAAAGTTTCACCCAGTTTGTGCACCAGGCCGATGTAGGCGGCTACCCTGCGGTGCTGTTGCTGCGCGTCGTCGCGGGATTTGAAGATGCAGTTGATGGGGAGGTTGATGTGCAGGGCTATTTTGCGGGCCATATCCCGGCAGGTGAGCGATCCGCAGGCCCCGCAGTTAAGGTTTTGTTTCTCGTAAGTATTCTTCTCCAACAACTGAAAGGCGTGCTGAATCTCCTCTTCGCTGACCTGGCGTCGGGGCGCATCCATGGGGCCGTAGGTGTACAGGTAGCTATCCAGCCGCAGGGTGTGGTCGTAGCCCGCGTACAGTTCATCGTACAAGACGGCGTTCTTTGGGTCTGTGGCGGCCTGGCGGCTGGTGGAAAACGTCGTCTGTATTTCAAAAAAATTGCGTTTGCCCGGGCAGGCGGAACCGGCCGCGCAACCGTGGATGCAACTGAGCACATCAAAAAGATCCGGCAGCAGTTCTTCGGCTGTGCGCGCGTACTGATCCAGCAACTGATACACATCCGGCCCGGATGCGCTCTCTATGCGCAGGGGAGAACTGGAGAAGAATTGCAGATTCTCTTTGAATCCGCCCGGCGCGGGGAACGTCGCGCCCAGGCCGGCGGGCGGGTGGTCAAAGCCGCTTTCCTCCTCGGGCAGGGGGATACCGCAATCCTGCAAGTGTTGCAGCAGCTTGGCAAAGGTGACGTTGTAGGCGATGTCGGCGCCGGATTGTTCGAACTCCAGGCTCTTGGCGATGCAGGGCGAGAGAACTGCGATAGGGCCTGTGACGCCGCCGTGCTCGCGCATAAACACCGCCGTGCAGCCCATGGGGCTGTGCACGGGGGAAAGGTAGGGGAGCAGCTCTGGTCGGTGGATCTGGCAGTAGGATACGATGGCGGGGCAGGATTGGGCGATCAGCATGTTGGGGCTGTTGCGCTGCATGTAGCGCAAGTGCGCCCACACGTGGATATCCGCGCCCAGGGATACATCGTAGATGTACCGCACCCCCAGGCTCCGCAGCCAGGTGAAGAGCCTGCGCCACTGAGGAATGTTGGCGCCTAGGGATGGGGCGGCCATGAGAGAGATGGGTACGCCGTGGGCAAGGTCATCCAAAAAGCGATCCGTGTCGTCTAAGTAGAAGCGCGCGCCGTGCATGCACACCTGTACGCAGGCCCCACAGGCCAGACACTGGGTGTTATCCACCATCACTTTGATATTGCCCTGTCCATCCTGATAGGTCAGGTTGGCGGTCTCAACAGGGCATGCTCGTGTGCAGCGATTGCAGCCCACGCACTTATCCCGGTCTGATCCCACGACGGTTCTCATTGCGAATCCCCTTGCACAATCAGTTTAAAAAGGTTTCTTACACCTTACCACATTTCTATTTTTTTGTAAATATATCGGGTACAGAACGCTCGCGGGCTGCTTTAATCTTTCATTAAATATATCTTAACCCATGGCAAGCCGGTGTGGACATTTCGGCCGTGCTGGGGTATGATACAGGCAAACGCTGTGCGGCAGAGGAGGGAACCTCATGGATATCACGGCATTGTTTACATTAAGCTATGGGCTGTATGTGCTGGGGGTGCAGACCGAGGGAGGCCTGGGCGGTTGCGTGGTGGATGCCGTGGCGCAGGTGGCCTTGGGAGACCCGTCCGTGGTGGTGGTGGCCAGCATGCGGAACAACGTAACCAATCAGCGCCTGCACGCCGCGGGGGCCTGCACGCTATCGGTATTGCCTGCGAAGGTGGATCCATTTGTGATTGCGAACTTCGGCTTTCAATCGGCACGGGATGTGGATAAGTGGGCAAATGTACCCCACACGCTGCGCGGCGGGCTGCCGGTGCTGGATGGTGCGGTGGCCTTTCTGCGCCTGGCCGTGCAGGATGTGAAGGAGCTGACCACCCACAGCGTGTTCTTTTGCGACGTGGCGGATGCCTGGCACGGCGACAGGGATGCCCGGCCCCTGATTTACGCCGATTACCAGCGGGATATGAAAACCGCCACCATGCAAGCCTTTAATGAATACAAGCGCTCGGGGCACGCCCCCGTGCCCAAGGAAAAGGCGGTGTGGCGCTGCCCGGTCTGCGGCTACGCGTATCAGGGAAATACCCCTTTTGAGGATTTGGCGAATGATTGGCGCTGCCCTCTGTGCGGCGCGCCCAAGGGGCAATTCAAAGCGGGGTGAGGGTGAAAGCCACCAAAGCAATCACCGGGAAGGGGGGAACGCAGCCCCCCTTTTTTATTTTGTGCGTTTTTTGACATATTTAAAAAACTGCAGGAATAGATAATGCAAAAATGCAGAAACGTAGCTGAAAAAACAGAAAACGCGCACTGTACAAAGCAGTTATAATTTTTACAGGGAAGAAAACGCATCAATAATATTGACAAGATGCAAATTTGATGGTACAATGCAGAACATTACACGACAGGCGACGGCAACCGCAACATGTTCTTATCTGTGGAAGGAGGGCCCGCGATGATCCGTTTTGAGGATGTGCACGTCTCCTTTGGCAACCTGGAAGTGCTCAAGGGGATCAACTTAGTGGTCGCCGAGGGCTCTAAGACCGTGGTCATCGGCCCCAGCGGCGGCGGCAAAAGCACGCTGCTGCGTACCATCAACCTGTTTGAAAAGCCCAAGAAGGGCCGGGTGCTGGTGAACGGGCACGATATGAACGGTATCGCCAATCACAAGCTGTATCAGGCCCGGCAATCCATCGGCATGGTGTTTCAAAACTTTAACCTTTACCCCCACAAGACCGTGCTGGAGAATTTGACCATGGCACCCATTCTGCTAAAGCGCGGCAGCAAGCAAGAGGTGACAGAACGGGCCATGGCCAACCTGGCGGCGGTCAACATGACTGAAAAGGTAGATGCTTACCCTAGCCAACTCTCCGGCGGGCAGCAGCAGCGCGTGGCCATCGCGCGCGCACTGACCATGAACCCGGAAATACTGCTCTTTGATGAACCTACCTCCGCGCTGGATCCCGAGATGATCCAAGAAGTGCTGGATACCATGGAGCGAGTGGCGGAAGAGCGCAACATCACCATGATCTTCGTGACCCACGAGATGAAGTTTGCCGAGCACATCGCGGATCGGGTGCTTTTCCTGGATGGCGGTTGCATTATGGAGGACGACATACCCCAAGAGGTGTTTCACAACCCCAAGAACCCCCGCACCACCGCCTTCCTGGGCAAGATATTACACTAACGGACAGGAGGAGAAAACCATGAAGAAGCTGTGGATGATCTCGCTGGCGCTGGTGCTGGCCCTGACCCTGGGCTTATCGGTGACTGCCGTAGCCGAGGATGCCCCGGATATCGCCGCCATCAAGGCGCGCGGCAAGCTGTTGGTGGGCGTAAAGGCCGATGTGCCCAGCTTTGGCTACCAAGAGCTGGGCGGAGAATTTGAGGGCCTGGAGATTGACCTGGCCAAGCTGCTGGCGGCGGAGATACTGGGCGATGAGAGCGCGGTAGAGTTTACCGCCGTCACCGCCAAGACCCGTGGCCCGTTGCTGGATACCGGGGAACTGGATATGGTGATCGCCACCTTCACCGTAAAGCCCGATCGCCTGCTGCAATACGATTTTTCCAAACCCTATTACGTGGACGCCATCGGCCTGCTGGTCAAGAAGGCCGACGGCATCACCGGTTTTGCGGATTTGAACGGCAAGACCATCGGCGTGGCGCAATCGGCCACCACAAAGGATGCGCTGACCGCCGCGGCCGAGGGCGCGGGCTACAACCTGGAGTTTGCGGAGTTCCCCACCTATCCGGATATTAAGGCGGCCTTGGATAGCGGCCGCGTGGCCTGCTTCTCTGTGGATAAGGCCATTTTGATGGGATACTTGGATGAGACGGTGGAGCTGCTGCCTGATTCTTTCGCTTCGCAGCCCTACGGCGTGGCCCTGAAGAAGGGCAATGCGGGCCTGCTGAAGCTGGTGGATGACAAGATCGCCGCCATCCGCACCGATGGTACCGCCGACGGCTTGGTGAGCAAGTGGAACCTGCCCGCCGTGGATTGGGCAGAGGTGGATGCTTACGGGGCCTCTATCTGGGCAGAGGCGGAGGAACTGGCAAAAGCGCAGTAATCCTTTCGCGTTTCAGGGCTTTCAAGAGGCAAGCCAAATTGTCCGCTTGAAAGCCCTCCTTTTTCGTGTTACCATGGTATGGAGCGCATCTCCCTTAGAAGGGGGTAGGTTTTCTTTTGAATGGCCCGTTTTCTTGGCGCAACTGGCTGACTTGGTTTCAGGATTGGCAGTATTTTTTGCAGGGCTTTGGCCGCACGCTGTGGATATCCTTTTTGGGCCTGTTCTTCACCTTGCTGATAGGCGTTGCGGTGGGGCTGGTGCTGTGCGGAAAAAGCCGCGCACTCAAGCGCCTGTGCAAGGCATACATGAGTTTTTTTCAAAATACGCCCCTGGTGATTCAGGTCTTTATTTATTATAATATGTTGCCCAAATTGGGCATCATGATGGGTACAGTGACCATCGGCGTGGTCAGCCTGGCCCTCTATACCGGCGCGTACGCCGCGGATATCGTGGCCAGCGCCATACGCGCTGTACCCCTGGGCCAGATGGAAGCCGCCCAGAGCCAGGGGTTTAGCTATATGCAGAGCATGATGCGGGTGGTGCTGCCCCAGGCGGTCAAGGTGGGCTTGCCCCCCATGACCAACCAGGCGGTCAATCTGATCAAAAATTCCTCTGTCATGGCGGTGGTCGCCGGGGGTGAACTGATGTACTGCACGGATAGCTGGAGCGGCAATAACCTGATCTATGGCCCGGCCTTTGTGATGACCGGCATCCTCTACTTGATCATCTGCCTGCCTACATCCATGCTGGCCAGGCATTTGGAGAAAAGGAGCTTGAAGGATGCTTGATCTGTGGGCGCAGGCCATTCAAAAGGTCTTTACCATCAAAATTCTTTCCTTTTTGGGGCAAGGGCTGCTGGGCACGCTCTACATCGCTTCGGTCAGCATCCTGCTCAGCCTGGTGTTTGGCACGGTGCTGGGCCTGCTGCGCTACCGCAGGCCGCCTGTATTCGGCGCGCTGGCAGCGGGGTATATTGAGGTGGTGCGCAACATCCCCCTGACGCTGTTCATCATCGCCATGCGCTTTATGACCAAGCTGCCACCGCTGGAGAGCGGTATTGCGGCCATGACGGTCTTTACATCCGCCGTGGTGGCCGAGATCGTGCGCGGCGGGCTCAACAGCGTGCAGAAGGGGCAATGGGAGGCGGCCTACTCCCAAGGTTTCAGCACCCTGCAGGCCATGTGGCATGTGGTGATTCCCCAAGCCATCCGGCGCATCCGTTCGCCGCTGATCTCGCAGTTTGTCACCGCCATCAAAGATACGTCATTCTGCGCTGCCGTGGGCACTTACGAGCTCTCCTTCACCAGCAAAATCGTGGCCTCTCACCGCACGATTGTCACCGCGCAGGATATCATCGTCATTTACCTGCTGGTGGCGCTGGTGTACTATATCATTAACGCGCTTTTCGCCGGATTGGCCAGGCGCAGCCGGGGCAGCGACGCCAAGGGCGCTGTAAGGTGATCACCACAGCCTTTCAATTCGCACGCCGCGGAAATAATATTGTGCGATCTCGTTTGCCTTCTTGCCCTGCTGGGCCAGGCCGTAGGCCCCCCACTGGGACATGCCCACCCCATGGCCGTAGCCGCGGCCGCTGATGGTCACCTGGTTGTTCTCTAAGCCCACCTTGTCCAGCAGGGTGGATTTCATTTTGGTGCTGCCAAGCGCGATGCGAAAGGATGCGGCGGGTACGGCGCTACCGTTGATCACCAGCGTGGTGGCCCGACCGGATTCGCCCCGTTGGCCCACCTGTATGCTTGAGAGACGCTCGCCCCGGGCGCCCAGGCGCGCGGCGGCCTTCATCACCTCGGCAGCGGAGAACACGGCCTGCCACTTGGCGGCTTCCGCCGGGGCTTGGTCGCTTTCCATCCCCTTGACACTCTGGGTATAAGGGGGTTCGGCGTTTTCGTACTCCAGCCCCTCTTTGGCCAGCGCGGTGATGCCGCCGGAGTGCGCGTGAAACCAAGCGAATGGGAACTCACCGTCGTCGCTGATGAGCACCTGGCCCTGGGTTTCGGTTACAGCTTGGCGCACGCGGTCGTTCACGCCTGCCAGATCATAGGCCTGCGCCTCCTCAATATCCGTGGAGATATCTGCGTTGGGGTAACGGGACTCCTTTTCTTCCAAAAATTTAAGCACAAAGGTACGCGCCAGGATGGCTTGGGCTTTCAGCGCCTCCAGCGGCCAGTCATTTTTCATTTCTCCGGCCAGCACGCCCTGCAGATACTTTTCCAACGGCATCTCTTCGATTTGGCTGGCGCTTTTGACGTACACGGCCAACATAGGCAAGCCATCGGCCCCCATTTGCAATTTTTCGGGCAAGGGCACGGGGCCGCCCACGGGCTGCTGCCCCTGTGATGGGCTGGGGCTGCCCTGGGCAGCGGGCGTTTCGCGCCCGGCGGGCAGCGTGCGCTGATCCCCCGGTTGGCCGGTGTGGCTGCTGGCACAGCCTGTCAGCAGCACGGCTAAGGCCAGGGCAGGCAGAACTCTTTTTAAGCTGATACTGGGCATAGGCACTCTCCTTTCGTCGAGCATAATATGCGCGGCGGGGAGAGCGCCAATACACAATGTAAAAAACCCCGCTCTGTACGGCAGGGTGAGGGCAAAAAAGCCAGCGGTCTTTAACCCGCTTTATCGACGGTTTGTAGCTTTGCAAAGATCAGGCGCCCGG
>JAITTS010000179.1 GCA_031286995.1 Oscillospiraceae bacterium
TCTGTTGGCTGTTTTGGAGAACTCTAAGGATGCGCACGGCATCCTATACGGCCAGGTAGAGAACATGGCGATGGAGGCCGCGTGCAAGTACCAGCTCCGTGACCGGGAAGGGGCGTTGCAGGCACTGTGTGAGGCCTACCGGCTGGCTGAGCCGAATGCCTTGATCATGCCTTTCATCTACTTGGGTACAGGGATGCGCACCTTGAGCGCCGCGGCGCTGAAAGAAAAGGATTTTCCCATACCCAAACCCTGGCTTGAGAACATCAAACGTCGGTCAGCCACGTATGCGAAGCGGCGCGCCTTTGTGGAGCAGGCCTACCGCAAAGAGTACAACCTGGGTGAGGCAGTACAGTTGGCCGACCGCGAGGCAGCGGTGCTGAAGGATTTGTATCACGGCCTATCCCGCACAGAGATTGCCGCCGCCAATGGTCTCTCCATCAACACTGTCAAATCCATGATCAGCATGATATACACCAAGCTCGGTGTGGAAAACAACCTGGATGCTATCCGCGTGGCCATGGATCGGCGGCTGATCTAGGCAAGCGGTTCGCCTAGGCCCGGATAGGCCGGAAAGGAGATTCGCCCCTTGTTAGCCAACACCCTGAAGGTTTTGCAGCGGTATGGGTATCTGTTTGTGGATGGCGTGCAGTATACGCTGCTGCTCTCTTTAATCACCGTGTTCTTCGGTAGCATGCTAGGTTCCCTGCTTTCCCTGATGCGCATGAACCGGCTGGCCCCCGTGCGCTTTATCGCCACCGCGTACGTGGAGATCATCCGGGGTACGCCGGTGCTGCTACAGCTGTACTTTTTTTATTTTATGGTGCCCGAGTTGCTGCCCTTCCTGGGGGACAAGTTTTTAAGCATCTGCGTGGCGTTGGTGTGCAATTCGGCCGCCTATGTCAGTGAGATTGTACGGGCGGGCATACAGGCTGTGGATAGGGGGCAGAGCGAGGCGGCGCGCAGCCTGGGCATGAACGGCAGCCAGGCCATGCTGCGCATCATTCTGCCCCAGGCCATCAAAAACATTTTGCCCGCGCTGTGCAATGAGTTTGTGATGGTGATCAAGGAGACATCCCTGGCCTCCACCTTTTTCATCGGGGATATCATGACCCAGTACCGCGTCATATCCGGCGCGCTGTACCTGGTCATAGAGCCCCTGTTGGTGGCAGGCGTCATCTACTTCGCGCTGACCTTTACGCTCAGCAAGGGCATCGCGCGGCTGGAAAGGAGGCTGAAGGCCGGTGACTGAGGCAAACAACCCTCAACCCACCCACACCCCTCTCATTCAGGTAGAGAATCTGCACAAGGGCTTTGGTAAATTGCAGGTGCTGCGTGGCATCACAGAGCACGTGCATGCCGGCGAGGTCATCTCCATCATCGGCCCCTCAGGGTCGGGCAAGAGCACGTTTCTGCGCTGCCTCAACCTGCTGGAGAAGCCGGACAACGGCAAGGTGATCTTCGAGGGTGTGGAGATCACCGCGCCGGGCGTGGATATCAACGTGCACCGCCAGCGTATGGGCATGGTGTTTCAACTTTTCAACATTTTTCCCCATCTGACGGTGCTGCAAAACATCACCATGGCGCCAACGCTGGTCAAAAAAAAGCCCAAGGCGGATATGGAAAGAGCGGCCATAGAACTGCTGGATCGCGTGGGCCTGGCGGATAAGCGCGGCGAGCATCCGGGCCGCCTATCCGGTGGGCAAAAGCAGCGCCTGGCCATTGTGCGCGCTTTGGCCATGGAGCCGGATGTGATGCTCTTTGATGAACCCACCAGCGCGCTCGACCCCGAGATGGTGGGTGAGGTGCTCGAGGTCATCAAGACCCTGGTACGGGCGGGCATGACCAGCGTTATCGTTACGCATGAGATGGGCTTTGCGCGCGAGGTATCCAACCGCGTGCTGTTTATGGATGAGGGGGTCATCGCCGAGCAGGGTACGCCCCAGCAGGTATTCGGCAGCCCACAAAACCCCCGCACGCAAGAGTTTTTGAGCAAGGTGCTTTATTGACAGCCTAGGGCGTCGCTGATACCTGGAACCGTCCGGTGCGCCGGTCGGTTTCCTGTTTGCGGTTTTGGGGCGTTTTGCGTTGACAACCCCATCACCTGCGGGTACAATAACCGCGTATCGCCCGTAAGCGAGCACGAAGGGAGAGACCCCATGATCGCGCATCAAGCGGCATTCAAAGCGGTAGAGACGGCGCTGGTCACCGACGCCTGCGCAGGGCTGACTGCGCAGCAGGCCGCGGAGCGCTTGGCGCAGCGCGGCCCCAACCGCCTGCAAGAGAAGCCAAAGACACCCCTTATTCTGCGCTTTTTGGGGCAGTTGGCGGATCCGATGATCATCATTCTGCTGCTCGCCGCGGGCATCAGCTTCTTTGTGGCGGTTCACGAGGGCAACCCCAGTGAGTTTTTTGAACCCGCGCTCATCCTGGCCATCGTGGCGGTCAACGCGGTGATGGGCGTGGCGCAAGAGAGCAAGGCCGAAAAGGCGCTGGAGGCGTTGAAGAGCATGAGCGCGCCTCACGCCAGGGTCATTCGGGATGGGGCAGAGCGGGTGATCGGCAGCGCCGATGTGGTGCCGGGGGATGTTGTCCTCATTGAGGCGGGGGATTTTGTGCCCGCGGATGGCCGCCTGGTGCAGAGCGCCAGCCTACAGTGCGAAGAGAGCGCGCTCACCGGTGAAAGCCTGCCCAGCGAAAAGGATGCGCAGGCGGCGGTGCCCGAGAGCGCGCCGCTGGGCGATCGGCGCAACATGGTGTACGCGGGGTGCGCCGTATCCTACGGCAGGGGGCGTTACCTGGTGACGGCCACGGGCATGGGCACAGAGATGGGCCGCATCGCGGGCATGCTCAACCAAGAGGCTGATGGCAAGACACCCTTGCAGCAGAGGCTGGCGGGGCTGAGCAAGACGCTGGGCCTGGGGGCGATCGTCGTGTGCGTGGGCATCTTCGCGCTGGGTTACTTCGCCTTTGGTTTGGATATATTGGCCACCTTCATGGTGGCGGTCGGGCTGGCGGTCTCCGCCATCCCAGAGGGGTTGCCCGCCATTATCACCATCGTGCTGGCCATTGGCGTGCAGCGCATGGTCAAAAAGAACGCCATCATCCGCCGCTTGCCCGCCGTGGAGACCTTGGGCAGCGCCAGCGTGATCTGCAGCGACAAGACCGGCACGCTGACCCAGAACCGCATGACCCTGGTGCGCGCCTTTGATGCGGCCACCGGGCAGCGCGAAGATATCAGCGCCGGCAACGGCGAGGCGGTGCGCCGCCTGCTGCGCTACGCCACCCTGTGCACGGATGGCAACGTGGTGGAGGAGCAAGGCGCGCTGCGGCACATTGGCGATCCCACGGAGACATCCATCGTGCTGGCGGCACGCGCTAACGGCATTTTAAAAGAAGAGGCCCTGGCCCAGTGCCCACGCCTGGCGGAGGTGCCGTTTGAATCAAACCGAAAGCTGATGAGCGTCATTTGCGACGCGGGCGGCAAAAAGCTGGTGATCACCAAGGGCGCGCTGGATTCCATCGCACCCCGGTGCGCGGCGGGGGATTTGGATGCGGGCGCGCGCGAGGCGGAGGCCATGGGCAGCAAAGCCTTGCGCGTGCTGGCCGTTGCCTATAAAGAGATAGAAGTTCTGCCTGCGCAAGTCACCAGCGGCACCGTGGAGTGCGGTCTCACCTTCATGGGCCTGGTGGGCATGATAGACCCGCCGCGCCCCGAGGTGCGCGAAGCCGTGGCTCTGTGCCGCCAGGCGGGCATACGCCCGGTGATGATTACCGGCGACCATGTGGCCACCGCCTCGGCCATCGCCGATGACCTGGGCATCCGTCGGGACGGTGATCTGGCCATAACCGGCGCGCAGCTGAGCGCCATGGATGAGGAGACGCTGGCCGGGCAAGTAGAGCGTATCTCCGTGTACGCCCGGGTCTCGCCGGAGGACAAGATACGCATCGTCAAAGCCTGGCAGCGCAAGCACCAGGTGGTGGCCATGACCGGTGACGGGGTGAACGACGCGCCCGCGCTGAAGGCCGCGGATATTGGCTGCGCCATGGGCATTACGGGCACGGATGTGGCCAAGGGCGCGGCGGATATGACCCTGACGGACGACCGTTTCACCACCATCGTGGATGCGGTGCGCGAGGGCCGCGCCATTTACGACAACATCCGCAAGGCCGTAGCCTTTCTGTTGGGCACAAACATCGGCGAGGTGCTGGTGGTGCTGACGGCCATGCTGATCTGGCACGACGCTCCGCTGCTATCCATGCAGCTTTTGTGGATCAACCTGGTGACAGACAGCCTGCCTGCCATCGCGCTGGGGCGCGAGGCGGCAGAGACCGGCGTGATGCACCGCCCGCCACGCCCTAAGGCAGAGGGGTTGTTCGCGCACGGCCTGGGCGTACAGGTGGCTTTGCAGGGCGCGCTGTTCGCCGCCCTGACGCTGGCAGGCTTCGCCATCGGCCGGGCGCATGGGGGCATGGGCGCGGGGCGCACCATGGCCTTTCTGGTGCTGGCGATGACGCAAGTGTTTCACGCGTTCAACATGCGCGGCGCGGCCAGCCTGTTTAAGGCGGGCTTCTTCACCAACCCGCATATGAACCGTGCGGCGGGGGTATCGTTGCTGTTGATCGCGCTGGTGGCAGGCATACCGCCGTTGGCGGCGGCGTTCGGGCTCATTGGGCTTTCCGCTCCCCTTTACCTGGCGGCGCTGGGGCTTTCGCTTGTGCCTGTGGTGGTGATGGAAGGGTACAAGTATCTGACCGCGCGCCGCGCCGTATAACCCGCGATCCTAAGCCCCCTTGCGGGGTGGAGATTTTATCAACCTTTTCTGTTGAGCGGGGTATATGTTGGGCAGCAGAATTTCAAAGGCGGTGCCAACACCTTCCGCGCTTTCCACATTTAAGTGCCCGTGGCAGGCGCTGATGATTTTGAACGCGAGCGACAGCCCCATACCCCAGTTATACTCCTGCGGTTTGGAACTGAACAGCGGCATAAAGATGTTATCCAAGTTCTCCCGCGCAATGCCGGGGCCGTTGTCGCGGATGCAAATCGTCAGCCATTGGCTGTTGTACTGCACCACAATATCTAGGCGCTTTTGAGCATTTTGGGTGGAGGCCAGCGCCTCCACGGCATTGTCGATGATGTTGACCAGGGCCTGGCGGAAGCACTCCTCATCCACAAACGCATCCGGCACATCCGGCGGAACGATCAGTTTCAGGGCGATGCCGTCACATTTTTTTCGGTCGCGCACATCGGCGATACAGCGTGCCATCAGCGGTGCCAGCGATACGCTGGTTAGTTGCATCGTGTTGCCCAGCACGTTGCGGTGGATCATGTTTAACCGTTCGCACAGATGGTTGCAGTGGCGCTGCAGTTGCGCGACCGCCGGGTGGGCTGCTTCGGTGACCGGCAGCTCGTCTATCTGAAACTGCAGCGCCAAGATTTCGTTCTTCATGTAGTGACAGAACACGCGCGTGGTGAGTGCCGAGGCATCAATGCGCTGCGTGATGCTCACCCGTTTACGCACCATATCCACGCGCATGGCGCTGTAGCGGTGCATCACAAAGACCATGATCACGGATAGCGGCAGAATGATGACCGGCAGCAAGAACAGGGAGGGCAAATCGTAGCGCGTCAGCGAGATGTATGTGATGATGGAAGCGATTTTGGAATATTTGACGAGGCTGGTCGGCAGCGGCGAAAACAACATCAAGTAGGCCGCTATCAGCAGCGAGTAGCTCACCGTCACGCTGAGCACCGAATGGCGGATGAAGCGCACCCGGGGCGCGTGCAGGTAGTGCCAGATCATGCCGGCTATGCATCCCAGCAGCAGCGCGATGTTGACGTAATAGGTCACCCCGTTGAGTATGCGCTGCAGGGCGAGTATCTGCCTCGCGCCGATGAAGGCAGGGTAGAAAAAGCGGTACAGGGCCACATACATGCGGGGATCATAGATCATCCACTCAAGCGCGAGCGTGAAAAATACCCCCAGGATAAGCGGCCAATACCGCCGTAGCGCCAGCCGCCTGGAAAAGGTGAGCACAAACAGAAAATTGCAGAAAATAAAGACCAGGCAAGAACCGTTGAGCAGCGTGGCGAAGAGGCGCGCCGGAAACAGGCGGCTGGATAGGTAGTGGAACACATCCTTGGAAATTAAAAAATATTGTAAAAAATAGGGATAATAAGAAACATCCCGTGAAATATAAAGAATGTAGGAAATGACGGCAAACACAAAGCTGACCAGGATCGCCAGCAGCAGAAAGATCTGCGAATTTTTTTGCCGAAAAGTGATGATGACCCCCAGGCAGACCAGCGTCAGTAAGGAAAGAAGCAAAAAGAGCATCCGATGCGTCCTCCTTTTCGCAGGCCCCTCTCAGTGCGCAGGCAGGTTGATGGGCGGGCGCCTTGGGTATGGCAAAAATGAACCTGCCCCATCTATTGTGCCCTATTGTAGCAGAGGGGCGATCAAAATTCAACCTTGTGGGGCGGATGAAAATTTGTCTACAATATGTATTAAGAGATGGTTCGCCTTGCAAAGGATGAGGGTGCGTCAGCGGGTTTGGCGCACCGGCGCTGTGTATGGGTGAACCATAATGCCATAGCGAAAGGGGAGCCTTGAGACCATGAAAAAGCTGTTCAGTCTGTTGTTGGCCATGCTGATGGCGTTGAGCGCCTTTGCCGGCCTGGGCCAGGCGCTGGCCGAGGGGGGAGAGGGCAAGGTCAACCTGGTCTATTACTCTTGGGAGGACGAGAACGATTACATCAAGCCCGTGGTAGAAGCCTTTAACGGCAAGCAAGATCGCATCCACGTGGAGTATCGGTCGTTCCCGTCGGTCAACTCGGAGTATTGGGAAAAGATACTCGTGATGCTGGCCGCGCGCGAGCCGATTGATATCGTCGGCGTCAACGGCGTGACAGACTATGCCAACTTCTACTCCAAGGGCGTGCTCGCCCCGCTGAGCGTGCCGATCAAGGAGAGCAGCTACGATTTGAGCGGTTATGGCCCGCTGGTCGCGCAGTTTGGCATCCCCAAGGAAAACGGCGAGGTGGAATACTACGGCTTGCCGCACCGCCGGGGTGTTTACGCAGTCTTCGTCAACAAGACGATTTATGAGGAAGCGGGCGTAGAGATCCCTTACGGCGGCTGGACATGGGATGAGTTCATCGAAATCGGCCACAAGCTGAAGAAAGAACTGCCCGATGGCCGCACCCGCTGGGGAACCGCGCCGCGCGGCCTGGCCTGGAACAGCCCCGCCTTCGGCGCGTTCCTGCAGGGTCAATCAATGCTGGATGATGATTTTTCGAATTTTCGCGACGGTCTGCTCGTGCTCAATGAGCTGCTCAACGGCGAAAAGGCCTCCAGCCCGGATTATGTTGAGCTCTACCAGAACCCATCCCAGGTGACGGCGGGCAATTTTCAGGCGACGCTGCTTGCTTCGCACATCTTGGGCGACTGGGGCGTCACGAATATGAAGCGCTATGAGCGCGAGGGCACGATGGATCCCTCGGTCGTGTGGGATGTTGTGCCGCTGCCCTACTTCCCCGGCATGCAGAACGGCACGACGTATGGCAGCGCGATCACCACGGGCATTACCTCCTACTCGGAGAAGAAGGCGGAGGCTTTCGAGTTCCTCGCTTTCCTGTGCGGCGAAGAGGGCGCAAAGATCATCGCCGAGCACGGCACGATGCCCGGCTATCAATCCGAAGCGGTGCGCGAGACCTACCTGAATATTGACCGCACGAAGAACCTGAAGGCCTTTACGGATGCCATTGTGCTGCCGGAGGGCATGCCGCACCCGGCCTCGTCGGATCTGACGGATATGGTTCGCCGCGAGGCAGAGCTGTACCTGATCGGCGAGAAGGATATCGACACGGTGTGCGCTGATGTGGAGACGCAGCGCAAAGAGATCATCACCAACGCAGGCACCTTTTGACGGAAGGGCTGGGCACGGGGCGGCGCGTGAAAACCGCGCGCCGCCCCGATAGCCCACCGAAAAGGCCCGCCAGCGCGCCTGGCCTGACCGCCACTGCGGGCGGGTTCGCGTTTCACCCACATCTGAGCTTTCTTTGAATGGTCTGGTTTTATGGATGAACAGGCGTGATAGCGCAGCGTAAAGGAGTGGCCGAGATGGTTGAAAGGCGCGGGATGACTGCTGTTCGCCGCAAGGAGATGCTGGCAGGCTACTTGTTTCTTTTGCCCAGCTTTGCCGGTTTTTTTGTCTTCGTCATTTACCCGATTCTCTATGGGCTGTACCTTAGCTTTACCAATGGGGATGGGTTTAACGCGCCGCAGTGGATCGGGCTGGCCAACTATCAGCGGCTGTTTAAAGATGCGCTGGTGCTCAAATCTTTGCACAACAACTTTCTTTACACGTTGCTGTACGTGCCGGCCAACCTCGCCCTTTCGCTGCTGGTCGCGGTCTGCCTGCACAGCGGTCTGCGTGGCGGACGGCTGTACAAGACGGTGCTCTTCTTTCCGTACATCACTTCCTCCATCGCGATCACCACGATATGGAAACAGTTGATGATGCCCAAATCCGGCCTGATCAACACGATGTTGCGCGCGATGGGCATGATGAATCCGCCGCAGTGGCTTTCCGCATCCAGTTCCGCGCTGGGGAGTATCGTCATTGTCGCGGTGTGGGCTGGTTTCGGTTTTAACATGGTCGTGTTTCTCGCGGGACTGCAGGGCATCTCGCCGGAACTGTATGAGGCCGGCCGCATCGATGGCGCCACGGGGTGGAAGCTGTTTCGCCACATCACCTTTCCCCTGCTCTCCCCGACGACGTTCTTTTTATTGACCATGGGCGTAATCAGTTCTTTTAAGGTGTTCGATTTTATTTTTCAGCTCACGCACGGCGGCCCCGGCAACGCGACCACCGTGCTGGTCTACCGCATCTATCATGAGGGCATCGGCAATATGCGTTTCGGTTACGCTTCCGCCATCGCGTACACGTTGTTTGTGATCATTTTGCTCGTTACACTGATGCAGTTTGTACTGCAAAAAAAATGGGTGTACTATGATGAAAGCTGACACCGCTCTCGCCCGCCGCAGGCCGCGCCGCGCACGGACGAAGCCGCCGGGGTCGGGTAGCCTGCGCAATATGCGCGCCATCGTCGCTACGGTGTGCAAGTATGTGTTCATCGTTGGGCTCAGCGCGACCACGGTGCTGCCCTTCCTGTGGATGGTCTCAAGCTCGCTGAAGCTGGATCGGGACGTATTCGCCATCCCCATGCGCTGGATTCCCTCGCCCGTGCATTGGGAGAACTATGTGCAGGTCTTTCAAAAGGTCTCCTTTGCCACGTACTATCTTAACACGTTGAAGATCGCGGGAGCCGTGCTGATTCTGCAGTTGCTGACGTGCACAATGGCGGCCTTTTCATTTACCAAACTGCGCTATCCGGGGCGGTCGGCGCTGCTGATCGTCTACATCGCCACGCTGATGGTGCCAAGCCAGGTGACCATGATTCCGCAGTTTATCATCGTGCGCAACCTTGGGCTGTTTAACACGCACGGGGCGCTCATTCTGCTGGCGGGGTTTTCGGCCTTTGGCACCTTTCTGCTGGTGCAGTTCTTCCGCGGCATTCCCGGGGAGCTGATGGATGCGTGCAAGATTGATGGGGCTGGGTATATGGTCGCCTATTGGCGCATCATTCTGCCGCTTTCCCTGCCGGCGCTGTCTGCCCTGGGCATTATGTCAGTGATCGGGGAGTTTAACGCTTTTATGCAGCCGATGATCTATTTGAACGACGAAAAGCTGCGCACGATCACCCTGGGCCTGCGCAGCTTGGTGACGGAATATGTTTCCGCCATCAATCTGCAGATGGCGGGTACCGTGATGGCGCTGGTGCCGATCGTCGCGGTGTATGTGATCGCGCAGGAGCAGATCATCAAGGGCATTTCGTTCAACGGCGGGGCCGGTGTCAAGGGGTAGCTCCGCGTCTACCAAAAAGAGAAGGGGGATGCACAGTAACATGGCACAGGAGGATTATGCCACCATGGGCCCGGAAGAAATTCTGCAAAAGAAGCACGCTCGCTTTACAAACCTAAAGCACTATCGGCGCGACAATGAGCTGCATTGGTTGGGCAACGCCCGGCTGCATGAGGAGACAGGCGACCTGACCGAGGCCGTAAAGCTGTGCTCTATCGGTTTGACGCGTAACCCTTTCAGCGGCGTGCTCTATACGGAGCGCGGACGCCTCTCCCTGCTGTTGGGGGAATTTGAGGAGGCTGCGGCGGACTTGGTGCGGGCGCTGGTATTTGATGAGGGCGAGTGGCGCGCGCGCTTCCATTGCGGCATCGCGCACTGCCTGCTGGGCGCGTATGCGCAGGCCGAGGCATGCCTGACCCAGAGCTTGGAGGAAGCCCAGCCCGGTGCGGCCCTGGCCAGCGCCTGCTGGCTGTGGCTGACGCTGTTAAAAGCCGGTAAAGCGGCTGCCGCCGAACGCTTTATTGCGGCTTATGAAATGCCCGCCGGCGCCATACCCGAAATAGCGCATGGCTGGCAAAAGGCGGTGCTGCTTGCCAAAGGGCGGTTGCGGCGCGAAACGCTCGCCGCTGACCCGATAGGGTGCGAGGCCAGCGCGGCGCAGGCCTTTGCCGTGTACGCGCATGCCCGTTATCTAGATAGAGACGAGCGGGCCGCGGCAACTGCCCTGGCGCGGCTGCGCGGCGCCGGCGGTGCGCGCCCAACCCTGGCGGGCCAAGCGGCCCGTCTGGAACCGCAAGCCTGAGAGAGGAGCAGCAGAAAAATGGATAAGCGGGATTGGATACGCGGTTACTTGCAGACCATAGACGAGCAGCTTGCGCTCGATCCGCACAACGAGATGCTGTGGTTGTACAAGGGCATCTGTTACTTGGATATGGATGACCGCCCCGGCACGATACAGGCGCTGACCCAGGGCATAGCAAAATGCCCGGAGTACGGGCGGCTGCTGGAGGAGCGCGGTCACCGCTACATCAACGTGGGTCAGTATGAGAAGGCCGCCGCAGACCTGGCGCTGGCGCATGCGTGGTACCCGGATGACCACAGCGTGTGCTATCATCTCGGCCTGGCGCACTATCTGATGGCGGAATACGCCCGCGCCGAGCGAAGCTTTCGCAACTGCGTGGATGCGTGCTCTGTGTTTGGCGATACGGTTTCCGCCGTGAATTGGCTGTGGAATACGCTGCAGCACGAGGGCAAGACCCAAGAGGCGGCCGATCTGCTGGCAACTGTTCCGCTGGATGTGGATGAGAGCCCAGAGGGCGTTTCCGGCTACTACCGGCTGCTCATGATGTACAAGGGCATCCGCACGCCGGAGGAGATCATCGCCGCGGTGGATCAGAACCCCGTGGGTTTCGTGACCATGGGCTACGGTGTGTACAACTACTATTACTATGTCGCCAAAGATACGGCCAGGGCCGAGGCGTTGCTGAATACCATCCTCAGCGAAGAGGCGCAGCCGTGGCAAATGGGGTATGACAAGGCGACTTGGGAAGCCGGTTTTGGTTACCGCGGCGCGGTGACAGAGCGATACCGGCGCACGATTTATCCTAACTAGCGGGCGTTGCTCCTGCGGCGCAACGCTGGAGGCATCACAATAAACGAAGGAGGAATCAGGTGTATGAAAAAGGTACTCGTGTTTGGGCTTATCCTCGCTTTGGCGCTTTCTCTGGTCGGCGTGGGCGTGGCGGAATCGGCAGCCTATAAGGATACCATGCGCGTGGGGGTCAACAGTGACCAGACCACCCTGGATCCGCAGAACAACCGCTCCAATAACATCGTTCTTTCCCAAATTTACAACGGTCTGGCCAAGCGCGACATGGATAACCAGCTGGTGCCCGATTTGGCGGAGAGCTGGGAGGTATCCGAAGATGAACTGACCTGGACCTTCCACCTGAAGAAGGGCGTCAAGTTCCACAATGGCGTAGAGTTCACCGCGCGGGATGTGAAGGCCACCATTGAACGCACCATAGACCCGGTGAACACCGTGAATACCACCACGGCCATGAACTTCATCAAGTCCGTGAACATTGTGGATGATTACACCGTGCAGCTCATGACTGAGAA
>JAITTS010000181.1 GCA_031286995.1 Oscillospiraceae bacterium
CGAGGCCATGGCCGACAGCATCGTGGCCGCCCCGGGGCGCGGCGGCGCGGCCTCGCTGGCCCAGCAGATGAAGACCCTGGGCCTGCCTACCCGCAACAACGAGGTGGATATCGGCGTGCGGGCAGAGGTGCCCAACGCCATCATGGATCACCTGACCCGCCACCTGTACGAGGCCAAACTGATCTACTACGCCGACACTTACGAAAACAAGGTGCGCACCTTTTGCATGAACCCCGGCGGTGTGGTATCCGAAGAGCACTACGAGGGCGGCATTGCGGTGGTGAACGGCCATAGCTACGGGGATGAGCGCTTGCGCACCGGCAACACCAATTTTGCCCTGCTGGTCTCCACCCGCTTTACGGAACCCTTTGATCAGCCCATTGAGTACGGTCGCTACATCGCTCAGTTGGGCAACATGCTCACCGGCGGGCCCATCATGGTGCAGCGCCTGGGCGACCTGCTGCGCGGGCGGCGCACCACGGCCAGCCGCCTGGCGCGATCCACCACCGAGCCCACGCTGAAGACCGCCGTACCGGGGGATCTATCCTTCGTACTGCCGCCCCGCCACCTCACTTCCATCATTGAGGCGTTGCGCGCCTTTGACCACATCGCCCCCGGCCTGTACGACAAAAACACCCTGCTCTACGGGGTAGAGGTTAAGTTTTACTCATCCAAGGTGATGGTGGATGCGCATTTTGAGACCGGCATACGCGGCCTGTACGCCATTGGCGACGGTGCGGGCATTACCCGCGGGCTGATGCAGGCCTCGGTCACCGGCATACGGGTGGCCAGGGCCATCGCGCAGCGGGCAGTACCCGCCGAGACCCCCGGCGATAGGCAGCCATAGGCCGCGCCGCCCGCGCAACAGAACGCCGCCCCCCGCAGAGAGGGGACGGCGTTTGTTGCGCGCGCGGTGGGTGGCTGTATCCTTTGCGCTCACTTTGCCTCTTGCGGCTTCTTATCCTTCTTGCGCTGTTTGCCCAGGTACGCCTCCTGCACGGATGGGTTGACCAGCAGGTCACGCCCCGGTCCTTCCAGCGCGATGCTGCCGGTCTCCAGCACGTAACCGTAGTGGGCCACGCGCAGGGCGGCGTTGGCGTTCTGCTCAATGAGCAGCACGGTGATGCCATCCTCGTTCACCCGGCGGATGATGCTGAAGATGTCGCGCACCACCAGGGGCGCCAGGCCGAGGGATGGCTCATCCATGATCAACAGCTTGGGACGGCTCATCAGCGCCCGGCCCACGGCCAGCATCTGCTGCTCGCCGCCGGATAGGGTGCCGGCCATCTGCCAGGTGCGCTCCTTCAGGCGAGGGAAGAGCGTGTACACGTACACCAAATCTTCCTCAATCTGCGCTTTATTGGTGCGCAGAAAAGCGCCGATCAGCAGGTTTTCGCGCACCGACATATCGGGAAAGACCCGGCGGCCCTCCGGCACCATCACGATGCCCCGGCGCACGATCTCTTTGGCCGGCATGCCGGTGATGTTCTCGTCGTTGTAGACAATGGCCCCGCTCTCTACCTTCTGCAGACCGGAAATGGCCCGCAACGTAGTGGATTTGCCCGCGCCGTTCGCGCCGATGAGCGTGACGATTTTGCCCTCGTCCACGCTCAGGCTGATGCCCTTGAGGGCTTTGATGCCCCCGTAGGATACCCGTAGGTCGCGGATATCAAGCCTCATCCTCATCCACCCCCAAGTACGCCCGTATGACGTCGTCGTTGGATTGTATCTCCTCCGGCGTGCCCGTGGCGATCAAGTTGCCGTAATCCAGCACGTAAATGCGGTCGGATATATCCATCACCACATCCATGTGATGCTCAATGAGCAGCACGGTCAGCTCGAAGTGATCGCGTATGCCCCGTATCAGGCCCGTCAGTTCGTCGGATTCCGCCGGATTCATGCCCGCGGCGGGCTCATCCAGCAGCAGCATGGTGGGCTGGGTGGCCAGGGCGCGGGCGATCTCCAGCTTGCGCTGCATACCGTAGGGCAGGCTGGCGGATACCTCGTGCCGCACATCCCACAGGCCCATGTAGCGCAGCAGATCCTCCGCGCGCTCGTGCATCAGCCTCTCCTCCGCGCGGTAGCGGGGCAGGCGCAGCACCGCCCCCGGCCAGGTGGATTTAAGCCGCAGATGCTGGGCGATGATCACGTTATCCAGCACACTCAGCGCCTTGAAGAGGCGGATGTTTTGAAACGTGCGCGCCATGCCGCGCTGGGCGATCATATCCGGCCGCATGCCGGTGATGTTTTCTTTGTTCAGCACCACAAAGCCGCTGGTGGGCTTGTACACCCCGGTCATCATGTTGAAGGCCGTGGTCTTGCCCGCGCCGTTGGGGCCTATCAGCGCCACAATCTCCTGGTAGCTCACGTGCATGGTCAGGTTGTTCACAGCTATCAGGCCGCCAAACTGCATGGTGGCGTTGGTGATTTCGAGTATTTTCTCTCTCATGAGGCGGCCTCCTTGCGCTTGTGCCCCGCCATGGCGCTAAGCCGTCGGCCGATGGAGGCCCACGTGACCTCCTTGGTGCCCAGCAGGCCGTTGCGGAAGAAGATGATGATCACCAGCAGCAGCATGGAGAACACCACCATGCGCAGGCCGCTGATGCCATCGGTGTGGAAGGGGCCGATGGTCATGGGCCCATCCAGCACGCGCAGCCACTCTTGCCCGATGGTCACCACAAAGGCTGCGAACACGGATCCGCTGATGGAGCCCATGCCGCCCATCACCACGATCATCAGCACGTTGTAGGTCTGCATCACCCGAAACATATCCTGGCCGATGGTGCCATTAAAGGCCGCCAGCAGCCCGCCGCCCATACCCGCCAGAAAGGCGCTGAGCATGAAGGCCAGCATCTTGTGCCTAAAGAGGGAGACGCCCATGGATTCGGCGGCTATTTCATCCTCCCGTATGGCCTTTAACGCCCGCCCGTAGCTGGATGTGGTGAACAGCGCCATAAAGATCACCACCACCAGGGCCGTGCCGTAGCACCACCACACCGTGGCGTTGGGGGGAATGTTCTTAAGCCCTTGCGCGCCGTTGGTCAATCCTTGCGCGTTGGTGATGAGCACCCGGATGATCTCCGAGAAGCCCAGGGTTGCGATGGCCAGGTAGTCCCCGCGCAGGCGCAGGCAGGGCACACCCACCAAAAAGGCCGCCCCCGCCGCCAGCAGCCCGCCGATGAGCAGCGTGGTGCCGAAGGGCAGCGTCAGTTGATCCAGCGGGGGCGCTAGGGGGGTGATCATGAAGATCATGGCCTTCTTGGCCGCCGGTATGGTCAAAAGCGCCGTGGCGTACGCGCCGATGGCCATAAAGCCCGCCTGCCCCAGGGAAAAGATGCCGGTGAAGCCGTTGATCAGGTTCATGGCCAGGGCCAGTACCACATTGATGGCGCACAGCCGCACGATGCGCAGCACCAGGGAACTGGCGTTTGTATCCAGCGCGTACAGCGCGGCGGCCAGCGCTGCCAGCAGGGCCACGGTCAGCAGGGTAGAGGTTATCTTTCTTTGGCGCGTCCGCGGGAGGGCGCCTTCTGCATACTGTTTTTGCTTCATCTCACTACACCTTCTCCGTGGTTTTTTCGCCCATCAGGCCCGTGGGCTTGACCAGCAGCACCACAATCAGCAGCACAAAGGCGAACGCGTCGCGGTAGCCGGAAAGCGCGGGCCACAGGGCCACCAGCATAATCTCCGCAAAGCCCAGCACCAAGCCGCCTATCACCGCGCCCGCCGTGTTGCCTATGCCGCCCAGTACCGCTGCGATAAAGCACTTGATGCCCGGCATAGCCCCCACGGTGGGGTTGATCTGCGGGTACTTCATACCCCACATGATGGCCCCCACGCCCGCCAGCGCCGAGCCGATGAAGAAGGTGACGGCGATCGTCCAGTTCAGGTCTATGCCCATCAGGCGCGCGGCGTCATAATCCCGCGCCACAGCGCGCATGGCCAGGCCGGTCTTGGTGCGCTTGATCAAAAAGGTGAGCATCAGCAACAGTGCCGCGGCAATCAGCGGCACCAATATGGAAAGGCGCGGTATGCGCACGCCGCCCAGCGCCATTACATCCGTAAACAGTGGTACCTGAGGAAAGGTGAGCGGCCTGCCGCCAAAGAGCACGGTGGCCAGGTTCTGCAAAAAATAACTGACTGCAATGGCCGAGATGAGGATGGAGATGCGCGGCGCATCCCGCAGGGGGCGGTAGGCCAGGCGCTCGGCCAGCACGCCCAGCAGCGCCGTGACCACAATGGTGAGGATAAAGATGACGTACCAGGGCAACAGAAAAATCGCCAGACCGAAGAACACGGTGTACATGGATATCATAAAAATTTCGCCGTGGGCGAAATTGATCAGCCGCAGCACACCGTACACCATGGTGTAGCCGATGGCCAGCAGCGCGTAGAGGCTGCCCAGGCTGAGTGCGTTGGTCAGGTGTTGTAAAAAGGTGCCCACATTGATCCCCCGTTTCTTTTGACGATACGCCGACGGACGAAGGGGGAGAGGATTCTCCCTCCTTCGTCCGCCGCGCATAGGGAAGGTTTACGGTTCGATCACCTGCAGGAAGGTGGACGCGCCGCCCTTGCCTACCTGCTTGAACACCACGGGGCGCACTGCGTCGTGGCTCTCGTTGAGCGTGATGACGCCTGCCGCGCCCACAAAGCCGTTGGTGGCGAAGATGGCGTCGCGCACGGCTACGGAATCGGTGGTGGTGCCGGCGCGGGTGATGGCATCCAGCAACGTCAAGTAGGCGTCATAGGCCATGATGGTGGGGGCCGCCGGCTCCTTGTTGTACTTGGCGCGGTAGGCATCCAAGAATTCGCTGGTCTTTTCCGTGGCGGGCTGGGCGGAATCGTAGAAGGTGGTGAAGATGACGCCCTCGGTGTAGTCGCCCGCTATCTCGTAAAGCTCCGGCGCATCCAGGGTGTCGCCGCCGAAGATGGGGCCGGTGTAGCCCAACTCACGCGCCTGCTTGATGATGAGCGCGGCGCTGGGGGCGTAACCCACGGATGTGAAGATGACATCCGGGCTGTTGCCCAGAGCGTCGGTCAGCAGGGTGGAGAAATCTTGATCGGTGTTGACGAAGTTGCCCTTGGAGGAAACGGTGAACCCTTCGTGCTTGGCCAACTCGGCCTCAAAGTAGTTCACCAGGCCCACGGCGTACTCGCTCTCGATCTCCTGGATGATGGCGACCTTTTTGTACCCGGCCTCTGTGGCGTAGCGGGCCAACATGGTGCCCTGGAAGGGATCGATGAAGCAGATGCGGGCGTACCAGTCGCCCTGGGTCACCATGGGGTTGGTGCTCGTGGCCGTCAGCGCCGGGATGCTTGCCTCAGCAAACACATCCGCGCCGGAGAGGGATAGGCCGGAAGAGTAACTGCCCAATACGGCCAGCACGCCGCTGCCCACCAGGGATGCCGCGGCGTTGCCCGCTTCTACCTTGTCGGACTTGGAATCCGCAGGTACCAGCACGACCTTTTCGCCCAGCACTTCCGAATAGAGGCTGTTGGCCAGTTCGTAGCCTTCCACCTCCATGGCGCCGCCGCCGGCGTAACTGCCGGTCAGGGGCTCGAAGACGCCAATCTTGACATCTGCCAGCGCCGCCGCGGGCACCAGCAACAGTGCAACCAACAGGACCGCCAGAATCTTCCGCATAAAATATCCCTCCCATGTTGAATGCAAAAGGCGCTACACCGAATGTCGGATACAGCGCCATTGCTATAGGCGATAGCATACAGGAATGTTTTTGAAAAGTCAAGCCAGAATGCAATTTTTTTCTTTGATTCCTGCAAATTTCTTTTGCTTACTATT
>JAITTS010000183.1 GCA_031286995.1 Oscillospiraceae bacterium
ATTTAGATGCCCTGTGTGCAGGCAAACGGCGGGTACTTGTGCTCAACAAGGCGGATTTGGCTGAAGAGGCGCAAAATCTCGCCTGGTCTCATGCCTTCACCGCCCAGGGGCTGGATGCCCTGCCCTTTAACGCCGCCCGGGGCAAGCCGCGGGCGTTGCTGGCGCGCATTGAGCGCGCCACGCGCGAGAAGGTATCGCGCCAGGCGACCCGGGGCATCAAGGCCACGGTGCGGGCCATGGTGGTGGGCGTGCCCAACGTGGGTAAATCCACGCTGATCAACTGCCTGCGCGGTCAGGCTATCGCCCGCACCGGAGATCGCCCCGGCGTCACCCGATCCAACCAATGGGTGCGCATTACCCCGTACCTAGAGCTACTGGATACCCCGGGCCTGCTATGGCCTAGGCTGGATGACGCCCTGGCTGCCCGCCGCTTGGCCTACTTGGGCACCATGCGCGACCAGGCGATTGACCAGGGCAAGCTGGCCTGCGATCTGCTGAGCGACCTGCTGGCTTTGCGGCCCGGGGCCGTGCTGGATCGCTTCCACATGAAGCCCCCGTTGGGGGAGGGTTACGCCCTGCTGGAGGCCGCGTGCCTGGGCAGGGGCTGGTTGCTGCCCGGTGGTTTGCCGGATGTGGACAGAGGCGCGGCGGTGGTGTTGGATGAGTTTCGCGCGGGTAGGCTTGGCGCCATCACGCTGGAGCCGGCGCCTGAGCTGATCGGGGGGGATGCGAGGCATGGCTGAAAGCACCCGCCGCACTGCCGGTCAAAAGCTGGCGGAACTGGCGCGCATGGATCAGGAGATTTGGGAGACCGGCACGGTCTTTGCCGGCATTGATGAAGCCGGACGCGGCCCGCTGTGCGGCCCGGTGGCGGCGGCCTGTGTGGTGATGCCGCCTCAGCCGCTGCTTTTGGGCGTAGATGATTCCAAAAAATTGAGTGAGGCCCGGCGGGAGATTCTGTACGAGCGGATTATGCAGACGGCTTTGTTCGCGGGCGTGGGTCTGGCGGGAGCGGAAGAGATAGACCGCCTGAATATTTTGCAGGCCACCAAGCTGGCCATGGCCCGCGCCGCCCAGGGCGCACCCTGTGCGCTTTTTTTGGTGGATGGTAACCAGCCGGTGGTTCTGCCCGGAGAGGTACGCTGTGCAGTGGGGGGCGACGCCCGCTGTTACAGCATCGCGGCGGCATCCATCGTGGCCAAGGTTACGCGGGATCGTTTGCTGCGGCGCATGGATGCCGAATACCCAGGCTATGGCTTTGCCAGGCACAAGGGCTACGGTACGGCGGCGCACTTGGCGGCGCTGCGGGCGCTGGGGCCTACGCCACAACACAGGCGCAGTTTCTTGGGGCATATACTGGGGGAGGAAACGCATGCAAAAACCGATCAATCGCCACGCCGTGGGTAACCAGGGTGAGGATAGGGCCGCGGCTTACTTGGAGGGCATGGGCATGGTCTGCCTGGCGAGGAATTTGCGCCGTAGCGGGGGCGAGGTGGATTTGGTGATGCGCGACGGGGCGTGCACGGTATTTGTGGAGGTAAAACTGCGCGCCAATGACCGCTTTGGCTTGGGGCGCGAAGCGGTGACTATCCGCAAGCAGCGGCGTATGGGCTTGGTAGCAGCCCAATATTTGGCAGAAAAAGGGCTGACCCAGGCCCCGGCGCGCTTTGATGTGGTGGAGATACAGGCCGGGCAACTGCGGCACATTCCCAACGCTTTCAGTTTGTAAGAGGATTTTCGTATCGCGGCGTGGAAACATTGTCCTGTCGCTGGCTTGGATCGGGCGGCAGGGGAAGCGGGTGAAGAGACCATGAAGGCGAGACGCCTGTGGGCCGCGCTGTGCCTGGCCCTATGGATGCTGTGTGCCGGAATGGCCGGGGCGGAGGATGCCACGCCGGTCAATTTGGTGCGCAACGGCGGCTTTGAGGATGTAAAGGGAGCGCTGCCCGCGGGCTGGGCGCCGGCCATGTGGGTATCCACAGGCAATGTCAGCCTGCTGCAGATATCGGATGAGGCATACACCGGCGCGCGGAGCGCGCTGGTGGAGAATCGATCCGCCAATGACGCCCGGTTTGAGCAAGAGTTGGCCGTGCAGCCCGATACGCTCTACCGCTTCACCTGCATGGTGCGCGCGGAAGGATGCGACCCGGCACGCAAGGGGGCCAACATCTCGGTATCCGGCATTGTGGAGACGTCCCCGGATCTGCACGACACCGCCGGGGAGTGGAAAAATTTAGAATTTTACGGCAAGACCGGCAAACAACAAAAGACGGTCATTATCATGGCCCGCGTGGGTGGATACGGCTCTGAAAACATCGGCAAAGCCTGGTTTGACGACTTTACCGTGGAGGCGGCGGAAGAGACCCCGCAGGATGCGGCCTATATATCCCTGGAATCCCCCTCTCCGGCGAAACCGCCGCGCAAACCCCTGGATTTGGGGACGCTGGTTCTGCCGGGCTTGCTGGTGGCGGGGCTGCTGTACGCGGGCCTGGCGGCGCTGCTTTGCCGCGCCGCGCTCACGCGCAGAGCGGCCT
This sequence comes from Oscillospiraceae bacterium, assembly GCA_031286995.1. Lineage (GTDB taxonomy): Bacteria > Bacillota > Clostridia > Christensenellales > Aristaeellaceae > JAITTS01. Next base: position 2,535 of record JAITTS010000183.1, read on the forward strand.
CTGCGCTGCCGGATCAGGGCGATCCGCCGGTCACCTGGCGCCACGGCCTGGCTTTGGCGGCGATGGCCCTGGCGGCGCGCCTGGCTTTGGCTGTGTGGGTACCGGGCTACAAGGTGGATATGGATTGCTTTGGCCTGTGGGCCCAGCGGCTGGCCACCGTAGGACCGGGCAAGTTTTACTCCCCCGATTACTTTTGCGATTATCCGCCGGGCTATCTGTACGTGCTGTGGGCAAACGGCGGCCTGATGCGCCTCTTTGGCACGGAGACAGGGGATGTGCTGGCGGGGGTCATCACCAAGCTGTGCCCCATCTTCAGCGATTTGCTCACGGCCGCCCTGCTCTACTGCCTGGGCCGATCAAGGCTGGGTGATCGGGGCGCGCTGGCGCTCGCGGCGCTGTACGCTTTCAACCCTGTGGCGCTCACCGTTGGCGCGGCCTGGGGCCAGGCCGACGCGCTGATGACCCTGGGCATCGTCCTGGCGCTGTTTGCCGCCACCGAGGATCGCTGGCAGTGGGCGCTGCCCCTGTACGCCCTGAGCGTGCTCATCAAGCCGCAGGCGCTGATGCTGGGGCCTTTGGGCCTGGCCGTTCTGATACACCGCCTGACGGCGGATGGCCGCACCCTGTGGCGCCGTGCGCTGATTGGGCTTGCCGGGGCCGCGCTGGTGGCGGTCGCTGTGGCGATCCCCTTCTGGGGCAGTCAACCCGCTGACTGGTTGATCAAGCTCTACGGGGGCACCATGTCCTCCTACCGCTACGCCAGCGTCAACGCCGCCAATCTGTTCTACCTGCTGGGCGGCAACTGGGTGGATGCGGGGCAGCAGGCGCTGCCCTTCCTCGGGCTGACGTGGAACGTGTGGGGCATCATCCACATCGCGCTGGTGTTGGCGTTTGTCATCTTTCTGGCGCTGCGCGCCTGGGAGCGCGACCTCCTTTACGAGTTGGCCGCCCTGTTGCTGTTCGCGCTGTTCACGCTGGGGAATATGATGCATGAGCGCTACCTTTTCCCGGTGGCGGCGCTCAGCGCGCTGGCCTTTACCCGGCGGCGGGATGTGCGCACGCTGATCTTTACCGGAGGGGTCTCCTGCACGGCATTGATCAACATCGGTATGGTGCTGGCTTTTGATCATCTGGTGAGCCCCTATGTGTGGGTCGGACGGGCCTTGGGCGCGGTCAACCTGGCGTTGCTGGCCTTGGCGGCGTGGACAGCCTGGGATCACTGCGTGGCGGGCAAGATGACGGATATGCCCCGGCGCAGGGTGCCGGGCCAGACGGCGCTGAACGGCAGGCGGGCGGCCTTGGCGCTGTCAAGACCCATGGGTGCTGGGCTGAGCTTGCGCGGGCGGGACTGGGCGCTGATGCTGGGCATTACCTTGTCTTATGCGGTGATAGGTTTTTGGCGCCTGGGCAGCGACAAGGCCCCCCAGACGCCCTGGCAGCCCAGTGTGGCGGCGGAGACTGTGACCTTTGATCTGGGCGAAAGCCGGGATTTTGAGCTGTACTACTATGGCGGCATCTCACCGGATGGCTTTGCCATCGAAACATCCCAGGATGGCCTGATCTGGAGCCCCTCCGCGCCGGCCAGGATGGATGAGGGCGAGTGTTTCCGCTGGGTCACCTACGCCCATGCCAGGCTGGATACGGAAGGCCAACCCCAGCGCAATGAGGATGGCGAGATACAGTGGGAGAGCGCACCCGCCCTGCTCTCGGCGCGCTACCTGCGACTGACGCCGGATGGGCTGGGCCTGGTGCTGCACGAGGTGGCCTTCCACAACCCGGATGGCGGCGTGTGGCCCATTGCCGAGGTTGCCAGCCAGGGCGGCGAGGCCGCCTATGCCACGCAGCCGGATCTTTTGACGGACGAGCAGGATACCGTGCCGGATCGCCCCGGTTTCTACTACGGCACCTACTTTGATGAAATCTATCACGCCCGCACGGCCTACGAGCACCTGCACAATATGCACGCCTTCGAGTGGACGCATCCGCCTTTGGGCAAACTGCTGATGATGCTGGGGATCTCGGCCTTCGGCATGACGCCCTTCGGCTGGCGTTTTGCGGGCACCCTGGCGGGCGTGCTGATGTTGCCCGCCATGTACCTGCTGGCCAAGCAGCTGTGGAAACGCACCAGCCTGGCGGCCTTTGCCACGGCCTTGCTGGCGCTGGATTGTATGCACTTTGCCCAGACCAGGCTGGCCACCATAGATAGCTTCCCCGTGCTGTTTATCATGCTGGCTTACCTGTGCATGTTCCGCTACACGCAGATGAGTTTCTACCGTCAGTCTCTGGGGCGCACGCTCATCCCCCTGGCTTTTGGGGGCACCTTTATGGGCCTGGCCATCGCCAGCAAGTGGATTGGCCTGTACGCTGGCGCCGGTTTGGCGGCCATCTTCTTTTACACCCTGTACTGCCGCGCCGCGGAGTACAGGGATGCATACCGCGCCGCGGGGGAGGATGGAGAGACCCTGCGGCGGGATACCGCGGGCTTCCCGGGCGCGGCAACGATTACGGTGGCCTGGTGCGTGCTGTGGTTTGTGATGGTGCCGGCGCTGATCTACTACTTCTCCTACGCGGTGCAATTCCGCCCGGATGGCGGGCTGACCTGGTCGCGCTTTCGGAGCATGCAGGAATCCATGTACAGCTATCACAGCCGCCTGACCGCCACGCACCCCTTTGAATCCAAGTGGTGGCAGTGGCCCTTCGACTACAAGCCCATGTGGTACTACAGCACCGCGCGGCTGCCCGGGGACAGGGTCTCGACGATTCTAAGCTTCGGCAACCCGTTGGTGTGGTGGGGTGGGCTGCTGGCGCTGCTGCTGGTACTGCAGCGCACGGCCACCCGCGGCGTGTCGGCGCTGCTGGCCAGGGCGCGCGGGGCATCCGCCTGGGGCGCGCCAGAAGCCCAGCGCGCCTTGCTGGGCACGGGTATCCTGCTGTTGACGGGCTTTGCCTCGCAATACCTGCCCTGGGTGCTGGTGCCGCGCTCTACCTACATCTACCACTACTTCGCCAGCGTGCCCTTCCTCATCCTGTGCATGGCCCACTGCATGCTGCGCTTCTTCGGCGGCAAAAAGAGGCTGGGGTACCTGGTGGGCGGCATCATCCTGGCGTTGGCCCTGGCGCTGTTCATCGGTTTCTACGGTTACGTCAGCGGCGCGCCCATGTCCCTGGCTTGGGCTGACGCCATGCGCTGGCTGCCCGGGCTTTGGTACTGATACGCAAGCGAGGTACGTCTATGCTGGCACAGCTTCTCAGCTACGGTTTGATGGGTATTGAAGGCTTCCCTGTGACGGTGGAGGCTTACGTATCCGGCGGGCTGCCCATGTTTGAAGTGGTGGGCCTGCCGGATGCGGCGGTGAAGGAGGCCCGTGAGCGCGTGCGGGCCGCGCTGGTGAACAGCGGCTATGAAATGCCCGTATCCCGCATCACCGTCAACCTGGCGCCGGGCGACGTGCGCAAGGAAGGCCCGGCTTTTGATCTGACGATCGCGCTGGCCATCCTAATGGCATCCGGCCAACTGCACTGCGCCCAAGCGGATGAAGAGCGCCTGGTGCTGGGCCAGCTGGCACTCAGCGGCGAGGTGACCGGCGTGCGGGGCGTGCTGCCCATGGTCATCAGCGCCAGAGACCGTGGCGTGCGCGAAGCGCTGCTGCCCCGGGATAACGCGGCGGAGGTGGCTTGCGTGGAGGGCGTGCGCGTCATCCCAGTCGCCACGCTGGCCGAGGCCGTGGGCCATCTAAGCGGGCAGACACCCGTCGTGCCCCAGCCGCAGGTGCCCTACGCCGCGTTGCAGGCGGACTGGCAACCGCATCATGATTTGAGCGCCGTGCGGGGGCAATCCGGCGCCAAGCGCGCGCTGGAGATCGCCGCGGCGGGGGGCCACAACCTGTTGATGATCGGCCCGCCCGGCAGCGGCAAGACCATGCTGGCCCGCTGCTTGCCCGGCATTCTGCCGGATATGACCTTTGAGGAGGCGCTGGAGACCACGCGCATCCACAGCGCCGCCGGGGTTGTGGCCGCGGGCTGTGGCCTGCTGGCAGAGCGCCCCTTTCGTGCGCCGCACCACACCGCCTCCGCGGTGGCGCTGGTGGGCGGCGGCGCCAAGGCCAAGCCCGGCGAGATTAGCCTGGCCCACGGCGGCGTGCTGTTCTTGGATGAGTTGCCGGAATACAACCGCCCCACGCTGGAGGCCATGCGCCAGCCTCTGGAAGATGGTTTTGTATCCATCGCCCGCATTAACGCCCAGGCCCGCTACCCGGCCCGCGTGATGATGGTGGCGGCCATGAATCCATGCCCCTGCGGCCACTACGGTTCGCAGGCGCAGCAGTGCCGCTGCACGCAGCACGACATACGCCGCTACTTGGATCGTATCTCCGGCCCGTTGCTGGATCGCATTGATTTGCAGATGGAGGTGGAGGCTGTGCCCGTGCGTGAAATTGCGGATAACGCGCCAGAGGAGGCCTCCGCCGCCGTGCGCAGCCGGGTCAACGCGGCCAGAGAGCGCCAGCGGGCACGCTACGCCCAGGCTGGCATACACTGTAACGCCCAATTGTCAGCCAAGCAGCTGGATGCGGCCTGCGGTCTGGATGAAGAGGGTAAGGCCTTGCTCTTTCGGGCGGTGGAACGCTACAAGCTCTCCATGCGCGCCTACAGCCGGGTGCTGAAGGTGGCCCGCACCGTGGCTGATCTGGCGGGTGAGGCGCGGGTGCGCGCCCCGTACATCGCCGAGGCCATACAGTATCGCAATTTGGATGCCAAGTATTGGCATTGATTGCCGATTGCCGGGAGGCAAACCCATGCACAACCGCTACGACCTATGGCTGGCTGGCACCGAGTCTCTCACCGCCCAGGCGCTGGATCAGCTGCTGGGCTGGCACGGGGATGCGCAGGGTATTTGGCGCGCCGTGGGGGATGGCACGGCCCAAGGCCCCGCATCGGTACTCAAGGCGCTACGCGCCCACCGATCCGAGAGCCTGCTGGATGAAATGGCCCAGGCCATGGCCGATACCGATACCCGCCTGATCATGCGGGATGATCCCGCCTATCCACCCCTGCTGCGCGCGCTGGAGGATGCACCCATCGGCCTGTTCGTGCGCGGCGCGGCAGATCTCACTTTTCCCCGGCACGTGGCCATCGTAGGTTCTCGCCGGTGCACACGCTATGGCATGCAGAACGCCGCGCGCATCGCAGCGGAGCTGGTGGCCTGCGATGTGCACGTGGTATCCGGCATGGCGCGGGGCATAGACACCGCGGCCAACATGGGTTGCGCGGATGCGGGCGGCGTCAGCGTGGCGGTACTGGGCTGTGGCGCGGATGTGGCCTATCCCCCGGAGAATGAGGAGAACATACAACGCTTGTTGGCATGCGGCGGCGCGGTGGTGACGGAGTACCCGCCCGGGGCGTTGCCCCTGGCGCACCGCTTTCCCAGGCGCAACCGCATCATCAGCGGCATGTGTTCCGCGTTGGTGGTGGTGGAGGCGGCGGAGCGATCCGGCGCTATGATCACCGTGCGCTGCGCGCTGGATCAGGGGCGAGAGGTCTTTGCGCTACCCGGCCCCGTGGATAGCCCCAACAGCAAAATGCCCCTGCAAATATTGCGCGAGGGTGCGGCCATGGCCACCTGCGCCCAGGATATCCTCGAAAACCTGCGCTGGCTGGATGCACCCCCAGCCGTTGTCGACGCACCCTGCGCGCCAGATATCACCCCGGCCCCACAAGCGGATCTGCCGGGCCTCAGCGAAGACCAGCGCCGGGTGGCGCAGTGCCTGTCGCTGGAGCCGCTGGGTTTTGAAGAGTTGCGCGGGCGCACCGGCTTTTCCGTACCGGCATTGAATTCCCACTTGACAATGTTGGAGATTCAAGAAATAATAGAGCAGTTGCCGGGCCGCATGTATCGGCGGATCCGGTGAGAGTCTATCGAAAGCATCAACGCAACGCCGCGCACCGTGCGGCCCGCGTCGTAGGGGGAGCGATTATTTGAACGGCGGAAAATTGGTCATCGTGGAATCACCGGCCAAGGCGCGCACCATTGCCAAGTTTTTGGGCAAGGGCTACAAGGTGGAGGCATCCAACGGCCACGTGCGCGATTTACCCAAGAGCCAGCTGGGCATCGATATAGAGCATGAATTCGAGCCCAAGTACATCACCATTCGAGGCCGGGGGGATGTGCTTGAGCGCATCCGCAAAGAGGCCCGGGGCGCCAGCCGCATCTACCTGGCCACTGACCCGGATCGGGAGGGAGAGGCCATATCCTGGCATCTGGCGCAAATTTTGCACATTGATCCCACCCAGGCCTGCCGGGTAGAGTTCAACGAAATTACCGGCAAAACCGTCAAAAACGCCATCAAAAACCCCCGACCCATTGATATGGAGCTGGTCAACGCCCAGCAGGCGCGCCGCATGCTCGACAGGCTGGTGGGCTACAAGCTGAGCCCTCTGCTGTGGGCCAAGATACGCAAAGGGCTCAGCGCCGGCCGCGTGCAGTCCGTGGCCACCCGCATGATCGTGGATAGGGAGCGGGAAATAGAGGCCTTTGTGCCCGAGGAGTATTGGGATATATCCGCCACCGCGCACGCGGGCAAGACCAAGTTTGCCGTCCGCTTTGTGGGGCTGGATGGGCAGAAGGCGGATTTGACCAGCCAGGCCCAGACCGAGGCCGCCATGGCCCGCGTACAGGCCGCTGCCCTGGCGGTGCAGGCCGTCAAGCCCGGTGAGCGCAAAAAGAGCCCCTCCGCGCCCTTCACCACATCCAATCTGCAGCAAGAGGCATCCCGCAAGCTGGGCTACACCACGGGCAAGACCATGCAAATAGCCCAGCAGCTCTACGAGGGTGTGGATGTGGCGGGCGAGGGCACCCACGGCCTCGTCACCTACATCCGCACAGACAGCGTGCGTGTATCCGAGGAGGCGCAAACCCAGGCCCGCGCCATCATCCCCGCGCGCTACGGCCCAGATTATCTGCCCGCGCAGCCCAACGTGTACAAGGGCCGCAAGGGCGCGCAGGATGCCCACGAGGCCATACGCCCCACGGATTTGGAGAGCACGCCCGATAGCCTGAAGGCTTCGCTGACCAAGGAGCAGTATAACCTTTACAAGCTGGTGTACAATCGATTTTTGGCCAGCCAGATGACCCCGGCTGTCTACGATACGCTGGCGCTGGATATCGCGGGTGACGGCGTGGCCCTGCGCTTCTATGGCGAACGCAAGCGCTTTGCGGGCTTTACCGCCCTGTACGAAGAAGGGCTGGATGAGGAAGAGGAACGCGTGGAGAGTCAGTTGCCGCAGGTGGCGGCAGGGGACAGTGTCACCCTGGCGGATGCGCGTAGCGCACAGCACTTCACCCAGCCGCCCGCCCGCTATACTGAAGCCTCGCTGGTGCGCGCCATGGAGGAAAAAGGCATAGGCCGTCCCTCTACTTACGCGCCCACCATCTCCACCATCTTGGCCCGCGGCTATGTGGTGCGCGAAAAAAAACGCCTCTTTCCTACAGAACTGGGCAGCATGATCACGGATATGATGTGCCAATACTTTGAGGATATTGTGGATATCGCCTTCACCGCGGATATGGAGGAGCAGCTGGATGAAGTGGAAGAGGGCGACCTCTCCTGGCGCGAGGTGGTGTCACGCTTCTATGGGCCTTTTGAAAAGACCTTGCAGGTGGCCGAGGCCTCCATTGAGAAGGTAGAGGTTAAGGATGAGGTCAGCGATGTGGTGTGCGACAAGTGCGGGGCCATGATGGTCTATAAGATGGGCCGTTATGGGCGCTTTTTGGCCTGCCCCCGCTTTCCAGATTGCCGCAACACCAAGCCCCTGGTGGTTGAGCTGCCCGTGCCCTGCCCCAAGTGCGGGGCCAAGCTGTTGGCCAAAAATTCTCGCCGGGGCCGCCGCTTTTACGGCTGCGAGCGTTACCCGGATTGCGACTTTGTATCCTGGGAGATGCCGGTGGCGGATAAATGCCCCCTTTGTGGAAGCTATATGACCCAGCGCCGGGGCCGCAAGGGCGAAACGCTGCACGTGTGCGCCAACGAGGCCTGCAAGCACCGCGTGGAGGTAGAGGATCCGGCGGAGACCGAGGACGCTGGGACCGAGGCGTGATGCCCACGGCGCGGGTGGTGGGCGGCGGCCTGGCGGGCTGCGAGGCAGCCTGGCAGTTGGCGCGGCGCGGTATCCCTGTGGAGTTGACCGACATGAAGCCGGATATGCGCACCCCCGCGCATCAGAGCCCCGCCCTGGCGGAACTGGTGTGCAGCAACTCACTGCGCAGCGACCAGGTGACCAACGCCGCGGGCCTGCTGAAAGAAGAGATGCGCCAACTGGGTTCCTTGATCATCTCTGCGGCGGATAACGCCCGCGTGCCCGCGGGCAGCGCCCTGGCGGTGGATCGAGCGGCCTTTTCCGGCGCTGTCATGGGCGCGCTGGCGGCAAATCCCCTGGTCACCATCCGCCAGGCACGGGTGGATGCGGTGCCGCCGCCGCCATGCGTGGTGGCCACAGGCCCGCTAACGGACGGCGCCTTGGCGGCGGCTGTCGCGGCCATGCCCGGCGTGGGCACGTTGCACTTTTTTGATGCCGCCGCGCCCATCGTCACCCTGGAATCGCTGGATTTGGATAAGATGTACCGCGCCGGCCGCTACGGGCGAGGCGAGGATTATTTGAATTGTCCCATGGATAAGGCGCAGTACGAGGCCTTTGTGGCCGCGTTGCTTAGTGCCCAGACAGCGCCGGTGCATGAATTTGACGGCACGCAGGTGTTTGAGGGCTGCATGCCGGTGGAAAGTATGGCCGCCCGCGGCCCCATGGCCCTGGCCTTTGGGCCTATGAAGCCCGTGGGCCTGCGCGACCCACGCACGGGCAAGGGAGCCTTTGCCGTGGTACAGCTGCGGCAGGATGACGCTGCCGCCACCCTGTACAACCTGGTGGGCTTTCAAACCCGCCTTAAGTTTGGCGAGCAGCGGCGGGTCTTCGGCATGATTCCGGGTTTGGGGCATGCGGTGTTCGCCCGCTACGGCGTCATGCACCGCAACACTTTTTTGCGATCCCCCGGTGTGCTGGATGCCAACTATCAAATGATCGCCCGCCCCGGCTTGTACTTTGCCGGGCAGATGACGGGGGTGGAGGGCTATGTGGAATCCGCCGCCAGCGGCCTGGTGGCGGGGCTCTCCCTGGCACGCAGCCTGCTGGGCCTGCCCCCGGTGGATTTTACCCGCCGTACGGCCATTGGGGCCCTGGCCCGCTACGTGGCCACACCCAACACGGATTTTCAGCCCATGCATATCAACTTCGGCCTGTTGGATGCGCCGGGCGTGCGCGCGCACAACAAGCAGCGGCGCTACGAACACTTGGCCGCTCGTGCCTTGGATATGGTGGAAGCTCTGCGCAGCAACCCCCTGGCGGCGGATTTCAGCCCCGCAGGATGACAATTGGCGCGCCCGCGCTTGCCCAACCCCCATTGCCGCGCTATACTTAAATAGGCCAATGCGCCACGCCGTATGAAAGGAGCAAGACATGGAAATGAGAGGAACCACCATCTGCGCCGTGCGCCGGGATGGCCTGTGCGCCGTGGCCGGCGACGGCCAGGTGACCATGGGTGAACACACGGTGTTCAAGGCCCACGCCCACAAGGTGCGCCGCATATTCGGCGGCCAGGTGGTGGCGGGTTTCGCGGGCACGGTGGCGGATGCCTTTTCCCTGTGCGAACGCTTTGAGGAAAAGCTGACCCAGTACAGCGGCAACCTGCAGCGCGCCGCCGTGGAGCTGGCGCAGGATTGGCGCAGCGACAAGGCCATGCGCAAGCTGGATGCCATGCTGGTGGTAGCCAACAAAGAGGAGCTGCTCATCATATCCGGCACCGGTGAGGTGCTCGCGCCGGATGACGGCATTGCGGCGGTGGGCAGCGGCGGCAACTACGCCTTGGCCGCGGCCCGCGCGCTGCTGGCGCACACACAGCTCTCCGCCCGGCAGATAGCAGAGCAGGCCCTGCACATCGCGGCGGATATCTGCGTATACACCAATCACAACGTGATCGTGGAGGAGGTGTGACCGTGGCCATGCTGACACCCAAAGAGATCGTGCGCGAGCTGGATCGCTACATTATCGGGCAGGATGCGGCCAAGCGCGCCGTGGCTGTGGCCTTGCGCAACCGTTACCGCCGCGCGCAGCTTCCCCCGGAACTGCGCGAAGAGATCACCCCCAAAAACATCCTGATGATGGGGCCTACCGGCGTGGGCAAGACCGAGATTGCCCGCCGCCTGGCCAAGCTAGTTGAGGCGCCCTTTGTGAAGGTGGAGGCCACCAAGTTTACAGAGGTGGGCTACGTAGGCCGGGATGTGGACGCCATTGTGCGCGACGTGGTGGAAGCCTCCATCCGCATGGTGAAGCAGGAGGCGGCGCAAAAGGTGAAGGCGCGCGCGTCGGTGTTGGCGGATGATCGCCTGGTCTCCCTCATCGTGCACCCCAAGAAGAAGCACAGCAACCCCTTTGGCGCGCTCTTTGGCAATGAAACCAAGGAACCAGCTCTTTCCCCCGATGAACAGCAGCAGGTGGAACTCCGCCGGGATGACGTACGCGGCCAGCTTTTGCGCGGCGAACTGAATGATCTGGAGATTGAGATAGAGGTGGAGGATGCCCCGCAGAACGTGGAGATCAACGGGGCCAGCGTCAACATTGGGGATATGATGGGCGGCATGCTGCCCAAGCGCACCAAGCAGCGCCGCGTAAAGGTGGCAGAGGCCCGCCGCATCCTGGTGGAGGAAGAGGAAGCTAAACTGATTGACATGGATGCGGTGACCGAGGAGGCCATCCGCCGCGCGGAGCAGGATGGTATTGTGTTCTTGGATGAGATAGACAAAATAGCTGGGCGCTCCAGCGGCGGCCATGGGCCGGATGTATCCCGCGAGGGCGTGCAGCGCGATATTCTGCCCATTGTGGAGGGCAGCACGGTCAACACCAAGTACGGCCCGGTGCGCACAGACTTTATGCTGTTTGTGGCCGCCGGGGCCTTTCACGTGGCCAAGGTGACGGATTTGATACCAGAGCTGCAGGGCCGCTTTCCGGTGCGCGTCACGCTGGGCTCTCTTACGCGCGAGGATTTTCGCCGCATTCTCACGCAGCCGGAAAACGCGCTCACCCGCCAGTACGCCGCCCTGCTGGGCGTGGATCATGTGGACCTGGTCTTCGAACCTGAGGCGCTGGATGCCTTGGCGGATGCGGCCTTTCAGGCCAACGAAACCCAAGAGGATATCGGCGCCCGGCGGCTGAACACCGTGTTTGAGAAGCTACTGGAGGATATCGCCTTCAACGCGGGCGGCGACATGCCGCAGGTAGAGGTGCGCATCACCGGCGACTATGTGCGCGAGCATCTGGGCGTGGATCCGGGGCAAGATTTGAAGCGATATATTTTGTAACAATACCGAATGAAACAAATAGGCGCCCTCGCAGGGGCGTCTGTTTGTCGTACCCGCGTTGCGGCGCGCTACCATCTCTCCAGCAGCCCCCGCATCCACCCCTGCACATCCATGCCGTACACATCCCGCAAAAGCGCCGGCGCCAACGCCTGGTGCACGGGGCCCTGGGCCACGGCCTCGCCTGCGCGCAGCAGCAGGGCGTGGGTGCCATACGCCAGGGCCAGGCTGAGATCGTGCGCGGCGCAGAGCGCGGCCCGGCCCGGCGCGCGCAGCCATTGGGTTATCAGGTCAAAGGTTTGCTTTTGGTAGGCCAAATCCAAGTGGTTGGTGGGCTCATCCAGCAGCAGTAACTGTGGGTTCTGGGCGAACACCTGCGCCAGAAAGACGCGCTGCAGTTCGCCGCCGGATAGGGTGTGGATGCCGCGCCCAAGCAGCGAGGCAATGCCCGTCATATCGATGGCCTCGGCCACAGCGGTCTCACCCTGGGCATCAGGGGGGGACAGCGGGCCGGTGGTGTAGGCGTAGCGGCCCAGGCGCACCACCTCTTCCACAGTAAAGGCGTAGCCCGTGCTGGGCCGCTGGGCCAGCACGCCCACGGCTCGCGCCAGCTCCCGCGGGCGAAGGGTCGCGATATTTTGCCCATTCAAATACACGCTGCCCGCGTAGGGCACCGCGCGGGATATGGCGCCGATTAACGTGCTCTTGCCCGCGCCATTGGGGCCTGCCACCATCAGCCACTGGCCCGGGGCCAAGGCACAGCTTACATCCCGCAAGGCGGCAATTGCGCCGCGCCGCACTGTCACATGCTGCGCATCAAGCATGGCCTTTCCTCCCGGTGGTGTAGAATATGTACACGAACAGCGTAGCCCCCACCAGGGATGTCACCACGCCGATGGGCAACTCCAGCGGGCTGAGGATGGTGCGCGCCGCCAGATCCGCAAACATTAAGAACACCGCGCCGCCAAAGGCGCAGGCAGGCAGCAGGCGCCTGTGGTTGGGTCCGGCCAGCATGCGCGCCATGTGCGGTATCACCAGGCCCACAAAGCTGATGGTGCCACCTACGGATACGCATACCCCGATCAGCGCGGATACGGCCACCAATACCAGCAGCTTGACTCGCCGCACATCCACACCGATATGCCGGGCCGTATCCTCGCCAATGGCAAAGGCGTTCAGCTCCCGCGCGCGCAGCATCAGCGCGCCACCAAAAATCAGCAGCGCCAGCGCCAGCATCAGCGCATCCGGGTAGTTGCCGGCCGCCAGGCTGCCCATCGTCCAGAAAGTGATCTGCCTGATCTTTTCCGGCGCCAAGGCCAGTACCAACGTTAGTGCGCTGGATACGAACATGCTGTAGACGACGCCGATGAGGATGATGGTGTGGGTGGCCAGCGACGTATCCAGCCTGTAGGCCAGCCCCAGCACCGCCAACAGGGAGAGAAAAGCGAACAGCATGGCCATGATCGTCTCGCCCGCCATGGGCAGCCCGGGCAGTGTGATGCCAAAGGCAATGGCAATCACCGCGCCCAAGGATGCGCCGGATGCCACGCCCAGCGTAGCGCCATCCGCCAGCGGGTTACGCAACAATCCCTGCATGGCTCCGCCGCCCAGAGCCAACGCGGCGCCGCTGAGCGCCACGCACAGCACTCGGGGCAAACGCACGGCCAGTATAATGGCCGGATCCGTAGCGCCTTGCTGCTGCGGCAGGCCGCAGAGCGCGCGCCAGAGGATGTGCAGGGTATCTGTCAGGGGTACGCCCACGCTGCCCGCGCTGATACACAGCGCCAGCGCCAGCAGCGTAACCCCGGCAAACAGAGCGTAAGCCCTGGGGCGAAACCCCTCCCGCGCGCTTCGCATGCATCCTCCGGTCAGTCGGTCTGGGGGCCGTACACAAAGCTGTACAGCACCTGCGCGCCCTCGGCCAGCCGTGGGCCGGGGCGCGACAGCTCATCGTTTGGCAGGCACAGAATGGCTCCGTTTCGCACGGCGGTGATGCCCGTCCACCCGGCGCGGCTTGCGATCTCCTGCTGCGGGGTGGGGCCTTCGGCCGGCACCATCGCGATGGTGACAATCACATCCGGGTTGCGGGCGATCACCTGCTCCTGCGAGATCTCCGCCCAGCCGGATAAATCGGCGAAGGCGTTGGTCAGCCCCAGCAGGCCTGCTACCTCGTGCATAAAGGTGCCCTGCCCGGCGGTCCAAAGACCAAAGGCCAGGGGCGATACCTCAAAGTAGACCGTCTTGGGCGCTTGGCCCTGTGCGTTTTGCGCCAGGCCGTCAAAGGTATCCCGCATGCTTTGGATGAGGGCCGTGGCCTGCGCTTCTCGGCCCGTCAGGGCGCCGATGAGCGCGATGGTGCCGTACACGCCCGCGATGTCGTGGGCATCGGATATCGCGACGGTGATGCCCGCGGCCTCCAGGGCCGCCACCTGCTCTGGGGTTTGGCCCATGGTGGGCATCAGCAGCACTTGCGGGCCCAGGGCGATGATCTGCTCTAGATTGGTATCCGTTCCGGTCTGCACGGCGGGTATGGACAGTACCTGAGAGGGTTGATCGCAGTACGCGCCCCGGCCCACCAGCGTATCTTCCGCGTCAATGGCATAGAGTATCTCGCAATCCCCCGGCGTCAGGGCCACCACGCGGGTGGCGGGCGCGTTCAACGATACGGGGCGGCCCAGTGAATCCGTCAGGTTGATGGGGGCGGCCTGCGCGTGTGCGGCGCAGAGCGCCAGCAGCAGGGTGAGGCCCAGGGCGAGCAGGCGCTTTGCGGCCCGCGAGGAGCCGCCGTGTGAGATGATGTGCATGAAAGTCGCTCCCTTCTTGTTTGCGAACGCGCGGGCGGGGGATACATAAAAAACGCTCCCCCGGAGATGATAGGAAGCAACGCAAATAAACTGCCTGCGCATAGCTTGCCCCAACCCCCAAGTGGCCCTTGTGCAGGCAGGTATCCCGGCTTGGCTTCATCCTTGGTGGGCGCCTTCCCGCTTGCGCAGTGGCCTATGTCCCCCTCGTCAGCTTCACGGTTATTGGGATAGCCCGGAAATCGCATCCGCCTTCCCTCGGCGCTTCCGCGCCGGCGCTCACGCGCACATGCACACGCTATTCGACTGTACGTGTAGTAGTATACCGCGCGCGGGCGAGAATGTCAACGCGCGCCCCGGCAGGGAGTGGCCAATTGAACGCTTAAAAGAAATCGACAAGACCAAAAGGGACTTCGCCTTTGTCATGGGAAGCGCGCCAGCGGGATTTCGCTTGACCGAACTTATTGTAAGCATCAACGAACACCGCCACAACGGCGAACAACGTCTCGATTTTTCTTGCGAAGCACCGGCTTCGCCGCGCCAAAATCGGAATGTAGCATCGCAAATCCGCATTTACGCCTTCAACTGTAAACGTATCCTTCTTGTTGTGGAAATTCTGCGTGTGCTTGCCGGGATATACCACATCTTTGTAGCCGCTCCATCCGTCAGAAAAGTATGCCGCCGCCCAAGGCGCACCATCAATCATCGCCTGAATCCGCTCCGGCGATTTGTCCAAAGCCGCGTCAAACCCCACGATTTGGCGCGCTTCACGGCTCACCATCGTCATCACATACACGTTCTCTCGCGTTTCAGTCTTGGACTTGCCCTCGACAAACCAGTACAGCTCGTCAAGCTCATAACACCCGTTGAAAACTTGCCCCGAATTTTTCGGCGGCTCATTTTTCCCCGTTTTTTTTAATCCAGTTGTACACGTTTGCCTTGCTCATCCCCAAAAGCTTGCCTACTTTACGTCCACTCACTCCCGAATAATAGATTTTTAAGGCTTGTTTGCGCGTTTCCTCATCGTAGGCAATTCGTTTTGCTTCAAGCGTATAGGTTTTCCCGCAGTCCTTACAGTAGCAACGCTGCGTCCCGGAAGGATTGTGACCTCGCAGTATTTGATTTTTTGTTTTCCCGCATACCGGGCATTTCTTGTCCGCGCTTTCTTTTATCTTTTTCATATCCTCATTATATCATTAAACTTTGTGTTTGTCCACTCCCCCCGGCATCCAGTCACAGCATGCCCTGGCCCCAGGGGCGAAGATTATGCCTTTGTCAATCCGTCGCCGGGGATGGCCGCAAGCCACCCACAGGCCCGCTCGTAGCATTGGTACCTGTGCAGGCCGTATGCGCCCCTGCCCAGGTCAATCAACCCCGCACGGCGGTAGCCCAGCTTTTCGTACAGGGCGCGGGCGGGCAGGTTGTAACGGTAGGTATCCAGCCGCACGGCGCGGCAACCCCAGTCTGCGGCCAGTGCGCGCAGGGCGGATAGCAACGCCCCGGCATAGCCATGCTGCCGGTGAGCGGGGTGGCTGACCAGGGTGTGCACCACGGCCACCTGCGCGCCGCAGGCGGGGATGCGCCAGCGGGCGTTGGCGTACTGTGGGGGCTGATCGTGGTTGAGGATGGCCGAGGTCACAATGGCGCCATCCGGCGCTTGCAGCACGTATAGACGCCCCGCATCCAGCCCCGCTTGGGCATCCGGGCGGGTGGGGTATACGCCCTCGCGCCAGCCAGACCAGTTGCGCGGGCCCAGGGCCGCAATGCGCAACCGGGTTTCGGCCCCGGGCGCAAAGCCGGGGGGAAGATCCGCCGCGGTGGGCAGCGGGTGGGCGCACTGCGCCCCCAGCGCCGCCGCGTACAGCGCCGCCACTTCATCCAAATCCGCCGCGGTGGCGGTGCGAAACATGCCCGCCACGCTACACCACCAGGTTGAGCAGGCGGCCCGGCACAAAGATCAGCTTGCGGATGGGCTTGCCGCCCAGCAGCTCAAGCACGCGGGGGTGGCCGGGCAGCTCTGCGGCGGCCTGCTCGGCGGTCATATCCGCAGGTACCTGAATGCGCCCGCGCACCTTGCCGCCTATCTGCACCGCTATCTCCACGGTGTCGCGCGCCAAGGCGGCTTCATCCCAGGCTGGCCAGGGCTGTGCATACAGGGGCCGGCCCAGACCCAAGCTCTGCCACAGCTCCTCGGTGATGTGTGGAGCCACGGGGTTGAGCAGGTGCAGCAGCGCGGCCAGATCGCCCTTGGTGATGCTGCCCGCCGCGTAAAAATCGTTGACCAGGGACATCATGGCCGCGATGGCGGTGTTGAACTTCATGCGCTCATAATCCTCGCTCACCTTCTTGATGGCGGCGTGTATGGCGGGCGCGAGCGCGGGGGAGAGCCCATCTGCGGGCTGCAGCATATCCGCCAGGCGCCACACCCTATCCAGAAAGCGGCGGCAGCCTCGCGCGCCCTGCGTAGACCAGGGGATGGGCTGATCAAACGCGCCCATGAACATTTCGTAGAGGCGGAAGGCATCCGCGCCCAGCTCGGCCACAATGTCATCGGGGTTGATCACGTTGCCGCGGGATTTGGACATTTTTTCGCCGTTGGCGCCCAGGATCATGCCGTGAGAAGTGCGCTTTCGATAGGGCTCGGGGCAGGGCACCGCGCCGATATCGTAGAGAAAGCGGTGCCAGAACCGGCTGTAGAGCAGGTGCAGGGTGGTATGCTCCATGCCGCCGTTGTACCAATCTACGGGCAGCCAGTACTGCAGCTCGCGCAGGGCGGCCAGCATATCCGGGTTGTGGGGGTCTGCGTAGCGCAAAAAGTACCAGCTTGAACCCGCCCACTGGGGCATGGTATCCGTCTCGCGCTGCGCGGGGCCGCCGCACTTGGGGCATGCGGCGCGCACCCAGTCCGTCATGGCCGCCAAGGGGGATTCGCCGCTGTCCGTGGGTTCGTAGCGGGCCACATCCGGCAGCTCCACCGGCAACTGATCCTCAGGCACGGCCACCCAGCCACAGTGCTCACAACGCACCAGGGGGATGGGCTCGCCCCAGTAGCGCTGCCGGCTAAAGACCCAGTCGCGCAGTTTGTAGTTCACTTTGCGCTGGCCCAGGCCCTTCTCGGCCAGCCAGCCGGTCATGCGCGCCTTGGCCTCGGCCACGCGCAGTCCATCCAGAAAGCCGGAATTGACCAACACCCCGTCCGCCACATCCGTGTAGGCGGCGGCCTGCACATCGCCTCCGGCCACTACCTCTACGATGGGCAGGCCGAATTTTTTGGCAAAGGCCCAGTCCCGGGTGTCGTGAGCGGGCACGGCCATGATAGCCCCCGTGCCGTAGGTGACCAGCACGTAGTCGCTGATCCACACCGGGATGGGCGCGCCCGTAGCCGGGTTGATGGCCCGGATGCCCGCCAGGGGCACGCCGGTCTTATCCTTGGCCAACTCGGTGCGCTCAAAGTCGCTTTTGCGGCTGGCGGCAACGCGGTAGGCGGCCACTTCATCCGCGTTTTGGATGCGCCCGGCCAGGCCATCCACCAAGGGATGCTCGGGTGAGAGCACCATGTAAGTCGCGCCAAAGAGCGTATCGGGTCGGGTGGTGTACACGCGGATGGTCTCGGGGCTGCCTTCCAGGGCAAAATCTACTTCCGCGCCCTCGCTGCGGCCTATCCAGTTGCGCTGCTGCAGCTTGACTTTGTCGATAAAATCGACGGTATCCAGGCCATCGAGCAGTTTTTGCGCGTAATCGGTGATGCGCAGCATCCATTGACTCTTTACCCGGCGCACCACCTCGCCGCCGCAGCGCTCGCACACGCCATCCACAACCTCTTCGTTGGCCAGGCCGCACTTGCAGCTTACACACCAGTTAACGGGCATTTCGGCCTTGTAGGCCAGGCCCTTTTCAAACATGCGCAAAAAAATCCACTGCGTCCATTTATAGTAGGCCGGATCCGTGGTATCCACCTGGCGTGACCAATCGAAGGAGAAGCCCAGGGCCTCTAATTGGCTGCGGAAGCGGGCAATGTTCTCTTGCGTCACCGCGCGCGGGTGCACGTGGTTTTTAATGGCGTAGTTCTCCGTGGGCAGGCCGAAGGCATCCCACCCGATGGGGTAGAGCACATTGTAGCCCTGGCGGCGGCGTTTGCGCGCGATAATATCCATGGCCGTGTTCGACCGCGGATGCCCCACGTGCAGGCCCGCCCCCGAGGGATACGGGAACTCTATCAATCCGTAAAACTTGGGTTTGCTGTGGCTTGCCTCAGCGCGAAACGCGCCCTGTTCGGCCCACACACGCTGCCACTTGGCCTCTACGCTGGCGGGGTTGTAGGTTTGATTCTGCATGCGCTCTCCTCCTACATGTAAAAGACACTGCGTTTAATATACCCCGCTTGGCATCGCTTGTCAATTCTGCGCACGGCAGAGCATACCCTAACCGCCTTTCTCTACCACCGCGTTTCCGCCGGAGATTTTGCTCTTGCCGCGCCGTTGCCCGTGCTTGCTTGAGACCATTGCCAGCCATAGCATTCGTCTTTGTCTCGTTGTGCACAAACTTTGAAAGTATCCTGAAGTACCCATCCTTTGAGAAATTTGGTTTCGCATATGTGCCAGCGCGGATTCCGGTCAACGGAACCCGCGCATCATCTTTTTGGCTTTTCATCCGCGCCGCTAGCGCGTCAGCCGGATGACATTCCAGCTCTGCTTCGGCAGCGCGACGGTGAACTTGCCGCCATCGGGTTTACCGGCTTCGAGGGATACGGGCCGTAAATTGTGGGGGTTTTCCTCGGTGTTGACGGCATTGAGATCCGGGTGGGTGAGCGCCTGGTGGGTGGCCCGGGTGAGGCCGGGGAAATCCCGCAGATCGGCGGTGAGCTCCAGGCCTTCCTCTAAAGAGCGGTTCACGGCGAAGATGGTTACCGCGCCGTCCTCCGCGAGGGTGGCGGTGGCATCCAGGCAGGGGACGGCGTCGAAATCCTTGCAGCCGTAGACCGGGGAAGCGACGACAGCGCGCAGGGCCGTGCCGCGGCCGTAGGCGGAGGCCTGCTGGAAGGGCCAGTAGATGGTCTGCGCCCAAGCGCCGCCGCCTGCGCGGGTCATGATGGGGGCGATGACGTTGACAAGCTGGGCAAGGCAGGCAATCTTGACGCGATCCGCGTTGCGCAGGAAGGTGATCAGCATGGAACCCACCAACAGAGCGTCTTCCAGATTGTAAACATCCTCCAGCAGAGGAAGGGCCTCCCCCCACTTGCCGCGCTTTAAGACATCCTGATCCTGCCCGTTGGAGTGGTACCACACATTCCATTCGTCAAAGGAGAGCTGCAGCTTCTTCTTGGCGTGTTTTTTGCCGCCCACGGCGTCGCAGATGGCGGCGACGGTCTTGATGAACGCATCGAGATCCACGGCGCGGGCGAGGAAGCTGGGGGTATCCCCGTCGCGGTTGCCGTAGTAGCGGTGGAGGGAAACGTAATCCACATTCTCATAGCATTCCTCAAGCATGGTCAGTTCCCAATCCCCAAAGGTTTTCATCTCGGAGGAGGAAGAACCGCAGGCCACGACCTCAATGGAGGGATCCACCCACTTCATGACCTTGGCGGCCTCGTTGGCCACGCGGCCGTACTCGTAAGCGGTCTTTTGGCCGATCTGCCAGGGGCCATCCATCTCGTTGCCCAGGCACCAGAGCTTGATGCCCAAAGGCTCGGCCATGCCGTTTTGCCTGCGCAGGTCGCTGTAATAGCTGCCGCCAGGGTGGTTGCAATATTCGACCGCATTGCGCGCGGCATCCGGGCCGCGGGTGCCCAGGTTGACGGCGTACATGGGCTGGGTGTCGGCCTGCTTGCACCAGGCGGCGAATTCGTGCAGCCCTACGGCGTTGGTCTCGGTGGTGAACCACGCCAGATCCAGCCGCCGGGGACGGCTCTGCTTGGGGCCGATGGAATCCTCCCAGCGGAAGCCGGAGACAAAGTTACCCCCCGGGTAGCGTGTGACCGGCACCTGAAGGGCGCGGACAAGCTCGAGCACATCGCGGCGGAAGCCCATGGCATCCGCCGTGGGGTGGCCCGGCTCGTAGATGCCGCCGTATACGCAGCGGCCCAGATGTTCAATGAAGGAACCGTAGATGCGGGGATCGACTTCGCCGATGACGTAGGCACGGTCTAAGGTAATGGCGGCCTTTTTCATGGGGTATTCTCCTTTGAGGGGTTGATACCGGCGGTGCGCAGGCCCCACAGAGCCTCGCCTGCCGGGGAAAGGGCGGTGAGCGCGGTGACCCAGGCGGCCTGCTCCGCATCATACACGGCGGTGAAGCGGCCCTGGTAGGCTGTGCCCTCCAGCTCAACGGTGAGGGAACCGGCCGCACCGAGACGCCAGCGGCCTGCGTATGCGCCGGTGACAGTGCCATCGGCGTTCAGCTGCGCGGGTTCGGAGCGGTGCTGGAACGTGTTGATGTCGCGCCCGTGCAGGAGGAGGCGGTACGCACCGGCCGGTTCGATGGGATGGGCGGCGGGATCCCCTGCGTAGCGCAGCGGGGCGACGGCAGGCCAGCCATCCTGATTATACCAGAACTGGTGAACCCGATTCAAGAACGTATCGCCCAGGGCGGAAAAACGGGTGTGGAAGACGAGATAGTAAGCGCCCGTTTCCGCATCGAAAAACGCGCTGTTGTGCCCAGGAGGATTTGTACGCCTGCTGGGGCAGCGGCTCAACGCCCTGCAAGGGCATGAAGCGGAAACCGCCCAAAAGTTTGACGCCATAAGGCTCGATAGCCCTGTCGCCGAAGAAGCTGCCCTCCGGCCCGCCGCAGCGGATCATGTCCTGCTCCAGTGCATCTAAGTAGGGGCCATCCGGCCTGCGGGATCGGCAGACGCGGATGTTGTAGCCATCACCGGCCTCCAGCCCGCCGAAGGAGAGGAAAAGATAATAGTAGTCCGTCTCCGGGGCGTAGAGGATGTAAGGCCCCTCAATGCGGGCATGGTTTTTGTCCAGCAGCTTTTTGCCGTAACCTTGGCCGGGCTGCGGCAGACCGGTGGCCTCATCCATGCGGACGCCGCCGGAATAGGAACCGTAGACCATCCACAGCCGCCCTTCTTTGTCGTAGAAGGTGTTGGGATCGATGACATTGGGGTCTGCCGCAGCGTCATAGAGCGCGCCGCCTTCGCCGGGGCCGGCCATGCCCGCGCAGCACGGCGAGCAGGTCCAGCATCATGCTCAGCACCAGGAGCGGGGAAATCCGTTTCTTCATGGACAGGGCACCTCCTTCATGTTAGAGCCGGGCCTGCGGCCCGTGGAGATACAAATCTCCATGGAGATATCCAGCGAAGCGCCCGGATCCAGTGAGGATTGGCCCAGCGACATCCACTTTTCCCTGAACGGCACGCCGCTGTGCCGGTGGATCAGCCCAGGGGATTTCGCCAGAATGCGGGGCATCTATACCCCCACTTGGTGGGATCGCACCTGGAATCAGCACGGCCTTTACAAGCTGTTGAGCGTCAACGACGCGGGAACCTTTATTGACGGCGGCAAGCGATCCGACGTCACGCTGGAGCATTTGGCCATCACCCACGAGTCGCCGCTGATCTTCCGCATCAGCGTGCCGGAAGACGCCCGGCACGTGGGCGGGCTGACCGTTTTTGGCCGCGGGTTCGGGAATTATGACCAGGGGATCAAGCTGCGCATGCATTACCGCAAGGCGTGAGGGCACAACCGCAAGGCGCGGATGGCGCGCCTTCGTTAGAGGCTGTATCGGTTAAAGGGCCCAAAAACGGGAGAAGGCTGGCGCCAACTCCCGTTTTTGGGCCCCTGGCCGGGGCAGCCCTATGCGGTTGAGAATATAGCTGTGGGTTGCCGGCTGCGGTGGCTACCTGGCCGTCAAGTGTATGCCGCCCTCATCCACAAGCACATCGTAATCCAGTATCAGGGTGATGAAGTGGGTGGGCACGTACAGCTTATCCTCAATCAGCAGCATGTACAGCCCCGCCTTTTCGGGATCCACCGTTTGGCCGTTCTTGATCACAAAGATGGTGCCGGGCTGGCCCTGGGCGGTGGGCATCCAACCCACGGCCACATCCAGCGCAGGGTCGCCGTTGGGGTTGTCGGGGTTGGGGCGGGTGATGGCGTAGGTGTTATCCGCAACCTTGCAGGTCATGCCCATGGCCGTGGCCAGATCCGCCAGGGATAACAGCCATTGGCCCTGCGCATCCTGCGCGCCGGGCAAGGGCAGGCTCGTGCCGTCTATGGTCACGGGCGTGCCGGGCATCAGCGTCACCTGGCTGGCGGGTTCGTCGTCTGCGGGCTCTGGGGTGGCCTCCAGGGGTATGGCCGAAGGCGCGCCGGATTCATCGTCATCCGCAGGATTGGGCGTGGGCTCCGCTGTGGGTTCCGCTGTGGGTTCTATAGAGGGTTCAAGCGTGGGTTCGGGGGTGACCGTTTCGGCCGGTTCTGGGGTAGGCTCCTCGGTGGGTGCGTCCGTGGGCGCTTCCGTTGGGATCGGAACCCCGGTGGGTGCACCGGTGGGCGCTTCCGTTGGGATCGGAATCCCCGTGGGGGCCTCGGTCGGCGCGTCTGTGGGCGCCGCGGATGCGGTGGGCGCGGGCGTCTGTGTCGGCGCCGCCGTGGGGGCCTGCGTCGGCGCTGCGGTGGGCGTGGGAGACGGGCCGGGCGTCACCGCGGGCGTGGCCGTGGGTTTAGGCGTCTTGGTGGGCTTGGGTGTCTTGGTGGGTGCCGGCGTGGGGGTAACATCCGTTATCACCAGCACGTCATCCGAAAACAGGCGGCGCAGGGTCACAGGCCCGGCTACGCCATCCACTTCCAAGCCCTGATATTCTTGAAAAAGGCGCACACCGGCCTCGGTCTTGGCCCCAAAGTGGGTGATGGCGGGGCCTTTCATATAACCCAGGGCCACAAGCCGGGTCTGCAGCAGCCGCACGTCGTCTCCATCCATGCCGCGCCAGAGCATGCGGTTGATACCCTCTACCAGCGGGGCGGGGGTGGGTGTCGCGCTGGGCTGCGCCGTAGCAACGGGCGTGGGTGTGGCTGCGGGTATGCCCGGCGCTTGACCGGCGAGCAACAGTACCAGCAGGTAGGCGATAATCTGGCGGCTGGGTTCCATGGCGTGCGCCTCCTTCGATTGGGCAAAAATGGGGTTCGCTACTGTATTTAACGGATGAGGTGACAAAAAACCTGCAAGGGATGAAGGCGTGACAGCGGCAAGAGCCCGTTCTGTATAAACCAAGGTCTCATCGCATTTTTTGCGATTTTATTATACGATACCGGGCAAAAAATGTAAAGCCAGAGGGATGGCGGCGATGGGCGCTTTTTAATGAGCGGGGTATTGACGTACCCCTGCATGCCGTGCTAAGATAATACCAATCAATCGGCACTGCGGAGGGAAGGAGGGGGCACCATGCGAGGAATGCGAATGTTCGGCATGTGCATGCGCGTGGCGATGCCCCGTGCCTTTTGCCTGCGTCTGTTGCCGGATTAGCGCCTGCTTCCGTTGCGTACAGCCCGCCCGCGAAAGACGCGGCGGGCTGTTTTGTTTGGGCGGGCGACGGTGAAAAGATGATGAGGGGGATGGCGGCATGCCGGTCAAGGTGCCCGACGGGTTGCCAGCGGTGCAGACGCTGGCAGGGGAAAACATTTTTGTGATGACGCAAACCCGATCCAAGCGGCAAGATATCCGCCCGCTGCGCATCGCCATACTCAACCTGATGCCCACCAAGGAGAGCACGGAGACCCAGCTGCTGCGGCTGATCGGTAACACGCCGCTGCAAATTGAGCCCGCGCTGCTGCGCACCGCCACCTACGAGGGCAGCAACACCGCGCGCGAGCACCTGCAAACCTTTTACCGCACCCTGGATGAGGTGCGGGGCGAGCGCTTTGATGGCCTGATTATCACCGGCGCGCCGGTGGAGCAGCTGAATTTTGACCAGGTGCGCTATTGGGATGAACTGCGCACCGTGATGGCCTGGGCCGATACCCACGTGTACAGCACGCTGTTTATCTGTTGGGCCGCGCAGGCCGCGCTGTTTCATTATTATGGCATTGAAAAACACCCCCTGCCGCGCAAGATGTTTGGGGTGTTCGCCCATCGGGTGTGCGACCCCAGGAGCCCCCTGCTGCGGGGGTTTGACGACAGCTTCGCCATACCGGTCAGCCGCCACACCACCATCTTAGAGGATGAGGTGCGCGCCTGCCCCCATCTGCGGGTGCTGGCCGTATCCGGAGAATCCGGCGTGGGCCTGGCCGTCAGCCTGAACGGCCGCCGGGTGTTCGCCACCGGCCACAGCGAGTATGACCCGGATACCCTGGCCGCCGAATACTGGCGCGATGTGGAAAAAGGGCTGGATGTGGCCGTGCCCCGCCACTACTATCCGGGGGATGACCCACAGCAGCAGCCCCTGGTCAGCTGGCGCGGGCACGCCAACCTGCTCTTTCAAAACTGGCTCAACTACTACGTGTATCAAGAGACCCCCTACGACCTGGCGGAACTGGATGGCTACATGTACGAAATATAATATCATACAAAACACGTAGGTTTTTAGTATTTTTTTCGCTAAAGCATTGACAAACAGTGTGCTTTTGTGTAGGATAAGGGGCAATTCCCCATATATGGCTGATATAGTTGAATGAAAGGGGTGGGCACGATGGCGGATGAAGCGGCGCCGGTGATGATCGACATACGTGGTGTACGCAAGGTGTACCCATCCTCAGCCGGGGATGTGGTGGCGCTCAACGGTATCGACCTGACAGTGCGCAAGGGCGATATTTACGGCATCATCGGCATGAGCGGCGCGGGCAAATCTACCCTGATACGCTGCGTTAACCGGCTGGATGCGCCCACAGAGGGCAGCATTCACATCGGCGGGCAGAACATCCTCACCATGGATCAGAAAGCGCTGCTGGCCATGCGCCGCAGTGTGGCCATGATATTTCAGCAGTTCAACCTGCTCATGCAGCGCACGGTGCTGCGCAATGTCACCTTTCCGCTGGAGATCAGCGGTTTGCCCCGGGCGCGCGCCGTGGCCCGCGCCAAAGAACTGCTGGATATTGTGGGCCTGGCTGAAAAGGCGCCTGCTTACCCGGCCCAGCTATCCGGCGGGCAAAAGCAGCGCGTGGCCATTGCCCGGGCCTTGGCCACAGACCCCCAAGTGCTGCTCAGCGACGAAGCCACCAGCGCCCTGGACCCCATGACCACCCAATCCATTCTCGCCCTGCTGGAGGATATCAATCGCCGTCTGGGCATCACCATCGTCATCATCACCCACGAGATGAGCGTTATCCGGCAGATATGCACCCGGGTAGCCATCATCGACAACGGCGCCATCGCCGAGGAGGGCAGCGTGCGCGAGGTGTTCACCGCCCCCCGCACGGCCGCCGCCCGCCGCCTCTTCCGGGGAGATCGGGAAGAGATACCCCCTGGCGCGCGATGTATGCGCTTGGTGTTTAACGACACCAACCTGCATGAACCCGTTGTTGCCAACATGATTTTGGCCTGCGGCGTGCCCGTGGGCATCTTAAGCGGCAACATGCAGACCGTTGGTGGCCAGCGCCGGGGGCAGTTGCTCATCCAATTGCCTGCGGATGCCGCCCTGGCCGAAAAGGCCCTGGCCTACCTGCGCACCCAGGATGTGATCGTGGAGGAGGTGGAGCCCCTTGACTCTGGAGCGGCTGGGTAGCCTCCTCTTGAGCGGCCTGTGGGAGACGCTGTACATGACCTGCGCCTCCACTGCGTTCGCTTACCTGCTGGGCCTGCCCCTGGGCGTGTTGCTGGTGGTGACCAGGCGGGGGCATATCCTGGCCAATCCTGCGTTGCAGAGCGGTTTGGGCGTGGTGGTCAATGTGCTGAGATCCGTGCCTTTTCTCATCCTGATGATCGCGGTCATCCCCATCACCCGTTTTGTGATGGGTACCACGATCGGTTCCGGCGCTACGGTCATGCCGCTGGTCATTGCCGCGTTCCCCTACGTGGCCCGCACGGTGGAATCATCCTTGCTGGAGGTTGACTACGGCGTCATTGAGGCGGCCCAGGCCATGGGCGCGAGCCGCCTGCAAATTATTCGCAAGGTCATCCTGCCCGAGGCCACCCCCGGCCTGGTCAACGGTGCGGCCATCGCCACCACCAATATTTTGGGCTATTCCGCCATGGCGGGGGCCATTGGCGGCGGCGGCCTGGGGGCCCTGGCCATCAACTATGGTTACTATCGCTACAAGACCGATGTGTTGTTGGCAGCCATCGCCGTGCTGGTATTGCTGGTTCAGTGCGTACAGCATCTCGGCACCTGGGTAGCCTGCCTGGTGGATCACCGGCTCAAGTGATCTTCGGGCTTCACATATATCTCGTTACCTCATTATCACACTATTCCTAGGTATTTGAAGGGAGATTGAACCATGAAGAAGCTGTTTGCCATCCTGTTGGCCCTCGCCCTGTCCCTGGCACTGGGCACCGCCGCCCTGGCCGCCGAAACCGTGAAGATCGGCGCAACACTGGTGCCTCACGCCGAGGTGCTGAACTTTCTCAAGCCGTTGCTGGCCGCAAAGGGTTTTGACCTGCAGGTGGTGGAGTTTACCGACTACGTGCTGCCCAACACCGCCACCGAGAGCGGCGAGTTGAATGCCAACTACTTTCAGCACAAGCCCTATCTGACGGATTTTAACACCAACAACGGCACGCACCTGGTGCCCGTCATCCCGGTGCACTTTGAGCCCCTGGCTCTGTATCCGGGCAAGACCGCCACGCTGGATGCCATTGCCGATGGCGCGAAGATCGCTGTGCCCAATGACACCACCAACGAGGCGCGCGCCCTGCTGTTGCTGCAAGCCGCCGGCATCATCAAGGTAGATGAGAGCAAGGGGCTGGAGGCAACCAAGCTGGATATTATCGAGAACCCCAAGAATATTGAGATCGTAGAGATAGAGGCGGCGCAGCTGCCCCGCACCCTGGCGGATGTGGACTTGGCCGTCATCAACGGCAACTACGCGCTGGAAGCCGGGCTTTCCGCCACCAAGGATGGCGTGGCTATTGAGGCCGTGGATTCGCTGGCTGCCGAAACCTACATCAATTACGTTGTGGTGAAGGAAGGCAACGAAGGCGCGCCTTTCATCGCTGCCATCCAAGAGGTGCTGGCCGATCCCGCCGTTAAGGCCTTCTTCGAGGAGACCTACAAGGGCGCTGTGATTCCGGCGTTCTAACACAAGGCAGGCTAGGGTCAAGGGCGGCCTCCCCCCGTTCCAAAAGTGGAACGGGGGGTTTTTTGTGCCCGCGGAGAACACCGGGACGCAGGGAAACCCCTGCGAAGCCCCGGTTTTGGGGGATGAGGGCCGAAGTTTTGCCAGCCCCGCGGCGCAGAGAGGCGCCGACCGATTAACGGCGATTTCATATCGTTTTTTACATATTGTATCATTCCATCACCCGAATGGGTGAAGCGCGCGACAAGACGGCGCGTTACACTGTACATGCCCCGCGGGAAACGCGGTCAACCGCCCCAAGGGGGACAAACAATAAAGAGAGGAACCCAACATGCACGACAAAATCTTGAAAGGTCTCGTGCTGGCCGTCAGCGCCGCGCTGCTGCTGAGCCTGGCCGCCCCGGTCCTGGCCGCTACTTCTGCGGGCAACAGCAACAGCACCGCCCAGGTCACTTTCCTCAAAGGCCAGCTGAAGTTCAGCAACGATCCCGCCTACGCAGGGAAAATGGATCTAGACTTTGGCAGCCACGACATTCCCTTGAACGTGGAGACGTACAACTCGGTCAGCGGTGAGCGCAAAATCGCCATCAGTGACAACCGCCAGGATGTAGACCGCGAAGACTTTGAACTGCGCGCGGGCTTGAGCAAATTTCAGCAGGCCACGAGGACGGATTTTGACGCCGCCATTGCCATGGGAAAAGGCGTGTTGGACAATGCGGCCCCCGCGAGCCTGAGCCTCGGCACCAACAACGTCAACGCCAACAGCAACGTACAGCTTTCCAGCGGCGGCGCCCAGGCCGCTGTCATCACCGCCGGCCCCCAAGGCCAAATCTTTGACCGCGGCCTCTACGAGGTTACCTGGCAGCAGGATGACATTCAGATGACCTTGACGAGCAGCAGTTTGCCGGTTATCGAAGAGGGCAAGTACGATGCCACCATCACCTGGGAGCTCTACATCGGCCTGTGACCCACCCTTCGCAGGAAGGACGGCCCGCGCCTCCCTTCCGCGCTTTTCATCGCTATCCCCGGGGGACATGCCCCCGGCAGGCGCAAAGGACCCACGCACCGTACAGGCACCCGGAAAACTGCTATAAGCATGCCGTCATCTGCGAAAACCGGCTTGATTCAAAAAGGAGAACATCATGCGCACATTTTCGATTAAATATTTTCTCGCCGCAGTCATCGCCGCCGTACTGCTGCCCCGCGTCTGCCGTGCAGCAGACTATAATATGGAAGATTATAAGCCCGACACCAACGGCGCGGGATTCTATGTAGAGGCCGTGCCGCCCGCTACCCAGTTCACCGCCGCATCCTACTTCGACGTGCTCACTGCCCCAGGTGTGCCCCAGACCTTGGAGGTGGAAGTGCGCAGCGAGCGCAAGCAGGATATGCTGGTGCGCGTAGAGATTGGCGACGCCTACACCAACCCCAACGGCCTTATCTGCTACGATGCTTTTGGTAAAGCTACGCAGGATCAGGGCCTGCGGCTGTCGGACATGGTGGATTTTGAGACCCGGATCGTCAGCGTACCCGCGGGCAACTCGGTGCGCATACCCATCAACATCCTCCCCCCGGCGGAACCTTTTGCGGGCGAGGTGTTGGGCGGCCTTACCTTCACCCCGGTGGTGCGTATGGGTACCCAGGCCGAAACGGAGCAGAGCAGCGGCGTACGCAACGTGTTCGCTTACTCTCTGGCTGTGCTGCTGCGCGGCAGCGCGCAACCGGTATCTCCTCGCATAGAGGGCGGCCAGGCTTACGCCGCAGAAGATCAGGGCCTGCACAAGCTGTTCTACCCTGTGCGCAACACCGCCGCAGCCACCCTGCGCGCCAGCCGCCTGAATATGCAAGTGTTCGCCCACAATCAGGATGCGCCGGTCTTCGAGGTGCAGGATATGCTGGTGAAAATGGCTCCGCAGTCCCAGACGGATCTGCAGTTCTACTTGCCCGGCAATCTGCCTCTGACCCCGGGTGATTACCGGGTGTGGACCACGGTGGATAACGGTGAGGAATGCTGGCGGTTTGAAAGCCCGCTGACCGTGGGACAGTAAGGCCGAGAACACATCTCCAAAGATTCAGTGATATCGCAGAAAGGAAATCATGATGAAGGAATTACTTGCACGAATCGACAGCAACCGGATGCAGATTGCGCAAAAAGGGGTTGACGTTGCCCAATTAAAGGGCGATTGCCTCCTGCGCCTGATTTGGAGCAGCAACGCGTTGGAGGGATCGCGCTTGACGCTGGAGGAGACCCGGGCCCTGCTGGAGGATGGGGTGATGCTGGGCGGCAAACCCATACGCAATTACTATGACGCCATCGACCTGGCGGAGGCGTACGAGGCCATGATCGGCATGACGGATGGCTACAGGCCGATCACCGAAGAAGATGTACGCGATCTGCACCGCAGGCTCTGCGCCGCATCGGGCAAGATAGGCGGTGGCATGTACAGGGGGTATCCGGCCTATGCGCCCACATCCAGCTACCCATTACCGGATCCGCAGGATGTACCCGGCCTGATGGGACAGTTTGTACGCTGGTTAGCGCAAAATGACGAGGAGCACACGCATCCCTGCAAGTTCGCCGCGCAGGCTTGCAAGCGCCTGGCTTTCATCCATCCCTTTTTGCACAGCAATGGCACGGTAGCCCGGCTGCTGATGAACCTGTGCCTGCTGCGCGCGGGGTATACCCCCGCAGTCATCACCCCGGCGGAAGGGGCCAAGTACAATACCCTGCTGGAACGCGCGCACGTTGATGACACGCCTTTTGAGGCATTTATCTGCGAACAGCTGATCAGCACTCAAGAGACTGTGCTGCAGGCGCAGGCATAGTATTCGCAAAAGATACAAGCGTTTTTCTCGTGCGGACAGCTATAGTGAAGCGAACCAGGCGCTTTTGCCGGGTTCGCTTCACTGCCGCGCGGGGCAAGGGGCGCGCTCTATTTTTCGTTCACGCTAGGTTTGAGGATGGCGTGGCATTTTGGCACGGATGATCCAAGCGGATATCGCCAGCTTTCGTCCGCATCGTTTGGTGGAGCCCCCCCTCTTCCTCGTAGCGCGGTCCTTCGGGCGCAAAACCATATTTTGCATAAAAACCCATGGCCTGCACCTGTGCGGCCAGCACCACATTGCGCGCGCTGTGATCCAGCGCTTTGCAGAGCAGCAGCCGCATCAGCAGGTCGCCCAGCCCTGTGCCCCGGCGATCGTGCAGCACACACACGCGGCCTATGTGAAAATCGCCCGCATGCCAGTAGATGCGTCCCGTGGCCACAGGCCGCTCCGTCTCCCACAACACCATGTGCCAGCTGAGGGGGTCAAAGGCATCCACCTCGTTTTCCGCCGCAAAGCCCTGCTCATCCACAAAAACCGCGCGGCGCACGGCCAACGCGGGGGCGATATCTTCCCCCGGCCGCACCCAGCGCCCGGTTACCATCTCGCTCACAGGCATCCCCTTCTACACATTTTTGCCGTCTCCGGCAGGAAGCCGCGCCCCCTTCGCCGAATTATACACCATCTCAATCTTATCAGGGAAGGGGGCTTTTGTATGGAGCACGAACAAATTCTGCGCATCAACGAGTTGGCGCGCAAAAGCCGTACCCTGGGCCTGACCGAGGAAGAGCGCGGTGAGCAGCAGCGCCTGCGTGCCCAATATCTGCGCGAGTTTCGCGCCGGTTTCGAAGAAACCCTGCGCCGTGTGCGCGTAGAGCAAGAGGATGGCAGCTACGCGCCGCTGCAAAAGCAGGCGGCGCCGGGGGATCTTTCCGAAGATCGCTTGATGTAGGCCCGGTTTCCATGCGTAAGCCCTTAGGGCGAATCGCTGGCGGACGGGCGCCGTTCAAACCGAAGGCTCGGGCTTGCCCCACGGGCGGCAATTTGCCGCCCAATTTTTATGCTACTGCCGCCCGGGTGGTTGCCGTCCGCGAAAGAATGTGCTATAAACAAAGCATACGAAAACAGGAGGGAAACACGATGAATATCCACACAGTCACGCCACTGAACAACGGTGTACAGATCCCCATGCTGGGCCTGGGGGTATTTCAATCCAAGGATGGTGAAGAGACCGCCAACGCGGTGGCATGGGCTTTAAAGGCCGGTTACCGCCACCTGGATACCGCGGCCGTTTACGGCAACGAGGCCAGTGTGGGCGAGGGTATACGCCGCAGCGGCATCCCGCGCAACCAAATTTTCATCACCACCAAGCTGTGGAACGAAGATCAGCGCCGGGGCCGCCAGCGCCAGGCATTTGAAGATAGCCTGGAAAAGCTGGGTGTCAGTACGGTGGATTTATACCTCATCCACTGGCCGGTGGCGGGCAAGTACAACGAAAGCTGGAAGGTGCTCGAGCAGATCTACGCCGACGGCCTGGCACGGGCTATCGGGGTCAGCAACTTTCACCGCAGCCATCTGGATGATCTGCTGACCGTGGCGAAGGTGACGCCGGCGGTCAACCAGGTGGAATGCCACCCTCGCCTGACACAGGAACCCTTGCGCGCTTACTGCAAGCAGCTTGGCATCGCTTTTGAAGCCTGGAGCCCCCTGGGCGGCGGCGGTGCGGGCAACCTGACGAGCAATCCGACCCTGTTGGAGATCGGCCTGCGGCACAACAAATCCGCCGCCCAGGTCATGATCCGGTGGGAGCTGCAGCACGGCATCATCACCATCCCCAAATCCGTGCACAAAGAGCGCATTGAGGCCAACGCGGATGTGTTCGGCTTCGAACTCAACCCCAGCGAGATGAAGCGCATCGACGGCTTGAATCAAGACTTGCGTTCAGGCCCCGACCCGGATCACTTCGATTTCTAACAGATACCCCACGGGCAAGGCACAGCTTTAAAGTACGGTTTGCCAAAGCATGCTTTGGCAAACCGCGCTTTTATGCAGGATGGGCCTGCGTGTCTTCGCGGGTGCCCAGGATGCTTGCTTGTGCTTTTCCCCTCACGCAGGATATGGTATACTATCCCCATCCGCATAGGGGAGGCGAGATTGTGTTCACCGGCATCACGGATGATATGGTGCGCTTTTTTCTGAGCATACGCTTCAACAACAACGCGGCTTTTTTTGAGGCCAACCGGGGCGTGTATGCGCAGCATGTGCAGCAGCCTTTGCGGGCGCTGGCGGAAGATTTGGCCCCTACGCTGGAGGGGATAGACCCCCGGTTTGACACCCGGCCCGGCCGCGTGCTCTCGCGCATACGCCGCGATACCCGCTTTTCGAAAAACAAAGATCCCTATCGGGATCACATGTGGTTGGGCTGGCGCTACGCGGGGCAGATGCGGGAAGAAGCCACAGGTTTCTATTTTGAGGTATCACCAGAGGGCACGCATTGGGGCTTCGGCGGCTACGGCGAGCATAAGCCGCTGATGGATGCCATCCGCCGCCGCTTGGTGAACAGGCCCAAGGAGCTGCTGTTCCTCTTCAAGGCGGCAGGCGTGCCGGATCGCTTCACGCTGAACGGCACACAGTACAAGCGCATGCCCGTGCCGCCGGAGATACCCGCGGCCCTGGCGCCCCTCTACTGCAACAAGGGCTTTTACTTTGAGAACGTAGCCAGGCCGGATGACGGGCAGGCGCTGTATTCCGACGCCATTGTGTACCGCTTGCGGCAGGATTTTGCGGCCCTCGCGCCTCTGTATCACTGGGTGCGGGATCGCCAAGCCGAGTTGGGCCTGTAACCGGCCGAACAGTGAAGGAGGCCGCCATGGATACGGATTGGATGGCGCTCAAAAGCGGCAGCGATATCCGCGGCAATGCCGTAGATGCACCGGATGCCCCTGCCACGCTGACCCCGGATGTGGCCCGCCGGGTGGGCTTCGCTTTTGCGCGCTGGCTTCTGCTGCGCATGGATGCATCGCCTGGTGCGCTGCGCGTGGCCGTGGGGCGCGACAGCCGCGTCACCGGGCCCAGTCTGGCCGCGGCGGTGCTGGAGGGCTTGGCCCTGGCAGGCGCCCATACGCTGGATTTCGGCCTGTGCACCACCCCCGCCATGTTCCTGGCCACCGTTGCGCCGGAGACGGCTTGCCATGGCGCGGTGATGGTGACGGCCAGCCATCATCCCTGGATGCGAAACGGGCTCAAATTTTTTACCCGCCGTGGCGGACTGGATGGCGCGGATATCCGGGCGCTGCTGGCGGAAGCCCAGGCCCAGCCCCTATCGCAAGGGCCGGCAGCCCCGGCGGAACGGGTGGATTTTTTGCGCCTCTACGCCGATTCTCTCAAGCGCGCGGTATGCACCGGCCTGGCCACGGATGCTCCGCGCCCGCTGGCAGGCCTGCGTGTGGCGGTGGATGCCGGCAACGGCGCGGGCGGGTTCTATGCGGATATGCTCTCGGATCTGGGCGCGGATACATCCGGTAGCCGTTATCTGCAGCCGGATGGACGCTTCCCCAACCACATCCCTAACCCGGAGGACGACGCGGCCATGGCGGCCCTATCGCAGGCCGTGCGGGAGAGCGGTGCGGATTTGGGCGTCATTTTTGACGCGGATTGTGACCGGGCCGCCATTGTGGATGAGGCGGGGCGCGCGATCAACCGTAACCGGCTGATCGCCCTGACCGCGGCGGTGCTGCTTGCGGAGGCGCCGGGGGCTACCGTGGTCACGGATTCGGTCACTTCCGCCGGCCTGGCGCGCTTCATCGCGGCGCGCGGGGGTGTGCACTGCCGCTATAAGCGGGGCTATCGCAACGTGATAGATGAAGCCCTGCGCCTGAACGCCGCGGGGGTGGATTGTCCCCTGGCCATGGAGACGAGCGGTCACGCCGCCCTGCGGGAGCATTACTTTCTGGATGACGGCATGTACCTGGTGACCCGCCTGCTGGTAGCGGCCATGCAGCGCCGGGCGGCCGGCGGGGCGCTGTGTGACTTGATCGCGGATCTGCGGGAACCTGCGGAATCAAGGGAGGCGCGCCTGGCCATCACCGCGCCGGATTTTGCGACCGCCGGGCAGGGTGCGCTGGATGCGCTGACACTGGCCGCGGCAGGTTGGCCGCACTGTCGCCTGGCCACGGATAGCCGCGAGGGCGTGCGCGTACTCTTTGATTTGGACGGGGGCAGCGAAAATGCTTGGCTGATGATGCGCCTCTCCGTGCATGACCCGGTGCTGCCCGTCAACATGGAATCTGACGTGCCCGGCGGGGTAGAGGCCATGCTGGGGCGGCTGCGCCAGGCGCTGCAGGGCTGTGCGGGCATTGATGCAGCGCCGCTTTCCCGTTGAACGGCGGGTGAAGGCGGCTCACCCGTGGCACAGCCCAATGCGCCGCGTCTCTGCCGCGGGGGTGGCAGTCTGCCGCCCGCGCCGGATAACAAACCTGTAGGGGCGAACCGTGTTCGTCCGCCTGCGACAGACCATCAACACGAGGAGGAATACCCACATGAGCGACCACATCCCCCCCATTGATCAGCTTTGCGTCAACACCATCCGCGTGCTCTCGGCGGATATGGTGCAAAAGGCCAATTCCGGGCACCCCGGCACACCCATGGGCGCGGCCCCTGTGGCCTACGCCCTGTGGGCGAACGTGATGCGCCACAATCCGGCAGACCCAACCTGGGCGAACAGGGATCGCTTCGTGCTCTCCGCCGGGCACGCATCCGCGCTGCTCTATTCGTTGCTGCACCTGTTCGGGTACGGTTTGACGGTGGAGGATCTGCAGCAGTTTCGCCAGTGGGGCAGCAAGACCCCCGGCCACCC
Organism: Oscillospiraceae bacterium; assembly: GCA_031286995.1. Taxonomy (GTDB): domain Bacteria; phylum Bacillota; class Clostridia; order Christensenellales; family Aristaeellaceae; genus JAITTS01. The sequence continues at coordinate 37,582 of JAITTS010000183.1, forward strand.
GGAGTATGGCCACACCGCGGGCGTAGAGGTGACCACCGGCCCCTTGGGGCAGGGCGTGGCCAACGCCGTGGGCTTTGCGCTGGCCGAAGCGTTCCTGGCCGAAAAGTTCAACCGGCCCGGCTATCCGGTGGTGAACCACCGCACCTACGCCCTGTGCGGCGATGGCTGCATGATGGAGGGCATCGCATCCGAGGCCGCTTCGCTGGCAGGCACGCTGGGCCTTGACAAACTGACCCTCCTCTATGACGACAACGAGATTTCCATTGAGGGCGATACGGATATCGCCTTTCGCGAGAACGTGGGCCTGCGCTTTGAGGCCTACGGCTGGCAAGTCATCCGTGTGGAGGATGGCAACGATCCGGCGCAGGTCACCCAAGCCCTGCTGTCGGCCCAGGCGGATACGAAGCGCCCCAGCCTGATTATCGCGCCCACCAAGATAGGCTTCGGTTGCCCGGCCAAAGAGGGCAAGGCCAGCGCGCACGGCGAGCCTTTGGGCGTGGAAAACGTGGCCGCGGCCAAAGCGGCCTTGGGCATGCCGCCGGAAGACTTTGCGGTGCTCAATGCGGTGCGCGCGCGCTTTGCCGAGCACAAGGCCAAGGGTGCGCTGGCCCAACAGGATTGGCAGCGGCTGTTTGACGGCTACCGTCAGGCGTACCCCAGCCTGGCGAAGGAATGGGATGTGTGGTTCAACCCCGCCCTGCCGGTGGATTTGGCGACACAAGCATCCCTATGGCAGTTTGAGGGTAAGGCGGCCACCCGCAACAGCTCCGGCGAGGTGCTGAATCGCCTGGCCGCCCTGGTGCCTAATCTCATCGGCGGATCGGCCGATTTGGCGCCATCCAACAAGAGCAATATGAAGGGCAGGGGCGACTTTTCGGCGGAGGATCGCACGGGGGCCAATTTGCACTTTGGCGTGCGTGAGCACGCCATGGCGGCCATCGCCAATGGCATGGCGGCTCACGGCGGCCTGCGGGCGTACGTAGCCACCTTCTTCGTCTTTAGCGACTACATGAAGAACGCGATGCGCATGTCTGCTATCATGCGGCTGCCGGTCACGTACATCCTCACCCACGATTCCATCGGCGTAGGAGAGGATGGCCCCACCCACCAGCCCATTGAGCATCTCTCCGGCCTGCGGGCTGTGCCAAACCTGGTTGTCTACCGCCCTGCGGATAGCCGCGAGGTAGTGGCCGGGTGGATCGCTGCCCTGACCGGTGGATTGCCCACCTGCCTGGTGCTCACCAGACAGGATTTGCCCCTGTACCCCGGCAGCGGCCCCCAGGCCTTGCAGGGCGGCTACGTGCTTTCGCCCAGCAAGGGGGATGTACCGCAGGCGCTGCTGCTGGCATCCGGCTCCGAGGTAGAGCAGATGGTGCAGGCGCAGAAGCTGCTTTGGGCGCAGGGCATTGATGCGCGGGTGGTTTCCATGCCTTCTATGGAGCTTTTTGAGGCCCAGCCAGAGGCATACCGCCAGGCGGTGTTGCCCCCGGCGGTGCGCGCCCGGGTGGCCATGGAGGCGGGCAGCGGCATGAGCTGGTACCGTTATACAGGCCTGGATGGCGAGGTGATCAGCATTGACCACTATGGCGCCTCCGCACCGGCGGCCAAGCTGTTCGAAACCTTTGGCCTCACTGCCGATGCGGCGGTGCAGGCCGCGCGCCGCACGCTGGCGCGGGTCAAGTAAAGGCGCGCCGTTTGCCTGCCGGCGTTCTGTGAAATAAACCCTCTCCCTGCCGCATACTGTAGCGTGGAAATCCATGCCTCATGTGGCAGAGAGGGGTGTTTTGCGTGCGGATACGCGCAAAAACCGTTACGAAGATTGCCTCTACCCGAACAGCATCGCCCTCACCCGTTTCGCCGCCCGTGTGGGCGCAGCCCCCTGGCCGCCCTGCCGGTGCGCCGAATGCAGCGGCCCTCGTACCGGCGGAGATGCCGGGCGGGCAAGACGTTGCCGCCCCTGCGCCGGCATCCGTCCCCGCGGAAGACAGCCCCGTGTTCGCCGGCGTTCCGGCGCAGGCGGATGCGGCCCCGTCGGCAGAGCCGGCTGCCGCGCCGCCCTTGCCTGCCGACGACACGCCCTTCGCCCAGGCGGTCTTTGCCTCGGTGGAAACCGGCAGCCCGCCATCCCGGCAAGGCGACGATCGCGTGGATGCCGAGCCTGCTTTTGCCGGTGCTTCATCTGCGGCGGATGTAATCGCTGCCCGCCCGGAGGAGGAGGATGCGGGCCTCGCCGCTTGCGTCGGCAAGCCCTACACCGTGCGCCGGGGCGACAGCTTTCAGCTCATTGCCCGCCGGTTCAAGGTAACGGTGCGCGCGCTGGTGGATGCCAATCCGGGTCTTGAGCCGGGCCGCCTGTTGGTGGGCGATGTGCTGTGTATTCCCGTAGAGACAGGGGATGCTGCCGGCAGTGCCTCTGCAGAAGAGCATGCTTCTGCTTCCGCTTCCGCTTCCGCAACCCGGCCCGCCGCGACGCAGGCCACCGCCCCGGCGCAGCCTGCGGCGCCAGAGAACCCCGCTTCCCGGCGCGCCGCCACCCGCGTACAGGTGTCGGAGGGGCAAAGTATTGTGGATATACTGGTGCAGGGCAACGTGTCTCTCTCCGCGTTTCAGGCGGTCAACCCGCGCCTGCGGCCCGGTCAGCAGCGGGTGGGCGAGTGGATGCGCATGCCTGCGCCGGGCACCCGCGGCGCTTGCGGCGCGGGCAACGCGTACCGTGTCGCGCACAGCGAGAGCCTGGCGGATCTGGCTAGCCGTTTGGGTGTGAGCGCCGGCGCGCTGCTGCGGGCAAACGCGCACCTGTTGCCGTCGGATTTTGAGGCGGGGCAGGTCATCTGCGTGCCCGTCCAACACAGATAAATCCCGCACGCATTGCCCCTGATCCCTTTCCGTGATACAATGCACAGGGGAGGGATGCAGGCATGGAGGCGCAAGCTGTGCTGGCCGCGCTGGCTGCGTTGCGTTTGCCCCCCGGCGTGGGGGAGGATGAGATGCACCGGCATATCGCCCAGGGCTTGGCCCGGGCCGGGCTGCCCTGCGTGCACGAGGCAAAGCTGGCCCCGCGTTGCCGTATTGATTTTTTGGTAGGGGATGTGGGGGTGGAGGTGAAGTGCGGCAAGCCGGGCCGCGCGGCACTGCTCTCGCAGCTGGCCCGTTACGCGGCCTGCCCGCAGGTGATGGCCCTGGTGTTGGTGGTGCAGCGCAGCGTGCGCCTGCCCCCCCAGGTGGGGGGCAAGCCCTGCCACACCGTGGGCATGAACCGCCTGTGGGGCATTGCCTTACCGTAAACCCGCCCATTTTGTACACGAAGGAGCCTTGCGCGTGCAAGAGAACACTGCCGATCTTCAGCCCATGGAGGATGGCGCCTACGAGATGCCTGCCTACCTGCGCGAAGGCGGTGCGGCCCCACACCTCTACGGTACGCTCAGCTACAACCGCCGCACGCGTTGCTGGCGCATACAGGGTGAACCCTGTGTCACAGAGCTGGCCAAGCGTCTCTTCCCGGGTAGCGACGGTCACAGGCGCGGGGAGGCCCGCTTCACCGCCCATCGCCGCGTTGTCGGCGAATTGAACTGGCTGATGCTGCGCTATCCGTTGGCTGTGCGCGAGGGTGACCTGGATCGATGGCAAAAATCTCTGCAAGAGGCCAGAGACTACGCCCGCCAGCGGGCGCAGGCCGCCCGCATGCCGGTCATTGCGGATCCACCGGAGGCCTACTTTCACGGACAGTTGCGCCTGTTTCAAAAAAAAGGCTTGGCATGGTTGTTGGCCAATCCCCGCGGTCTGCTGGCCGATGAGATGGGACTGGGCAAGACCGTGCAGGCGCTGGCTTGGGTGGCTGTCACCCGCGCGCTGCCCCTGCTGTTGGTGGTGCCGCCGCACCTGGTGCTGGGCTGGCGCGGCGAGATCGACCGTTTTTTGCGCCTGCCGGGCGGCGTGCGCGTGCACATCATCAAGGGGCTAAAACCCTACGACCTGCCCCCGGCGGATATCTACATTACGCACTATCTGCTGCTGCGGGGATGGAAGAAGGTGCTGCCCGCCCTGGGTGTGCGAGCTGTCATTTTTGACGAAATACAAGAGCTGCGCCACAGCGGCACGGAAAAGTACGCCGCAGCCAGCTTGCTATCCGAGGCGTGCGAGCATGTCATCGGCCTTTCCGGCACGCCCATCTACAACCGGGGCGGAGAGATATGGAACGTCGTCAACATTCTGGATTATCATTTTTTGGGGGATTGGGATAGCTTTACGCGGGAGTGGTGTTACGGATACGGCAACAACATTGTCGCTAAGCCGGATCTGTTGGGCGAGCACCTGCGACGCGAGGGACTGATGTTCCGCCGCACCAAGCAGGATGTGCTGCCAGAACTGCCCCCCAAGCGCCGCCTGGTGCAAGAAATTGATCTGGATGATGCCGTGTATCGCCGTTTGATGCTGCCTGCGCTGGAAAAGTTGCACACGCTGCGGGGCGGTGAGTTGACGCCATCGCAGCGGGCGCTGCTGGAGGAGCAGGTGAGCCAGGATGAGCGCCAAGCCACCGGTATCGCCAAAGCCCCCTTTGTAGCGGCCTTTGTGCGCGCCTTGCTGGATGCGGGGGAGAAGGTGCTGCTATTTGCCCACCATCACGCGGTGATGGATACGTATAAGCAGGAACTGAAATCTTTTGCCCCGGTCTTTGTGACCGGGCGTGAGACCACGGAAAAAAAGGATGCGGCCGTGCGGGCCTTTTGCGAAGGGCACACAGATCTGTGCTGCATATCCCTGCGTTCGGCTGCCGGGCTGAATTTGCAGCGGGCGAGCTGTGTGGTGTTTGGCGAGCTGGATTGGTCGCCGGCCGTGCACAGCCAGGCGGAGGATAGGGCCCATCGCATCGGCCAGCCGGATTCGCTGCTGTGCTACTACTTGGTATCCCCCAGGGGATCGGATCAGGATATGCAGGAAGCGCTGGGTCTCAAGGTCAGCCAGTTTGTGGGTATCATGGGCGATGCGTCCCTTAGCCCGGCCCAGCAGGCCCGGCAAGAGAGCCTGGCCAGGGCGCACATCCACGCCCTGGTGGAGCGGCTAGCGGGCGAAGGGGTTCAGGGCCTCCAGGGCATCCAGTTCCCCGGCCAAGGCAATTAAAAAATCCCTGTGCGCAGGGTGCGTCCACAGCAGGGCAAAGGCATCCTGCGCGGCGCGCACAAAGCCGGGGGCCAAGCCGCCGACGCCGCTGGGGGCCAGGGGACACACCGCGCCGGCCTGCGGATCAAGCCGCGCAACGGGGGGGCCATCCCCCATACGCGGGGCCAGGGGAAACAGGCGGCACGCCAAGGGCCTATCCGCCCTGGGGCAGCGGCCGGCGCACACCAGCAGCGGCGTCGCCTCGCCGCCCACGCGCCAATCCGTGGGCAGCATCCGCGCCCAGGCCACATCCGCATACAGTTCTGCCTCGCCGGGGTAGAGCAGCATGCCGCTGACCGTCCCGTTCGCCTGCGGCGCGCAGCATGCCGCGCCGCAAAGCCGCCCGCAGTCAGCCAGCAAGGGCGTGGGGAAATTCAGCAGTGCGCGGGCGCGCAGCAAGGTATGGAGCATGCGTCTTGTTCCCCCCTCGCTTTTTCGGTATTATACACCCTGTTCGCTACAAACCACAAGCTGGTTGTGCTTCGCCCCAGCATACGGTATAATGAGTGCATTGCAAGCAGAAAAGGATAGGTGACGATGCGAGAGGTGCGCTGCTCGCGGGAGGTGCACGAGGGCACAGGCCCCGGCGGAGAACTGTGGCAGGCGCCCCTATCCGTTTGCGCGGGCGATCTGCTGGCTGTTCACGCGGGCCGCGTGCAGTTGGTATATATTGATCCACCCTTCTTCACCGGCCAGCGCTTTCACATGCGCATGCGGGTTGGCGAGATGGGCTGGCGTACGGGTAGCCCCGCGCTGAATGTGCCCGCTTACGAGGATGTGTGGGCGGATGCGGATGCGTACCTCTCCGCCATGCGGGATATGTTGACCACAGCCAGAGCGCTGCTGGCGCCTGCGGGCACCATCTTTCTGCACTTGGATTGCCGCACCCACGCCGCCATGCGCCTGTTGATGGACGAGCTGTTCGGGGCCGAAAATTTTGTGAACGAGATCGTGTGGGCCTACCAGACCGGGGGCCGATCCCTGCGCTACTTTAGCCATAAACACGATACCATCCTTTTCTACCGCAAGCGACCCAGGTATTATTTTGATATCACGGCCCTGCCTATGCCCCGAGGAGAACACCGCAGCAACCACATGCGCCGCGCGGTGGATGAGCAGGGCCGCGCCTACCGTGCCATTCGATCCGGCGGACGGGAGTATCGTTATTACGACGATCAGCCCGTGTATCCAAGCGATGTGTGGCAGGACATATCGCACCTGCAGCAGAAAGATCCCGAGCGTACGGGCTATGACACCCAAAAGCCTCTCAAACTGCTGGAGCGCATCGTGCTGTGCGCATCCCGGCCCGGGGATTTGGTGGCCGATCTGTGTTTTGGCTCGGGCACCACGCTGGTGGCCGCCGCCCAGCTGGGCAGGCGCTTTCTGGGGGTAGATCAGGGGCAGGCGGCGTTGGCCGCGACGCGCAAGCGCCTGTTGGGTTTTCGGGCGGATTACCGCCTGGGCGAAGGCCTCCGGCCCACACTTTTGCCCGCCTGGCGGGTCACGCCGAACATCGGTTTTTACCAGGTAGAGCTGTGCGCGTGTGCGGCGCAAGATCCGGCGGGCGAAGGGCTCTCAGCGGCGGCGCTGGATGTGGTGGATCAGTGGTCGCTGGGTTTTTTGCGGCAGAATACCTTTGTGGCCATGGCGGGCGCGGCCCGCACCCGGGCAACGCCCGTTCTTGCCCGCGCGCTGGAAGTCCCCATGGTATCCGGCGCGCTGTGTGCCTGCCTGGTGGATCTGTGGGGGAACAGCCATCACTACGTATTGGAGGAAGCGCATGGGTAACGGCTATATTGTGTACTTGCTGCGTATGCTGGCCCAGCAACAGGCGGTGGCTTCGCTGTACTGTGACCCGAGCGATCCGGATAACTACCAGGCCGCTTTTGTAGAGCAAGTGAACGCCCGGCACGTGCTGGTGGCGGCCATCACCCCCTGGGGCATGCTGGATGGCTGGTGGGTACGCCGCACCAGCGACGTGCTGCAAGTGCTCTGCGGGGAGGAGCAAGAGACCCGGCTCTCTTTTTTGCTGGAGCATCGCGCCCAGCGGCACGCGCCCCTGCTGCCCCCGGATTTGCCGGAGGACACGGATTGGATGCGCGCTGTGCTGGATTACGCTATTGCCGAAGGCAAGCTGGTCAGTTTGTTCACCGCCACGGAGACCTTTACCTGCATCCCTCGCCAGGTGGATGATTTGCGCGCCACCGTGCAGGCGCTGGATCTGCTTGGCCAACCCGATGGCGCTGAGGAGGTCTTGCCCTTGCGAGATATCGAAGCCCTCTCTATCGGCACGGAGGAAGAGAAGATGTACGACATCCTCAAGGCGCACTTTCCGGCCCAAGAGATACAGCCCACGCTGCAATAAGAGGCGCTATGAAGATCACCGTGCTCACCCTGTTCCCCGAAATGTTTGCCCCTGTGCTGGGCGCCAGCATCCTGGGCCGCGCCAGGCAGGCGGGGCACATCAGTGTGGATGTGGTGGATATTCGTCCATTTTCCGCCCGCAAGCATCAAAACGCGGATGACGCGCCCTTTGGCGGCGGCGCGGGCATGGTGATGCTGGCCCAGCCCATCTGTGACGCCATGGATGCGGTCACCGGGCCGGATTTTTTGGGGCGCAGGGTGTACTTATCCCCCAGAGGGACGGTGCTCACCCAGCGCAAGGCTGAAGAGCTGGCGGCTGTGCCGCACTTGGTGCTGTTGTGCGGCCATTACGAGGGCGTGGATCAGCGCGCGCTGGATCTGTGCGTGGATGAGGAGCTATCCATCGGTGACTACGTGCTCACCGGCGGCGAACTGGCCGCCATGGTGGTTGTGGATTGTGTGGCCCGCCTGGTGCCCGGTGTGCTGGGCAACGAGGGATCGGCTCAAAGTGAAAGCTTTTCTGGCGGCCTGCTGGAATATCCCCATTACACCCGCCCCCGCACCTACAGGGGCCTGGCCGTGCCGGATGTGCTGCTGGGCGGCAACCACGCGCAAATTGAGGATTGGCGCTTTGCGCAGAGTTATCGCCTCACCCTTGCACGGCGCCCAGATCTGTTGGCAAACCTGTCGCTGGATAAACGCCAGCGCAGGATTGCCGACGAGGTAGAGCGGTAGCTGCAAGGGCAATAGCGGCAAAAGGCGCGCAAAAAACCAAGATACGCCTTGCGTTTCCCTGCCCGCCGTTGTATGATAAGACACATATTTACTCCACACTTTTACCCCCCCCACTTTTCTTTTTGGCGAAGGAGGATGACGGCATGCTGGAGAGGGTCGTTCGCGAAGGGTTGACGTTTGACGATGTGTTGCTGCTGCCCCGCCACAGCCAGGTGCTGCCCAAGGAAGTGAATCTGTCCGTGTGCCTGACCCCCGGCATACAGCTCAACATCCCCGTGCTCTCCGCGGCGATGGATACGGTGACGGATGCGAACATGGCCATCGCCATGGCCCGGGAGGGCGGCCTGGGCGTCATCCACAAAAACATGTCCATTGAGGAGCAAGCCAGCCACGTGGACAAGGTGAAGCGCAGCGAGCACGGCGTCATCACCGATCCCTTCTACCTCTCCCCGGATCATCTGATATCCGACGCCCAGGCGCTGATGGCCCGCTACCGCATATCCGGCGTGCCCATCACGCGGGATGGCAGGCTGGTGGGCATTCTGACAAACCGCGATCTGCGCTTTGAGACCGACGAGACCCGCAAGATCAGCGAGGTGATGACCAGCCAGGGGCTGATCACCGCGTCGGTGGGCACCAGCTTGGATGAAGCCAAGGCCCTGCTGGCAAAGCACCGCATCGAAAAGCTGCCCCTGGTGGATGAAAACTTTATGCTGCGGGGCCTGATCACCATCAAGGATATTCAGAAGGCCACCAAGTACCCGCACAGCGCCAAGGATGCGGGGGGCCGCCTGCTGTGCGGCGCTGCGGTCGGCGTATCCGGCGATGCCATGGATCGCATCGCCGCCCTGGTAGCGGCCAAGGTGGATGTGATCGCCGTGGATACGGCCCACGGTCACTCCGCGGGCGTGCTGCGCGCGGTGGAGCGCATCAAGGCCGCTTATCCCCGGGTGCAGTTGATCGCGGGTAACGTGGCCACGGCGGAAGGTACCCGCGCGCTTATTCAGTCTGGTGCGGATTGCGTCAAGGTGGGCATCGGCCCGGGTTCCATCTGCACCACGCGGGTTGTGGCGGGCATCGGCGTGCCGCAGATTACCGCTGTGGCCGATTGCGCTGAAGAGGCCGACAAGTGGGGCCGCGCCATCATCGCGGATGGGGGCATCAAGTACTCGGGCGATATCCCCAAAGCCATCGCCGCAGGGGCCCATGCCGTGATGCTGGGTGGCCTGCTGGCTGGTACGGAGGAGGCCCCCGGGGAGTTAGAGCTATACCAGGGCCGCCAGTTCAAAGTGTACCGGGGCATGGGCTCCATGGGGGCCATGGCCCAGGGCAGCCGGGATAGATACTTTCAAGAGGACGCAAAAAAATTGGTGCCCGAGGGCGTGGAGGGACGCGTGGCCTACAAAGGCCTCCTCAGTGAGACCGTGTACCAGCTGGTGGGCGGCCTGCGCGCGGGCATGGGTTATTGCGGCACACCGGATATCCAAAGCCTGCGCAAAGAGGGGCAGTTTATGCGCATCACATCCGCCGGGCTGGTGGAGAGTCACCCTCACGATATTCACATCACCAAAGAGTCGCCGAATTATATGCGGTAACAGAGGCGGTTTTCCTGTGCGCGCCGGTGCTTTCACTGCGTGGGCAGGTTGTTTTTGCTTGACCGCAAGGCGATTGCGATACTGGGCATCCTGGCCACCGGCACGGCCTTGGCCCTGCTTGTCAGCGTGGGCCGGTCTTCTGCGCCTCGCGGCGATCATCCCTGTTATGGCTGAATGGCCCGCCGGCCAAAGGGCTGAGCGGCCCCTTCCAAGGACATCATGCATTCAGCTTTCGTTGTGCGCGTTGCGTAGCGTTCGTTGCGTGCGGACGGATTATTTTGCCAAACCCCTTCAAATATGATATAATGTCGGCAAATAGATCCGGGTGGGTTGTCCATGCGCTTGTTGGCTTGGGAATTTTTTGACGGCGCGAGCGCGAGCGCCATGCTGGCCGCGTTGCTGGATG
>JAITTS010000131.1 GCA_031286995.1 Oscillospiraceae bacterium
TTCTCACCGCCCCTGGTTCCAAACCATGGATTATCTGCATTAACATTCTCCTGCTTGCATATCAGCGGTCTCTCTTTATCATTAAACTGTTCAGCATAAAACTGTACATTCAAATAGTCCCGCAATGTACACTTCGCCCATGTAATTCCATCTTTATCCATACGTCCTTCATGATAAGCTTTTTGCATAATAATATCTTTTGTAATCAGCAACGCTTTGTTATTTCGTTCATCTACATCTAGCACGCGCCACTTCAGAGGTTCCCTTTTATAGGAACCAAATTCTATAATTTCGCCTTTTTTGGTTTTTTTCTGCTTCGGCATTGGCGCAGGCGCGGATGGTTTGACAGGGTGAATCGAAGGTGTCTTTGGGGCAATGCTCTGCGGTCTACTGCCATTAATCTCTGCGTTCAAGCGTTCTAAAATGATTCGGACAGCCTTGTGATCAATGGTACTATCATAAAGAATCGTTTTGATATCATCATCAATCAAAGAATACTTTTTCTCACACTGTTCACCCGGCCTGCAATTAATAATAGCGTAATGTTGCTTTTTCTTCGCCTTCGCTACTTTCCTCCACACTTCAATTACTTTATCCTGGCTAAGACTGCATCCTAAAAAAAGTAAATTATCATGAAAAATTTCTTCTTTTAATATCTTGACCAGTGCACTCCTTGGCTTATACGCGCTTTCATAAGACGTACGCGTCATGATCATTTTATCAGGATTCGAAACACACCCATGCACCTTAAAAACAATAGGCGCCATTCCTGAGCGCCAAGCAGATAACATGTTAGCATTATGACTAGGATAAGCTACATTTGCCGCATCATAAAGATGCTCCAACATCCTGTCATAGTTAGTGGTTACGACCAACTTAGGGAAAAGGGCCGGTAACAAACCGACCGCTTCCTTTTTTGCTTTTTCAGTCGTTACACGCCACTCAACATCAGTCTTATTGCCACCCATCGCCTCAAGAATGTCGTCTTTAAAATATCCCTTTCTCTCTTGCTCTAATTTTGATGCGGCGTCTAAGAAATTCGCTCCTTCTTGTAATACTTCGCCTATTTTTCTAAACTCCTGCTTTAAGAAGCTCTCCCACGTTGGAAATTCGAATGCCGATAACCCCGCGCCAACAAATGGAACGATATTATTGTTTCTTATCTGCTTAATCAATGCTTCAAAATTCCTCTGATTATCAACCTTATCATAAGCCATAATCTCATCAAATGTCATTTCCTTTTGTGCCATAGCGCGCCCCATCCTCACACTCACAAATGATATAAAGCCTGGGTTGTTTTGGTTTTTACAAGAGTACCACAAAACATGCCGTTTTTCAACAGCTTTCTACAAAAGCAAAAGGCATATCACCTTTCACCAAAGAAATTTGTTGTGAAGGCTGGCGGCAAAACAAGCAATCCATTCCTGCAAAATCAAAGTTTGCGAATCCCAAGGAATAAATCCCCATTTCCTGGCTCTTTAAACCGCTTCACCGCCCGGCCTCATTCCCCCAGCATCTGCAAGATTCTCGCGTTCAGATCATCGCAGGCCTGGCTCACGGTCTTTTCACCGGTGTAGATGGCGCTGATCTCCGCCGCCTGGGCGGTCTGCCAGGGTATGGCCGCCGGCGCGGCGGGCAGGGGCACACCGTAGGCGAGCATCTGCGCAAAGCAGGCCGCGTTCAACCCCGGGAAGGCATCCACAAAGGCTTGCTCCATACCCGCGTAGGCGGGCAGAGCCGCCCGATAGCTGGCCTGGATGAGGTTGGCCTGCTCCCCGCCGCAGTAGCGCACAAAATCCGCGGCCAAATCCGGGTAAGGGCTGGCGGCGGCCCCCGCGTAGCCCAGGCCGTTGTACACGCTGGCCCGCGCCAGGCCGCGCGGCAGCACCGCCACATCGAACTGCCCGGCAAGATCCGGATCATCGGCGTAGACGCCCAGCATCCAGCTGCCCGCAAACACCATGGCCACGCGCCCGGCCAAAAACTGCTCATCCTTGCCCATGGCGGCCAGTGACGCGGCATCCGGGCTGACGCCATCCTTCCGCTGCAAATCCACCCACCACTGGATGGCATCCTGTGTGGCGCGCTGGTCAAAACCCGGCCTGCCATCCCGAAAGATGAAGCCCCCGTTCTGGTACACCGCGTTGTAGTAGCCGGATTGCGTGTCGTTGGGGGCCGCGAAGCCGTAAACGCCGCGGGCGGCATCCGTGAGGCGGATGGCGGCCTGCCGAAAGGTCTCCCAATCCCATGTGTCATCTGGATAGGGCACGCCCGCCTCGTCGAACAGGCGCTTATTGTAGGCCAGGGCAACGGTGTCAAAATCTTTGGGGATGGCGAACTGCCGTCCGTTCAGGTTGTACTGGGCCGTCAGCCCGGATGGGTAGGGGCTGTAATCGAAGGTAGGGTCGGTCAAATCCGCCAGCAGGCCCGCCTGGGCATAGCGCTGAAAGCTATCCGCGTGCACCCAGAACACATCCGGCATGGGCCCGCCCGCCAGGCCGTCCTCCAGCGCCGCCCAGTATGCATCCCACGGCAAAAGCCGGGGGATGACATCCACACCCGGGTGGTTGCCCGTGTATGCCCGGGCAATGGCCTCCATGGCGGGCGCTTGGCCGGCATCCCAAAAGGCGAAGGTGAGCGCGATATTCTCCGCCCTCGCGGCTGGCAGGCCCGCGCAGGCAGCCAGCGCGGCCAGCAACAGCGCGCAAATCCTCTTCATGCAGTGTCCTCCTTAAAAATTGCGGCTGGTATCGTACCCGGCCATGAAGACCCGGTGAAAATCGCCGAAGCGGTCCGCCTGTATGGCATCGCGGATGCGTGCCATCAGGCGCGTCAAGTAGCGCAGGTTGTGGATGGTGGCCAGGCGCGCGCCCGTAATCTCTTGCGCCTTGAATAGGTGGCGGATGTACGCGCGCGAAAAGTTGCGGCAGGCGTAGCAATCACAGCCGGTCTCAATGGGGGTAAAATCCCTGGCATACTGGGCGTTCTTGATCACCAGCCGCCCCGCATCCGTAAACACCGTGCCGTTGCGCGCCACCCGTGTGGGCAGCACGCAGTCAAACATATCCACCCCGCGCAGCACGCCCTCCACCAGGCAATCCGGGCTGCCCACGCCCATCAGGTAGCGGGGCTTCTGCGCGGGCATGTGCGGCATCATCGTCTCGAGCATATCGTACATCTGCGGCTTGGGCTCCCCCACGCTGAGACCGCCGATGCCGTAACCGGGGAAATCCATATCCGCCAGGGTCTTTGCGCTCTCCACGCGCAGCGCGCCGTCAAAGGCCCCCTGCACGATGCCGAAGAGCGCCTGGTCTGCCCTGGTGTGGGTCGCCTTGCACCGCGCCGCCCAGCGGTGGGTACGCTGCATGGCATCCCTTGCCGTGGCGCTGTCGCAGGGGTAAGGGGAGCACACATCAAAGGCCATGGCGATATCCGCGCCCAGGGCCTCTTGTATGGCGACGGCAATCTCGGGCGAGAGAAAGCGGCGGCTGCCATCCAGGTGCGATTGAAAGGTGACCCCATCCTCTTTGATTTTGCGCATGGCGGATAGAGAAAACACCTGAAACCCCCCGCTATCCGTCAGAATGGGGTGCGGCCAGGCCATAAAGCGGTGCAGGCCGCCCGCCTCGCGCACCAAATCCTCCCCCGGGCGCAGGTGCAGGTGATAGGTGTTGGCCAGAATGATCTGCGCGCCCACCGCCTCCAGCTCATCCGGCGTCATGGCCTTAACCGTGGCCTGGGTGCCGACGGGCATGAACACGGGGGTCTGGATAACGCCGTGGGCAGTGCGCACAGCGCCCAGGCGCGCGCCGCTCTGCGCGCAGCGCTTGTGCAGTGTAAAGGTGAGGGCCTGGGCCATATTTGCCTCCATCGTCGCGCGAAAATCGGGTCACAGAAAGTATACACCATATCGCCCCGGAAAAAAAGCGCCGCATAGGACTATAAAATTGACATTACTTCCACAAAATCGTATAATATTACAGTATTTATCATGTCAGTGGCTCCGCACGCGCGGTCTGTTTAAAAGAAGTATGGAGGTCTGTGGTGATGAAACTGCGGCGTGTTCTGCCGGTTGTGCTGTCGCTGCTGTGCGCGCTTAGCGTGGCCGGGTGCGCGCCAAAGGCCGCCGAACGGCGGCTAAAGGATGGTTACTACACCGCTGAGGCCGCCATATTTGAAGAACACGGCTGGAAGGAATTTGTCACCATCTGCGTGCGCGACGGGCAGATCATCAATGTAGAATACAACGCCAAGAATCGCACAGGCTTCCTCAAATCCTGGGATATGGTGTACATGCGCGAGATGAACGCTGTCAGCCACACCTACCCCAACCAGTACACCCGCCTGTATGCCCAGGGCCTGCTGGAGGCCCAGAGCCCGGATGGGGTAGATTTGATAACCGGCGCCACGGAATCTTACGAAACCTTTATGCAGTTGGCGGATGCGGTGATGTATCGCGCGCAGACCGGCGACACTTCGGTATCCTTCGTGCTGATTGATGAACCCTGGAAGCAAGCGGGGGATGCTGAAGGGGGGGCGTCGCAGTGAAAAAAAGCATCAGCCGCAAGGTGCTGCTCATCAACACACTGGCGGTGCTCGCGCTGGCGTTTGTGTTGATGATGGTGATGATCTTTTTTATGAACTCGCTCACCGACGCCATCCTTTTGGATACTCTGCAGCCCATGGCCAGAACCGCCGCCCAGGGCATAGAGGGCAACCTGCACATGCTGGCGGATCGCATTTTTTTGTTGGCGGATAACGACGCCTTCCTCAACCCACGCGCATCCGACGCCGACCGCTGGGGTGTGATGCAAAAGGTAAAAAGCGGCATTGAGTTTATATGGCTTGGCCTCTACGCGCCCAGTGGCCGGCTGTACATGGGCCAAAGCAACTGCCCGCCGGATATCGCCGCCGATGAGCTCTACGGCATGATGCGCGACACCGGGAACCTCTCCATAGAGAATACGGCCATCACCGCGCAGGGCGATTTAGAGATCGTGATGGGCATCCCCATCATCAATCAAGAGGACGAGATTGTATACTACCTGGTGGGCAGCTACCAGTACGATGTGCTGAGCGACGTGCTGGCCAGCATCACCGTCGGATCCCGCGGCACGGCCTTTGTCATCAACGCGGATGGCAAGCTGATGGCTCACCGGGATGTGCAAAAAGTGATCGCCCAGGAAACGCTGTTTGATAACTTTGGCACGGATGCCACCATCCGCTACGTGGTGACCCAGATGGCGGAAGGGCAGACCGGGTCTAGCATTTTTTCGGGCAAGACAGGCGACATCTTTTTTAGCTACGCCCCCATACGCGGTACCCGCTGGTCGCTCGGCATTGAGGTGCCCAGAGAGGACTTTATGGCTGCCTCGCAGCAGGCCATATTCACCAGCGTGCTGCTGACCGTGGCCCTGCTGGCGTCTTTGATCGTCATCTGCATTCTGTTCGTTCGCCGCATCGTCACCAACCCTTTGCGCAGCGTGACGGATAGCGCGCGCAAGCTGGCCATGGGGCAGTTTACCCACCGTCTCTCCCCCGCGCTGCTGGCGCGCCGGGATGAAATCGGCCTGCTCGCCGGGGCGTTTGATACCATGTCCGATTCCATCAAGGGCGTCACAGATGATATTGAGCTGCTCACCCAGGCCGCCCGCGACGGCTGCCTGCGCGAGCGGGCCGACATTGCGGTGCTGCAGGGCGACTACCGGCGCATCGTGGCCGGGGTCAACACCACGCTGGATGTAATCTGCTCACACCTGGATACGATCCCCAGCGCCCTGGCGCTGCTGAACGAATCGCGAGAGGTGGTGTATTGCAACTCGGGCATGGATCACTTTATGTCCCGGCACGGCTTGGCATGGCAGGATGCCCGGCTGCTGGC
>JAITTS010000147.1 GCA_031286995.1 Oscillospiraceae bacterium
AACCCGGCAGTGAAGTGGACGAGGGCTCCGCCGAGACGGTGCTGGGCGCCTCCAGGGATAACAGTGGCGGCAAGGGCACGCGCGCCTGGGTGCAGAGCGGTATCAGCCTAAACCTGCGCGCCTCTTCCTCCACCCAATCCAGGGTATTGACCGTGCTGGCCGAGGGTACGGAAGTGACCATTTTATCCCAGCAGCACGGCTGGGCCCTGGTGCGCACCGCCGATGACACAGAAGGCTGGTGCAAGGCCAATCACTTAACCCGGTGAACGCATAAAATAGGGGGCAAGTGGCTTTTCGTCGCTTGCCCCCTGCTTTTGTTGCCGGATCAGCCGCCGAACAGCACGGCGTTGACCACGCTCTCCAAATACTCCTGCTTGCCGCTGCCCGGCAGTGCGGGCGCACCCTTTTGCACAGCCAGGGCGGCGAGCTCCGCCAGCGTAGCCTCACCCGCGCGTATCTTCTGCCCCAGAGGGCCGGCAAAGCTGGCGTAGCGCTCTTTGATAAAAGCATCCAGCCGCCCATCCTCTATGAGCTGCGCGGCCTTGATGAGGCCCAGGGCAAAGGCATCCATGCCCAGGATGAAAGCGAGGAACATGTCCTCGTAAGTGTAGGAGGGACGGCGATTCTTCGCGTCAAAGTTAAAGCCGCCGTTTGGCAAGCCACCGGCCTTCAGCACCTCTAGCATGCAGAAGGTGGTCTCGTATACATTGAAGGGAAACTCATCCGTATCCCAGCCCAGCAGGTAATCGCCCTGATTGGCGTCGACGGAGCCAAGCATGCCGTTGATGGCGGCTATGCGCAGATCGTGCTGAAAGGTGTGCCCGGCCAGCGTGGCGTGGTTGGCCTCGATGTTCATCTTAAAATCTTTATCCAGGCCGTATTGGCGCAAAAACCCGATGGCCGTGGCCGCATCAAAGTCGTACTGGTGCTTCATGGGCTCTTTGGGCTTGGGTTCGATAAAGAAATCACCGGTAAAGCCGATGGATCGGCCATACGTCACCGCCATGCGCATCAGCGCGGCGATATTCTCTTGCTCAAACTTCACATCTGTGTTCAGCAGGGTCTCATAGCCCTCCCTGCCGCCCCAGAACACGTAGCCCCTGCCGCCCAGCTTCACGGTGCAATCCAGCGCCTTTTTGATCTGCGCGGCGGCGTGGCAGTACACATCCACCGAGTTGGTGGAGCCCGCGCCATTCATAAAGCGAGGGTTGCTGAACATGTTGGCCGTGCCCCACAGGCACCGGATGCCCGTATCCGCCATTTTGACCTTGATGTAATCCGTAATCTCATCCAGCCGGGCGTTGGTCTCGGCCAAGGTGTCGGCCTCGGGCACCAAATCCACATCGTGGAAACAGAAGTAGCCGATGCCCAGCTTTTGCATAAACTCGAAACCCGCATCCACCTTGGCCTTGGCGTGGGCCATGGTGCCTACAGGCGCGCCAAAGCTCTTATTCGCCGTACCGGGGCCGAACATATCCGTGCCCGTAGCGCACAGGTTGTGCCACCAAGCCATGGCAAAAGGCAGGTGCTCGCGCATGCTCTTGCCTAGAATTTTGCGGTCTTCATCGTAATACTTAAACGCCAGCGGGTTCTTCGACTGAGGCCCTTCATAGGGTACCTTGGGCAGGCTTCGAAAAATTTCGGGCATGGGAACGCTCCTTTCTGCTGACCGCACGGCGGCGCGAAGCAATATGTGCTCGGGCACAATAACGCTTCGCCCTGAGTATAATGCGTTTGTATGGGCGCTGTCAATGCCTTTTTAGACCAAAGCCGGCGCGCACTGAAGCACAAAAAAGGCGAGGCTACCGCCTCGCGCTGGTTGTTGCGCCCCTCACCGGGGCATAATGCGGTTGACAATTTCGGTAAACTCGGCGCTG
Organism: Oscillospiraceae bacterium; assembly: GCA_031286995.1. Taxonomy (GTDB): domain Bacteria; phylum Bacillota; class Clostridia; order Christensenellales; family Aristaeellaceae; genus JAITTS01. The sequence continues at coordinate 1,878 of JAITTS010000147.1, forward strand.
ATATCGGCCGCGTTGTTGCCCTGCGTGCTCTCTGCCATGGCACGCACGCGCTGGACGACATCGGGATCGGCACTGACCGCCACGCGCTGTATAGCGGGCTCCGCCTGCTTGGCCCTGTCGGTCACCATATCCTTGATGCGGGTGGTCATATCGCCCTTGTACTGGGCGTCAAACTCTACCCCCACCAAGGCGGTGTTGCCCAGAACTACGGCGGTGGCGCGGCCGACCTCGCTGAGCTTGGCGGCTTCGTCGCTGATGCGCTGGGCGGCCTGTTGGGCCTGCGCCGGGGTCAGCATGACCATGGCGCCCGTGGTCTGCGGCACGGCGCCGGGGGCTGCGGTATCCTCGGGCATGGCGGAATTTAGCGGCGTCGGCGTGCCAAGTGCGCCGGGGCCCATGGGCGAGGGCGACGGCAGCGGGCCCCCGGCGCTGCTGGCGCAGCCGGCCAGCGTGCCCAACAACAGGGCCAGGCACAGCGCCATCTGGATTGTCCGTTTCAAATGTATTCCCCTCCTCTCGCCGCTATGGTGCGCGAGCGGTGGGCAAACTATCAGGGAAGTTAATGGGGGCCGGGGCAGTTTTTCACATCGCGCGCTGACCGCCCGCTACGCCTGGGTATAGAACGTACAGTCCCCGATAAACTCCCGCAGAATCGAGGTCGGCGGCACTTCATCTTCCTCTTCGCCATCCAGAAAATAATTGAGAAATTTTACCATTCTTTGCGCAAGCAGGTACCAGGGGCTCTCCTCCCCCACGGTCTTCAGCAGTGGGTAGGCGTGCCGCTTGAGCATGGGCAACTCGTAGAGCAGGGAGGAGTTGAACATGATATCCGCCTGCTCTTGAAAGGGAAAGATGTGCTTTTCTTCCCCTGCGCGCACGGCATCCCACATGCTCAGCGTACGGGCCACATCCGCCCCGCGCGTGCTGTGATCGCGCACCAAGCGGCGCAACAGGCGCACATCCGTGGTGCGGATGCGGTTGTGGTCATCCAAATTCAGGTGGGTCAGCGCGCTGATGTAAATACGGTACTTCAAATCCCCCGGCACATCGCCCGTCAGCGCCTCGTTCAGGCCGTGTATGCCTTCAATGATGACGGGCTGGCCCGGCTGCAGTGCCATGCGCCGGCCCATCATCAATAGTGAGCGCAATACACTTCACCTTTTTGCAGTTGATTTTCCGCGGCTCAGGTTGCTGCTGCGGCTGCGGCTGCG
>JAITTS010000099.1 GCA_031286995.1 Oscillospiraceae bacterium
TAGCTGTGGGAATGGGCGTGTTCGTGGGGACCTCCGTGGGTTTGGCCGTGGGTACAGCTGTAGGCGCAAGTGGCGGCGAAGCCGTAGGCACAGGCGTAACAGTGGGAATTGGCGTGCCCGTGGGAACCACCGTGGGTTTGGCCGGGGGCACAGATGTGGGCGCAAGTGTCGGCGAAGCCGTAGGCACCGGCGTAGCTGTGGGAATGGGCGTGTTCGTGGGAACCTCCGTGGGTTTGGCCGTGGGCACAGCTGTGGCCGCAGGTGTCGGCGAAGCCGTAGGCACCGACGTAGCTGTGAGAACAGGTGTGATCGCGGGAACCGGCGTTGGCGCAGGCGTGGCAATAGGGGTGGGCGTAGCAGCCGTTGGTGTAAGCGTCGGTGCGGGTGCAGGCGTAGATATAGTCGGTATAGGCGTCGGCATGGGGCTTGGCGGCGGTGTCGGGGACGGCGTGTACGTAGGTATCGGCGTAGATGTGGGCATAGGCCCTTCCCGCGATACAAAGTTGTACGTCACCCGGGCCTCCACCGCACCGTACGTATCCTTCACCAGCACGCTCACCTTCGCAGTCTTGGGGCGGGCTGTCAGCTTAGGCAACGCCACCTGCACGGCTCGCTGGGCGGGCATCTCACTGTAACCCACAGCGCTTATCCCCGCCTGACGCGTACCGTTGATGTTGAGCACCGCATAGGTGCGAAAAGGTTTCTCACCGTCATCCTGTGCCTCGCCACTCAAGGTTAGCAAAAAACCGTCATTGTCCGCGTACACGGGTATCTCGCTCCATGTATAGCGGTGCAGGGCCTCGTTGCCCTCTCGCCCGGTAAGGCGCAACGCTACCGCGGCTGTATCCGAAAGGCGCGCCTGCATCTCGTGCCCCGCCAGGTTCTCTTTGGCGGCTGCGGCTGTCAAGCCTTCGCCTGTGGCCGCCGCAGTCACGCCGCCGCGTCTGCCTTCCTGCGGGATATCAATCTGTATGCTCTCAAGCTGCCAATACCGCAACGCCATCGGCGAAAGGTAACCGCCATCCGCCCGCGCAGTCACAGGCAACAACAAGGATAGCAGCATGCACAGGCATGCCATCTTCGCGGCCCCGCGGCCCCGCCTTTGCGCACGCAACGGGCAACCCCTCCCTGCATCTCATCGGTGGTATAGCGAAAATTGTCTATATTTAGTTTATAGCACAAACGCAGCGGTGTGACAAGCAAAAACATGCAAAACCGTCTTTCGGTTTATGATACAGACTTTCGGTCTGCATATATCCCCGTACTTCATTCTTTGCGCGAGGGCCCCCATATTTTTCACAAGACCCTCTAGCGCAACCTCTTGCCATAAGGTATAATATAGACAAGAAATAAAAGGGGGAGGGATTGACCGTGATCCAAATGATTTTCGGCAAACGCGGATCTGGCAAGACCAAGCGCATTATAGACATGGCCAATGATGCCATCAAAGAACAAAAGGGCGACGTGCTCTTCATTGATGACGATAACCGCTACATGTTCGACCTACGGCACGAGATTCGCTTTGTCAACGCGGGCGAGTACGGGGCCAGCGGTACGGATAAGTTTATGGGCTTCATCATCGGCGTGCTGGCGAGCAACTTTGACATCAGCGTCGTCTTCATTGATGCCTTTCTGCGCCTGGTAAAGATACCCAAGCCGGATATTCACCAACTGATCCCCTTCTTTGAGGAGCTGGAGAACCTCTCTACCCGCTGCAAGGTGGATTTTGTTATCAGTTTCAGCGAAGACGCGTCCTTGGTGCCAGAACCCATCCGCAAGTTCGCCATTTAACGCCGCCATTCCCTTGCCTACTTATAATCGTGCGGGAAGGGCCTTCTCCTCTTCCCGCGTTTTTTCTATTGCCCCACGGATGCCGCAAAAAAGGAGCGCTGCCCATGCCCTTTCTCAGCACGCGCGGTGAAAAAAACGTCACCGCATCCCAAGCCATCCTGCGGGGCTTGGCCCCGGATGGCGGTCTGTACGTGCCTGCGGCCTTTCCGGTCATCCCGCTTGCGGATGTAGCCGCCATGGCCACCCAACCCTACCCGGTACGGGCCGCCCGTGTGCTGGGGGCGCTGCTGGATGACTACAGGCAGCAAGAGCTTGCGCAAGCCACCGCCTTGGCCTACGCCCGCTTTGATGGCGACGGGCCTGCGCCTCTGCGCGCCCTGGCCCCAAATCTGCACATGCTGGAGCTGTACCATGGCCCCACCCTGGCTTTTAAGGATATGGCGCTGCAACTGCTGCCCCACCTGACGCGTCTGGCCATGGATAAGAACGGCGAGCAGCGGGAACTCTTCGTGCTCGTGGCCACATCCGGCGACACAGGCAAGGCCGCGCTGGAGGGCTACTGCGGCGTACCGGGCACCCGCTGCGCCGTATTCTTTCCCAGTCAGGGCGTCAGTGAGGCTCAGCGCCTGCAAATGGTGACCCAGGCCGGAGCCAACACCCATGCCATCGCTGTCTGCGGCAACTTTGACGACGCGCAAAACGGCGTCAAACGCATCTTTGCTGATGCAGATTTCGCAAAGACCATGCATGCTCAGGGGCGCACCCTCTCTTCCGCCAACAGCATCAACTTCGGCCGCTTGGCCCCTCAAGTGGCGTACTACTTTTCGGCCTACGCCGATCTGCTGGCCACAGGGGCCATCACCCCCGGCCAGCGCGTGCATTTTGCGGTGCCCACCGGCAATTTCGGCAACATACTGGCGGCGGAATACGCCCGCCGCATGGGCCTGCCCGTGGGCAAGCTGCTGTGCGCATCCAACAGCAACAACGTACTGACGGATTTTCTGGCCACCGGGGTGTACGATGCCAACCGGCCCTTCCATCAAACCATTTCACCCTCCATGGATATCCTGATCTCCTCGAATTTGGAGCGCCTGCTTTTCGAGCTGTGCGGTCGGGATGCTTCCGCCGTATCCGCCTGGATGCGAGCCCTGCGGACCGGCGGCCGCTACGATATTGGGGCGACCCATTTATCCGCCTTGCGCGGTCACTTTCTGGGCGCTTGGGTGGATGACGGTACCACCCGCGCCACCATCCGCCAGGTGTGGCGCGATCACCGCCGCCTGCTCGACCCCCACACCGCCGTGGCTGCGCGGGCGCTGCTGGATTACCGGCAGCAGACCGGGGATATGGCCCCGGCGGTGGTGGTATCCACCGCCAGCCCTTTCAAGTTTGGGCGGGATGTGGCCCAGGCCCTGTTTGAGGATCCGGCCGCGGATGCGGCGGATGATTTTGCCTGCTGCCGCCGCCTGGCCGATACCTGCGGCCTGACCGTGCCCCCCGCCATCGCCCAGCTGCCCGCCCTGCCCATACGCCACACCCTGCAGACGGATCCGGCGGATATGGCCCTAACACTGCTGCGCGCCCTTGGCTAGCGCACAGTCCCCATGGTATAATAAGTACACATCCGCAGTGGAAGAGGAGGAGTGCCCATGCCGCAGACCTGCCTGGTGGTGGATGGCAACAGCCTGATGCACCGCGCCTTCCACGCCCTGCCGGAGATGACCACCAGCGCCGGGGTGCCCACCAACGCCGTCTATGGCTTTTTAAGCATGCTGTTCAAGCTGTTGGCTGACATACACCCGGATTACTGTGCCGTGGCCTTCGATGTGCACGGCCCCACCTTTCGCCACGCCGACTTTGCCGAATACAAGGCGAACCGCAAAGAGACCGACCCGTCTCTGCGCGCCCAGTTTCCCCTGCTGTACCGTCTGCTGACAGATATGGGCATCCGTCAGCTCACCTGCCCTGCCTACGAGGCCGACGACATACTGGGCACGTTGGCGGCTCGTGGCGAGCGGGAAGGCCTGCGCATGGTGCTGGTCACCGGCGACAGGGACGCACTGCAGTTGGTCACCCCCGCCACCCATGTGCTCTATACCCGCCGAGGCATCTCCGAAACCACGGATTTCGATCCCGCCACGGTGCTGGCGCAGTACGGCGTCACCCCCGCCCAGGTACCCGACCTAAAGGGGCTGATGGGCGACGCATCCGACAACATCCCCGGCGTGCCCGGTGTGGGCGAAAAGACCGCCACCAAACTGCTAAACGAGTACGGCACGCTGGAGGCCGCGCTGGCAGCCGCGGATACCCACCTGACCGGCAAGCTGCGCGAGCGCATGCTGCAAGGCCGCGACCTGGCCCTGCTATCCAAAAAACTGGCCACCATCACCCGGCAAGCGCCGCTGGATTTCACGTGGGATCAGTGCCGGCTTGGTGATTTAACGGGCGCTCTGCCCATGCTGGCGGAACTGGAGATCACATCCCTGCAAAAGCGGTTGCTGGCACTGATCCCCGCCGCCGCCGGGCAGAACACCTCATCCGCCGCCGTTGCTGCCATCCCCTGGCGCAATGAAGATGTGCTCAATACCCCGCAGGCCATCACAAACGCTCTGCAAACCCTTGCGCCGGGCCGTGTGGCTTACTGTGACGATGGCACGCGCATCACCCTGGCAGCGGAGGATGGCGCGCGCTTTACCATCCCCTTGACTGTAGATTTGCTGGGCACGGGTCTCGACCCGCAAACGGCTTTGGAGGCGCTCGCGCCCCTGTTCGCCGGCGTTGCCCTGTGCGTGCACGACGGCAAACGCCTGCGCACCGGCCTGGCCGCCATGGGCATTCCCTGCGCCCCTGTGCGGGATGACGTCATGCTGGCTGCCTACCTGCTCAACCCCCTGGGCAAATACGCCCTGGCTGACCTGTTGCCGCCAGAGCAGGCCCCCTGCGCCGCCGCTCTGCTGGATCTGCTGCGCGCCCAGCGCCAGGCCCTGGCGGATCAGGAGATGCTGACACTCTACGAATCCGTGGAGATTCCCCTGATGGATGTGCTCTTTGAAATGCAGCGCGCGGGCTTCTCTGTGGATAAGCAGGAATTAATCCGCCTGGGGGCCTCCTTCACCCAGAATATTGAGCGCCTGACGGCAGAAATCTACCGTTTGACCGGCAGACCGGGTTTTAACATCAACAGCCCCAAGCAACTGGGCGAAGTGCTCTTTGAGGCTTTGAAGCTGCCCACGGGCAAGCGCACCAAGAGCGGCTGGTCTACAGATGCCCAAACATTGGAAGAGCTTGCCGACGCGCACCCGGTTATTCCCCTCATACTGGAATATCGCCACCTGGCCAAGCTGAACGGCACCTACATTGAAGGCTTGATCAAGCTGATAGACCGCGAGGGCCGCGTGCACACCTGGTTTGACCAAACCGCCACCGCCACGGGCCGCATATCCTCCAGCGAGCCCAATCTGCAAAACATTCCCGTGCGCACCACGCTGGGGCGCGAAATTCGCCGCGCCTTCATCCCCCGGCCCGGCTGGGTGCTGGTGGATGCGGATTATTCGCAGATAGAGCTGCGCCTGTTGGCCGTCCTCTCCAAGGATGCGGCCATGACCGACGCCTTTTTGCACAACCAGGATATCCACACCCGCACCGCCGCAGAAGTCTACGGCGTGCCCATGGATCAGGTGACCCCCGCCATGCGCTCCGCAGCCAAGGCGGTTAACTTTGGCATTGTCTACGGCATCAGCGACTTTGGCCTGGCCCGCAACATCGGCATATCCCGCGCCGACGCCTCAGCCTTTATTGAGCGTTACTTCGCCCGTTACCCCGGCGTGCGCCGGTACATGGATGAGGCCGTCACCCTGGGCAAGACCCAGGGATATTCCACCACGCTGTTGGGGCGGTGCAGACCCTTGCCCGAGCTGCGCGCCGCCAGCCACAACATCCGTTCCTTTGGAGAGCGCGCGGCCATGAACACGCCCGTACAGGGTACCGCTGCGGATGTGATCAAGCTGGCCATGGTGCGCGTGTTCGATGCCCTGCGGGCACACAAGATGGCTGCGAGGCTGATCTTGCAGGTGCACGACGAACTGATTATTGAGTGCCCGCCCCAGGAGGCCGATCAGGTATCCGCCCTGCTACGGGATTGCATGGAGCACGCCCTGGCGCTGCCCGTGCCCCTGGTGGCGGATGTGCACGTGGGGCAGGATTGGTACCACACCAAGTAGGCCGGAACGCGGCCGGCTACCGCGGGCGATGCGCAAACCGGGGCGGACAGCGTTTTGCCGCTGCGGCCTATCCGCATCTTCGGCCCGGACAAGGAGGTTGCGCGTGTACATTGTGGGGTTGACGGGCGGCATTGCCAGCGGCAAGAGCACCGCGGCCCAAACATTGCGGGCCTTGGGCGCGCCGGTCATGGATGCGGATGCCCTTTCGCGGGCACTGACCGCCCCCGGCGGCGTAGCCTTGCCCGCCCTGCGCAATCACTTCGGTGACGCGGTGTTTACGGGCGAGGCGCTGAATCGCCCGGCCCTGGCCGCGCGCGTGTTCGCGGATGCGCACGAGCGGGCGGCGCTGGAGAGCATCCTGCACCCACTGATCTTCGCGGCTTTGGATGAACGCTTGGCGGAACTGGCACTGCAGGGCGCGCCCGCAGCCGTGGTGGAGATGCCCCTGCTGTTTGAGACCGGCTACGATGCGCGCGTGGATGAGGTATGGCTGACATGCCTGCCCCTGGGCACACAGCGCCTGCGCCTGATGAGGCGCGATGCATTGACCGGGCCCCAGGCCGACGCCCGCATAGCCAGCCAGTGGCCGCAAGAGGCCAAGGCCGCGCGCGCCCATGTGCACATCGACACATCCGGCGCGCCGGATGACACTGCCGCGCAGGTTCAGGCGGCCTGGCGCGCGGTGATCCACAAAACCCATGCCGCAGCCCCCTGACATCCGCAGAATGGAGAATACGATGCAGAAGCATACAATGCGAAGCAAACGCCCGCCCGCCCGCTGCCTGGCAGCGCTTTTGGCCCTGGCCGCGCTGCTGCCCGGCCCGGCCCTGGCGGCAAGCCACGGGCTGACCTCACTCACCGTGGGCATTGTGGCCGAAGAGCGCATGGTGCTCTCGCCGCTGACCGTGCGCGAGCGCGACCCGCTCAACATCCTCGCGCTGTGTTACGAGGGTTTGGTATCCCTCAACGACGACGAGTATCCAGAGCCTTGTCTGGCCGAGAGCTGGGATGCGCCTCAGGGCAACAGCGACCGCTGGATATTCCATCTGCGCCCAGGGGTTACCTTCCACAACGGCAAACCATTGACGGCCAACGACGTGTGTGCCACCCTGGATTATATCTTTCAGCTGGGCGGCTACGACGCAGACCGTAAGAGCGAGCTGCCCGTGGAGGAGCGGGGCGTGTGGGGCAACCTGATCGCCTACGTATCCAGCTGGCAGGCAATAGACGAAGCGACCGTACAGATAACCGCTACACGGCGCTACTTTGGCCTGTTGAACGCCATGACCTTCCCCATTCTGCCCGCTGAAGAGGTGGCCAACGCCATGCCTGCGGGCACCGGCCCCTACCGCATAGAGGAATACGAACCCGGCGAGCGCATCTGGCTCAGCGCATCCAGCACGTGGTGGAAGCCCGCGCCCGCCGTGGCCAACATCGTGGCCTACATCTATCGTGACCTTGACGACGTGCTCAACGCCTTTGACCTGGGCCAGGTGGATATGGCCGCGACCCGATCCATGTCCGCCACGCGCTACTCGGGCAGCATGCGCTCCTTCTCCATGAACTACCGCACGCGGCAGCTCGAGGTGCTGCTGATGCAGCATACCGGCCTGCTGGCCCAGGAGTACCTGCGCAGGGCCATCATGTGCGCCATTGACCGCAGCCGCCTGGTCAGGCAGGTATACCAGGATATGGCCACGCCGGTCAACACGCCCATTGCGCCGGGCACCTGGCTCTACGACGAATCCGCCACGCAAGAAGAGTATGACCCCGCCCAGGCACGGGCGCTGCTTGAGCAAAACGGCTGGTTGCTGGGCTCGGATGGCAAGCGCAGCAAGAGCGTGGATGGGGTGCCCACAGAGCTTTCTCTGCGCCTGTTTACCTACGAAGAGCCGGGCAACAGCGTGCGCCGCAGCGCTGCCGCTACCATCCAGGAGATGCTGGGCGAGGTAGGCATCACCTGCCGCCTTTCCTCCTTATCCTACAGCGACACCAAGCTGCGCCTGGAAAAGGGCGGTTTTGATCTGGTGCTGGGCGCCATCAATTTGGATGTCGTGCCCGACCCCGGCTTTATGCTGATGAGCGGGTACGCCACCAACTACTGCCGCTACAACAGCGAAAATATGACCAAGCTGATCAAAAGCATGCGCATCGCGGTCAGCGACGAGGCATACCGGGCCGCCATGCGCGAGGTGCAGCATCAATTTGTGATGGATGCGCCCTTCATGTGCCTCTACTTTCGAAACGGCGCGCTGTTAACCCGCCAAACCTTCACCGATGCCCGCAGTTTGCGGGAAATGGAATTGCTCCGCGGCATTGAGGTGTGGTAACATCCCCCTGCGCGGCCAATTTTTTACGCCGCATATTCAGCCATTCTCGTGACATACTAGCCATGGGACGCGCGGCAGGCAGATGCCGCACCTGAAAGAGACCTTCCCTGACGGGCCTTTTTGTCAAGAAAGTTTCCGCCTTGCGGCGGTCTTGCCCGTAGACAGGCATCTTCAGGCATCGCGCTCGTCGGATGGATCACCCGATAGGGTTCCTCCTACGAGGCAGAGTCCCGGGGGATGGCGTCGTGTCATCCCCCTTTTCGATGCCTGCCGCCCCGCACAAAAGAAAGGATGGCCCAACCATGCTCAAAACGCGCGTCCTGGCAATCATCCAAATACTGGCAGTTGCATTGCTGCACATGCTGCTGCAGCTGGCCTTGGCGCTTTCCCTGCGGCGATGGTTCGACGCTGAATCCCTGTTGTGGACACAAAGCATATCGTTCGCGGCCGTGGTTGGCGTGCAGTGGATTGTGGTGCGCGGGGTTTGCCGGACCCCCTTTTCCGCCATCGGCATACGCCCGGCAAGAGGCTGGGCACGGCACTGGCTGATGGGCGCGGCCTGCGGCGCGGCGCTGGTGGTAACCATTTGGGGCGTCATTTGGCTGATGGGTGGGTACAGGCTGGGCCGCCAGGCCACCAGCGCGGCGCTGTGGCAATCCCTGGGCGTCTCCGCGCTGATGATGACCATGGTGGGCTACAGCGAAGAGGCGCTTTGCCGCGGCGTAATGGCGTTTGTGGCCCGGCGCGCCGGGCAAGGCTTTGTCGCTATCGCGGTGGGCGTGGTGTTTTCGCTGATGCACCTGTTCAACCCCAACTACAGCCCGCTGGCCATGCTCAACACGCTGCTGGCCGCCGTCGTCTTTTCGCAGATGACCTGGATCACCGACGACCTGTGGATGGCCATCGGCTGCCACAGCGCGTGGAATTTCTGCATGTCCCTGCTGGGTGTGCACGTCAGTGGCCTCAGCATACCGGGGTTTTTATATTCGCAGTACACCACCGCCGGCCTGTTGACCGGCGGTGAATACGGGCTGGAAGCCAGCGTGCCCTGCACCGTGGGGTTCGCGCTGGTCATTGCCGCCCTTGCCGGGTCATCCTTCAAGCGCAGCCGCGGTTTAAGGCAGCCGGCGAAGTAACAACGGGCGTATGTGAGAGACGCCCTCGCCAAGCCGACAACCATGCGCCATTCGCCATGGCCGCGTCGCGCGGTTGCGGGGTGTTCGCTTGGCAAAGGCCTCCCAAGGGCGCGCGGCCGTACCATGCAATGGCGCGCGCAATCGGTGCCATCGGTTTTTCCGCGGCAGGGCCGGGATTGATCCGATTCCGTGGCCGATCCCGTACCCCGCCTCTTTTTTGTTGACGAACATTGGCAGGTTTTGTATCATGTTGTCAACACAGGCCACGGAAGGCGGGGAAGCGCGTGGGGGCTTCGGTGAATTTGAAGGGATGCATCGCGGAAGTGGCCGCGGCTGTGGTGGTCGCGGCCATGGCGGCGGCGGATCCATCCCAGGCGCCATTTGTTACGCACCTGGCGGCTTCCATATCGTTTGCCGCTATCGTCAAAGAGTTTGTAAAGGGCATAAACATCCGTGCGGGGGAGCCGGGGCCGGCGGAAAAGCTGGCCGTGGCGATGCGTCGGCAGGCGAAAACCGCGTTCGCTCCCTTCAGGCCCAAAGCGTCGCCCGCATTGCTGGATGCGGTGGCGGATCACCTGTTTGATCTGAATCATGCGCAGGATTATTGCCGAACCGACGCGCCGGAGGAAGCGCTCCATCAGGCGATGCGGATGATCCTTGAGGATTTTCCGGGGTACGCCGCACTCAATCCGCACCTGGATGGCATCGCCGATCAGATCGCGAATGGGATGCGCGAGGAGATTTTAACGGACGCGACATTGCGGGGTCTGGATACGAACGTCAACGTGCACGAGATCATTGCGCTTCTGCGGGAAGACCGCCAGGAGCTCCGCGAGGTTCGGGATCATCTGAAAGCGCTCGCGCCCCCACCCGCGAACCAGGTTCCCCGGTGGCTGACGCCGCCGGGCACCGCCCAATCCCCACACTATGTGGATCGGCCGGAACTGGATGGGCTGTGCGCCGCGCTGGCAGCGTGCGGCAAGGTGCTGCTGCACGGCATGGGCGGGCTCGGGAAGACCGAGCTGATGCGCGCGGCCTGCGCACGGCTTGCCGGCGGCTATACGCATTGCGCCTGGGTCGCCTACACCGGCAGCCTCAAAAGCAGCTTCAAGAACCAGTTTCTCTATCCGGATGTCGGGACGCTTTCGGATCAGGATGCGTTTGCGGAGATTTGCAGGGCGCTGACGGCGCTCGGCGGCAGCGTTCTGCTGATGATCGACAACATCGACGCCAATGTCTCGCAGGATGAGGATTTGCGGCGCTTGGGGCAGCTGCCCTGCCGGGTAATCGCCACCGCCAGGCCGTCGCAGCTGTTCAGTTCTTTTCAGGATGTGCCGGTCGGGTATCTGTCGCCCGAGGACTGCGAAAAGCTGTTCGTGCAATACGCCCGGCTGCAGGAACCCTACGACGCCCCGGCACTTTGGGCGATCATCGCGCGCACCGGGCGCCACACCCTGGCCCTGGAGATCATTGCGCGCGCGATGTGGAAGCGAAAAAAAACGCTGCCGGATGCGCTGCGGGAATTGGAATCGAAGGGGTTTAACATCCCCATCGAAATCAGCACCGCCCACAGCGAGGACATGCCGGAGGCGATGATGCGACAGCTCGAAAAACTGTACGAAATTTCCGATGTGGCGGGCAAGCCCACGCATCAGTACATCCTCAAAAACTTCGCGGTGTTGCCGTATCTGCCGCTGCCGGGGAATGATGTGACCGAATGGATGGGGCTTGATCCGCAGCAAGAACAGGCGCTGTATGAGCTCTGCGATTTGGGCTGGCTGGAGCTGTCGCCCGCGGGCATCGCCATGCACAGCGTGGTGCGCGCGGTGGCGCGGCGCCTGGAGATCGGCATGGGCGATTGCGAAACGCTGATCGATCATTTGTGCGGCGTGGCAACGGGCGATGATTTCAGGCGAAAGGCCGCCATCCGTCCCCACATGGAGAGCGTCGCTTCAGCTTTTAATGAAAAAAGCGCCGGATACGCAAGGCTGTGTCACGAATTGTCGGGAGTGCTAGAGGACATGGGCAACCTGCCCGAAGCGCTGGACTGGCAGCTCAAGGACAAGAAAATCCGGGAGGCGCTCTACCCGGATGGCGTGCACCCGCATTTGGCGATCACTTACAACAATTTGGCTCTGATCTATCATGACATGGGCGACCTGCCCGAAGCGCTGACCTGG
>JAITTS010000158.1 GCA_031286995.1 Oscillospiraceae bacterium
ACCACGTGCTGCGCAACCTTGGTCCCCACGGCCTGCCCCTGATAGGTCGGGCGGATTGGAACGACTGCCTCAACCTCAACTGCTTCTCCAGCGAACCGGATGAAAGTTTCCAAACCTACAGCAACCCCCATGCCCCGGATCCGAGGGTGGCGGAATCCATGTTGATAGCAGGCATGTTCGCGGCCATCGGACCGGAACTGACGGCCATGCTGGCGCACCTGGGGCGTGCAGATGAGGCGGCGCGGGCGGCGGAAGCCGTGCAGGCTATGCGGCAGGCCGTGCTGGCCCATGGCTGGGATGGCGATTGGTTTTTGCGCGCCTACGACGCCATGGGGCACAAGGTGGGCGGCAGAGATTGCGCGGAGGGGCAGATCTTTATCGAGCCCCAGGGTTACTGCGTAATGGCGGGCATAGGGCTGGAGGATGGCAAGGCCCTGCGCGCACTGGAGAGCGTGCGCGCACGGCTGGAGACCGACCACGGCATCGCCCTGCAGCAGCCATCCTACGCGACCTATCACGAGGAGCTGGGCGAGATATCCTCCTACCCGCCGGGGTACAAAGAAAACGCGGGCATATTCTGCCACAACAACCCCTGGATCATCGCCGCAGAGACCCTGGCGGGGCGCGGGGACAGGGCCTTTGCCCTGTATCGCAAAATCGCGCCCGCCTACCGCGAGGCGCTCTCGGATCTGCACAAAACCGAGCCCTATGTGTATGCCCAGATGATCGCCGGGCGCGATGCGCCCCATCACGGCCAGGCCAAGAACAGCTGGCTCACCGGTACCGCGGCATGGAATTTTTACGTCGTCAGCCAGTACATTCTGGGCATCAAGCCGACCTACGAAGGCCTGCGGGTGGATCCTTGCATCCCGCACGATTGGCCGCTCTACCGCGTGCGCCGGGCCTACCGTGGCGCGGTATACGATATCACGGTGCGCAACCCCTGCGGCGTGTGCCGGGGCGTAGCCCGGGTGCTGGTGGATGGCGAGCCCGTAGCGGGCAGTCTGCTGCCCGTGTTCTCCGGGGGCGTACACGTGGTGGATGTAACGCTGGGCACTGCGGAGGAAGCGCCCTCCGGGCGCGGTGATACGGCGCGGTTGTAACCCCTGCCCTGCGGTTGCTGAAAACGTGCGCACAGGCGCATCTGTTATCGCTGTACGAAAACGAACGCGGCCCCGGTCTCGCGCGAGACCGGGGTCGGTTGTTTGTTTTGCGGATCGCCTCCGCCGGATTAGGGGTGTGTGACGCCGGAGGGCAGGGGCACCTTTACCGCGGCCTTATCATAGGCCTGCCACATCATCTTCTGGTGATCCGGATCCACCTGGTTGCCGGTGTGGGTCTTGCTGCCCAGCAGGTGCACGCAGAACTGGCCGGAATAGCCGTTGTCGCTGATCGTATCATCGCCGTGAGGCACGCCGTAGATGGATCCCGCAAAGGTGCGATCCCCGATGGTCAGCCATACGGCGCGCCGCACATAGGTGATGCTGCTGACGCTGGATACGCCGTAGATCTGCTTGAGCACGTTGGTATCGGCCTGGGTGGCGGGTTCGGCATCCAGGTGTGAACCCAGGCTTTGCTTCACGAGATTAAAACTCTTGCCGGTGGCCACATCCGTCAGCACGGCACTGGTGAAGTTTTTGTTGTTGTAGAGGCTCTTAAACTCCTCCCAGCGAATGACCTCCACACCCTTCACGTTGGGGGCAACGGTGCTGCCGCCGCCAGATGAGCCGCCGCTCGAGCTGCCCTCGTAAAGCATGGCCTGGGTCTTGGGCCCGGCCACGCCATCCACGTACAGGCCTACCTTCTTCTGGTAGGCCTTTACGGCGGCCTCGGTCTTGGTGCCAAAACTGCCGGTCACCTCGCCGCTGTACAGGCCCATATCCTTCAGCGCCTGTTGCAGGCGGCGCACATCCGCGCCAGTGCTGCCCACCTTCAGCAGACGATAACTGGTGCTGGCGCCGCCGCCGCTGGATGAGCCGCCGCTCTGCTGCTCTTCATAGGCGTCTATCTCCGCTTGGGTCATCACGTGCACATAGTCGCCGTGCACCCAGCCGGTCAGGCTCCCCTGCGACAGGCGATACCAGGTGACGCCACCCGCCTTCTGCGTGGCGGAGATGGTCAGCACGGCATCCTTGTTGAGCCGCCCCACCAAGCCCGATGAGCTGCTGGCCTCTGCCCGGACATTGACGTTGGATGCGGTGATGCGCGCCATACCGCTTGCGCTGCTGCTGCCGCCGTTATCTCCGCCGGATGAGCCACCGGATGAGTCGCCGGCGCCTGGCGCCTGGCCGCTGTTGTTGTATTCGCTCTCCTCCGCGGCGGACATGAGCCGTACCAGATCGCTGCGCAGATAACCCTTGCCGCCGGGTACACTGACATAGTACCAATCGTAGCCGCCGACGCGGGTGGTGCTCAGCACGGTGAACACAGCGCCCGTGCGCAGCATGGCGCGATCCTTGGCGGATGTGCTGGGCGATACGCGCAGCATCACCTTGTCCGCAGTGGTCAAACCGTGGCGGCCCGCGTTGGCGCTGCTGTTGGAGCTTGTGCCACTGGAACTGCTGGAACCACCAGCGGTGCCACTGCCGGATCCTCCATCGTACAGCGCGGCCTGGGTGCTGGGCCCCGCGATGCCGTCGGCATACAGTCCCTTCTTTTTCTGAAAGGCGCGCACGGCCTCTTCTGTGCGGGTGCCGAAGGTGCCGGTGACGTCACCGCTGTACATTCTCAAATCCTTCAGGCTCTGCTGCAGCTTGCGCACAGCCTCGCCCTTACTGCCCAAGCGCAGGTAGCCGTAGTTGCCCCCGCCGCCGGATGAGGATGAACCTGAAGAGCCGGAGGATCCGGATGAGACGCTCTTTTGCCCCGGCAGCTCGCCCTTTTTGTAGGATAACTTGCTGACCTCGCTGCTGGTCAAATCCTTGAGATAGTAGGTCTTGCCATCCTGATAGACCACCCAGCCGTTCTCGCGCACGCCCTTGGCGTTGATGTAATCCACGCGGTAGAAGAGCACGCCGTCCGCCTTTTTCTCTTCTACTACCCACACCAGCTGCCTGTCGGCCAGGTGATCCTGTATTGCGCCGGAAAGGCTGGCGCTTTCGCGCACGCGCAGCTTATCGGTGGTGCAGCGGGTGTAGTAGGGCGAAAACGCTGCCTGGGCGGCTGTGGCGCACAACAGCAACGCCCCCAGCGTCAAGGCGATGAAGATACCGCCCCGCAAGCGGATGGAATGTTTGCTCGTGTTCATGCGTCGCCTCCATTCGTAATGTACCGAGGGCACGGGTGATCGGAAAGGGGCCTACCCTAGAGGCGCACCCATATATACATCCAGGATGTGCTCATTATATTAAAAAATTATTTCTTCGTCAATAGAAAATGTTACAATTTCTTCATTTTTTCGTTTTTTCACGATGTACGGATAGGTAGAAGTTTCTGTCCACAAACACATCCCTTTGGCCTCGCGCCGAGATGTATATTTTATTTGCCTATCGGCGGGGTTGGCGGCGCGCGGTGCGCGCTGCCCACCCCGCCCGCACCGTTATGCA
>JAITTS010000018.1 GCA_031286995.1 Oscillospiraceae bacterium
CCCGTGGCCCACAAGTTCGGTCACCGCATCCGGGCTCAGCATCTTCGCTTGTTCGCCAAAGTGCGCCTTGTACTTGGCGTTGTCTATTCTGCCATCCCCTGCGGTGACGATTAAGATGGCCCGCCCATCCACCATGAAGGATAGCGTCTTGGCAATGCGCCGCGGCTCGCAGCCCAGTGCCGCGGCGGCAAGATCCACCGTGGCGCTGGATACATCAAACTCCAGCACGCGGTGGGCCATGCCGTGCCGGTCAAAGTACGCCTTTACGCGCTCAATCCCCACGGTGATCCCCTTCTTTCCCGGGCAGTGCCCAGAGCATCCGGCAATCCACAAATCGGACGCTCAGCCTCCCCGCATCCTTCAGCCAGGCCAGGTAGGAGCGGATGGAACTGCCCACCAGCGCATGCTGCGCAAAGCTCATCGTCAGCTGATAGTGACGGAACATGGCTTGCAGGATGGTTTCAAACGTCTGCGGCGCTGCGCAGCAGGCGAGCAGGTTATCCGCGACAGCCAGCACTTTCTGCCGGTTGTATTGCACCAATTCTCGCATATCGGCGGATGCTTCGGCATGGGCGGGCACGAACAGGCATGCCCGCAGCGCCGCCACGGTATCCAGCGTTTGCAGGTAGGCGCCCACGTCGTAGATGAAGGGGATGCCGTATTTATCCAGCGTCTCCCTGCCGCTGAGGCAATCCGCCAGAAAGACCACATCATCCGGTGTGCGAAAGCCCACCATATCAAAAAAATGGCCGGGCAAAGGGATAACGCCGATCTCGCGCGGAAAGGCCGCATCGGTGATATCCCTCGCGTCGCTGGCCTGCGCCAGCAGAAACTTTTGGCGCAGTTCTTTAGGGGGGCATCCGCCGTACAGGAGCGATGGCTCTAAAATGGGGTATCTGGCAAAGGCGGTCTCAACGCCGCACGCGAAAACGGCGCAACCCGTCTGCCGCTGCAAATACTGATTGCCGCCGATGTGATCGGCGTGGGCATGCGTGTTGAGGATGGCCGCCAGGCGCCAGCCGTTTTGCTCTAAAATTTGACGCACCCTTCTGCCCGCATCCTTGTCATTGCCGCTATCCAGCAGGTACACATCGGTGTCGTTGGCCCGATAGATGCCTATCTTCGCCGGGCAGTTGATGTAGTAAGTACGCGCGCCCGCCTGCACCAATTCGTACACAGTCTCACCCCTGTGCGCCAGTATACCATTATTTTTCGCCGAAGCAAACAAAAAAGACATGGGCGCGACCTGATTGATGCGCATCTTTTCAAAGGCATGGCTGGTGTGCGTTTTTTATACAGGGCGAGGCTGTATTTTGCGTTGCAAAAACCTGCGCGGCGGTTTATAGTATATAGCACAAAGCAAGATACGGCGCGCTTACATGGCGCGCGGGGAGGGGGATGCCCATGGCTGCCGGCTTAGCGGCGTTTATACACGGGTTTGAGGCGGTGTTCGCGCAGATTATCGGCCTTATCACCCACGGTTTGGAGATTATGGGCGTGGTGGTGCTCATCACCGGCGCGTGCAAGGCCTTTTACCTTTACTTTACCCGGCGGGGCAATGTGCGGCTGGATTTGGCCCAGAGCATGGCCCTGGCGCTGGAGTTTAAGCTGGGCGGCGAAATTTTGCGCACTGTGGTGGCGCGGAATTGGAATGAGATACTCACTGTGGGCGCCATCATCGTGCTGCGGGGCATGCTCAACTTCCTCATCCATTGGGAGATAGACCACATCAAGCACGACAACGAGATCGTGCAGCACCAGACGGGTTTGGATGCCCAGAAGTAGGCACAGATTGGCGGGATCGGGGCGGCGTAAAGTGGATTGCCTGCCGGGCACAGGTGTGCTATACTGTAGGCCCACCTTGCAGAAAGGAGCGCCCCATGCCCAAGTCCGATGCGGAGAAAATGATCGCCCAGAACAAAAAAGCCCGCCACGACTACTTTGTGGAGGAGACCTACGAGGCGGGCATGGCGCTACGCGGGACAGAGGTTAAATCCATGCGGTTGGGCCGGGTGAACCTGAAAGAGAGCTACGCTTTGGTGCAGGGCGGGGAGGTGTTTGTGCACGCCATGCACATCAGCGCCTATGAGCAGGGCAATCAGTTTAACACAGATCCGCTGCGGCCCAAAAAGCTGCTGCTGCACGCCAGCGAGATACGCAAGCTGGGGGAGCTGGTCAAACGCCAAGGTTACGCCCTGATCCCTCTGCAAGTGTACTTGAAGGGGGGGCGCATGAAGTTGCTGCTGGGCTTGTGCAAGGGCAAAAAGTTCTACGACAAACGCGATGACATGGCTGAGAAGGACGCCCAGCGCCACATGCAGCGCGCTCTGCGCGAACAGACGCGCGGCGCGCAGTAACACAGGCAACCATCGCGCAAGATCAAACGTTTGAACATGGGGGTGTACTGGTTTCGACGGGGATCATCGTGCGCCAGGTAAGCGAGCCGCGGCCCCTGCACCGCGCAACAACGGGGAAAAACAACAACTGACAACAGCGATTTCGCTTTCGCGGCCTAAGGCCGCGCGTTGGACTTAGGCGCCCACTGCCTGAGACCCCGACGTCAATCTAGTGGGGAACGAGCCCGTCCAAGCTTTGTGACGAAGCCTGTATTGATGAAGCTACCGAGACCGCAAGCCTGCCGTTAGGGCGTGCGGAGGGGGGAAACCCAAAACAACGGCTGCGCTCGGAGAAGGCTTGACGTTCGGATTTTCGGACAGGGGTTCGATTCCCCTCACCTCCACCAGAATTTGTCTGGAAACAATGGTTTTCAGACAAATTTTTGCTATCTTGAATAGTTTTTTGATTTAAAAATACATTTTTTGGAAAGAAAAAGAGATTCTCCCGCTCTCATTCCACCCGTTTCTGCCGGTTTTTTGCCCTTTACCCGGGGCGCCACATTTGGAATGCACACAACAAAAACGATACCTTTATGATCGAGAGGGGCAACGCTGACCTGCGGCACTGCATCCCCCCTTTTTGCTCGCCGCAGCCGCTGCTTCGCCGGAAAGATAGAAACCCCGCAAGCCGTTCTGGCCGTCTTCGCCAAAGCCTACAATCGCTTTGGCCTTGCAAAGCAGAGGTTCAGGCAATTCCACAAGGCGCGCGAAGCCCCCTTCACTATTTTTGATTGCCTGTAGGCGCGCGTTTGGTTACTCCCGGCCGTGCTGTTGTATTGCAAATTGTTGTAATACGTGATAATATGCAAAAAAAGACAATGGAATAAAAAAAGGATTGTTGAACCATGCAAAATTTTGAAGTGTTTCGGAGATGGGAAACCATCGTCAGTCTCATTGCGGGTGTGATCAGCATTGTTTCAGCCTTTTTCGCTCTCTTCACCCGGAAACAGGTAAAGGCTATCGAGGTAAAAATCACTGAAATTAAAAACCAATATAATATCGGAACCCAAATAGTGACTGACAAGAGTATCTTGGAACAGCCCGATCCATGGAGCAAGGGAAATTACAAGAGGCTTGTGGAGGAAGGCAAAGGCCTGTGCAACCCATTCGAAGATGGTTTGGCGGGCGTTGATGTTTCTTTTTGCCTTGAGCGCCGCTTCCATTATGATTCTGGTTTGCCTCTTCATGGACGCGCTGCCGAAATGACTTGCTTGCGAAATTTTTGCTGCCATGCCCCTCAAGGCAGCGAAAAGGACTTTGCGTGGTACGCGATATCAGGCGCGGGCGCAACGGGTAAAACCAGGCTTGCCCATGAACTGCTAAAGGAAATGAAGGAGAAGAAGTGGCGCTGCGCAATCGTCAAGGATTCCTACGAGAACAGGGTAAAAGGCGTGCTGGGCCATATTGCCGAAGAGGGAAAACACCTCATCGTTCTTGACTATATCAAGGGGCATACGCAAAACCTTCGTTCCTGGCTGGGGCTGTTTGGCGAAGCGAGTCACCAGAAGAAGGCTGTTCTTCGTGTGCTGCTGGTCGAGCGCAATCCCTTTGGCGACGCTCTCAGAGACGTTGAGGGGCAATATAAGGATTCGCTGATGGCATTACAGTCCTTGAGTGGCACCGTTTTGCGTGAGCTCATTGAGGCCTTTGCCGACCGGCTTTGCGATCCTAAAATTAACACGGAGGGCGTTTATGACAAAAACAGATTAGAGGTTGAACACATTCTAACTACTTTAAAAGGGGTAGACGGAGAGAACCCCAGGCCGTTGTTCGCCATGATTTTGACGGATGCTTTATTAGCCAATGAAAAAATCACCGGTTGGGCCTTGCCGGATGCGTTGAATTATGTTTGGGACCATGAATGCAAGCGCATTATACGTGCGTGTAGTTTGGAAAACTTAGAGGGTAAATCGGCGTTCTTTCTTCGGCTTCTGATGATCGCGACCTTGTCTTTGGGCGCGGACTATGCCGAGCTGCAAGAAAAGTGCCAATGGGTGCTGGAAAAAATCTGGGAAGAAGATACCTTTGATGATGCCAAGAAGAAAGCAAAGCTTGCCAGGGTGCTCGATACCTTCCGCGGCGACCGTATACGGCAATTGGAACCCGATCTGGTCGGCGAGTATTTCAGCCTGAAAGAGCTTGAGCGTTTGCAGGGTGATGATGAAAAGAAGCGCTGCATCGAAGCCGCGCAAGCCCTGGATGAAAGAGACGCCGCTGTCGTTGCAGGCCGCATCGTTGTCGATTTTGGACAAAAAAAGGATCAAAGCGGTCAAAGCGAGCTAGAGCGCCTGGGCCTTACCAAATATTTCATCCGCATAGCGATTGTTGGCGGAACAACGCAGATCCATGCATCCCAATACGCCGAGCTGGATCAGGTCGAAGTTTTGGATATTCCGGATACCGTAACGGAAATCGGAGCAGACGCGTTTCGGGATTGTAAAAACCTGCGCGCAGTGACGATTCAGAGCGGAAGCAAGCTGAAAGCCATCGGCTTCGGCGCGTTTCGTGGCTGCACGAGCCTAAAAGAGGTTGGTCTGCCGGATGGGTTGGAATCTATAGGGCCAGTGGCGTTCCTGGGCTGCAAAAATTTGCAGGAAATTGTGCTGCCAGGCACCTTGACCGCCATCGGCGCCCGTGCCTTTGAGGGTTGTTCCCTGCAAAACGTCAAGGTTCCGCATTTACCCATGGAAGGTTGCGGAAGGGGCGCCTTCTATGGCTGCTCCCCCAAATTTAAGTGTTTTTACCCCCGGAAAGCCAGAAATAGGTTGATTGGCGGCAAGGGGTATGCATTTGGCGCTTGGGGTTGGGAGAAGCTGGCCGTTGGCGACCGGCTGGATTTTGGCGGACGCGAGTGGGATGTGCTGGATAGGCGCGAGAAGGATGGGAAAGAGCAGGCCCTGTTGCTGGCGCGCGAGATCGTGGAGCTGCGTGTCTATGACGCAGTGTCGCAGGAAGAATGGATGAAGCCAGAATATGGAACGAGCTGGGCTGCATGCTCCCTGCAGAAGTACCTGAACGGCGATTTTTTTGCCGCATTTAGCAAGGAGGAGAAGAAACGCATCGATCTAACGACCAATGAGAACAGGCCCACCATCTATACGACTGCCAGCGGGAAGAGGATTGAGACCGACGGCGGAGATCCAACACAAGATTGGATTTTTTTGCTGAGCTTGGATGAAATCCGGCAGTATTTTTTGACTGAGAAGGTCTCCGCAAAAGCGTTAGCTTCAAACGAAGAAGAGGAAAAGATTGTATCCGAGTGGTATCCGGAGTCGATGGACTACGCGCAGGATTTAATTGCAACGAGAAGGGAAGCGGATGCTTACCAAGCTTCCTGGTGGTGGCTGCGCTCGCCCGGCCTCGGCAGTGACTGCGCCGCGGTCGTCGGTGGCGCTGGCCGCGTCCGTGGCAATGGCAGCAACGTCGACTCTAACGCGGTGGGGGTGCGTCCCGCTTTGTGGTTAAATCTATCATCTAACATCTCTTCATCCGGCGCCGCGTAGCGGCGCAATCGTAACCCCTAATCCGGGGCCGCCCGCAGGCGGCCCAACCCAGCCGCCCACAGGGCGGCCAAAATTTTTTTGCAGAGGTGCGGAAGCCAAGAAAGGAACGAAACGGCCCGGCAGGCTGCGTGCGTTGATGAAGGCCAGGGGGCTCTGCGCCTATGTGATGGCGGCTACGCAGAAACCGCCCAAGCACGTTCGCTTGGCCTGCGTCGCCCGGTTGTGCGTGGCCGCCGGCACTTGACAAGTCCGCGGGGATGCCCTAGAATAACGTATCATCAATATACAATCCCGAGGACAAAGAGGAGTACGCGTTCCCCCCGCCAGAGAGGGTGGCCCGTGGCTGCAAGGCCGCCCAGGGGCAAGGGGCGCGGAAGGTCGCTTTGGAGGGCGTTGGGGAAGCCATTATCCAACGCGGGTTCGCCCGATAGCGCGAAGAGAGGCGGCGCGTGGCGCCGCGCAAAAAGGTGGTACCACGGAGCCGCTCCGTCCTTTGGACGCGAGCGGCTCTGCACATGCGGGCGAAAAGGGGGAGCGCGATGCACAGGCTGCTGGATACGCTGGGTAGCGGCAACTGGGATGGTTTAGCCTGGGGCGGCGTGGCCCTGTTGCTGGCAGGCGCCGCGGTGGGCTTTGGCGCGGATGGGCTGTGCAAGCTGCTGCATCCGGGCAAGCCCCAGCGGGCGGCGGTCTATCGTTTGGCGGGCCTGGGCGCGGCGATCATCGGCGCGCTGTGGGCGCTGGGGGCGGGGTAATCGCGCGGGTATCTTATTGAGACCGTTGGGGAGGGATTGGATCACATGGAAAATCAACAGGCACAGCCGGAGCCAAAGACCATGGAAAAGACTTACACACCGCAGGATATTGAAGCCGCGCTCTATGCGGAGTGGGAAAGCGGCGGTTACTTTCACTGCCACAGAGACCCGGGCAAGACCCCCTTCACCATCGTGATGCCGCCGCCCAACATCACCGGGCAGCTGCACATGGGGCACGCGCTTGATTGTACCGTGCAGGATATCCTCACCCGCTACCACCGCATGAAGGGGGAAGCGGCGCTGTGGCTGCCGGGTACGGATCACGCCTCCATCGCCACAGAGGTGAAGATCGTCGAACAGATGGCCGAGGAAGGGCTGACCAAGGAGACCATCGGTCGCGAGGGCTTTTTGCGGCGCGCCTGGGCCTGGAAGGAACGCTACGGCGGCCATATCGTGCAGCAGCAGCGACGTTTGGGCGCATCCTGCGATTGGGACAGAGAGCGCTTTACCATGGATGAGGGCTGTTCCCGCGCGGTGGTAGAAGTGTTCAACCGCCTCTACGAAAAGGGGCTGATTTACCGGGGCGACCGCATCATCAACTGGTGCCCGGCGTGCCGCACCGCCCTGAGTGACGCGGAGGTAGAGTACGAAGAGCAGGCCACCCACATCTGGCACATCCGCTACAGCGGGCCGGATGGGGATGTGGTGGTGGCTACGACCCGCCCGGAGACCATGCTGGGCGATACCGGCGTGGCGGTGCACCCGGATGATCCCCGCTACCGGCATCTGGTGGGCAAGACCGTCACCCTGCCCCTGGTGGGCCGGGCCATCCCTGTGGTGGCGGATGATTATGTGGATATGGCGTTTGGCACCGGCGCGGTGAAGATGACCCCCGCCCACGACCCTCATGATTTTGATATCGCTCAGCGCCACGGGCTGGAGATACTGCGCGTGATGGATGACGCGGGGGTGATGAACGAGGCGGCGGGCGCGGCGTACGCGGGCCTGACCGGGTCGGATTGCCGCGAGCGCGTGATCGGGGAGCTGCGCGCCCTGGGCGCGCTGGTGAAGGTGGAGGATTACACCCACAACGTGGGCACCTGCTACCGCTGCCACACCACGGTGGAGCCGCTGGTATCCCGCCAGTGGTTTGTCAAAATGGGCCCGCTGGCCGCCCCGGCTATCGCCGCCGTGCGCGAGGGCCGCACCCGCTTTGTGCCGGAGCGGTTTGAGAAAATTTACTTTAATTGGATGGAGAACATCCGCGATTGGTGCATATCCCGCCAGCTTTGGTGGGGGCACCGCATCCCCGCCTATTACTGCGACGCCTGTGGCGAGATGACCGTATCCCGCACCGCGCCCGCCGCCTGCCCCAAGTGCGGCGGTTCCGTGCGCCAGGATGAAGACGTGCTGGATACCTGGTTCTCATCCGCGCTGTGGCCCTTCTCCACCCTGGGCTGGCCGGAAAAGACGGAAGATCTGCGCTACTTCTACCCCACCAGCGTGTTGGTGACATCCTACGATATCATCTTCTTCTGGGTGGCGCGCATGATCTTTTCAGGCATTGAGCAGATGGGCATGCCACCTTTTCACACGGTGGTGATCCATGGCCTGATGCGGGATGCGCTGGGCCGCAAAATGTCCAAATCCGCAGGCAACGGGGTGGATCCTTTGGAGGCGGTGGATACCTACGGCGCGGATGCGTTGCGCTTCGCCCTGACCATGGGCGTTTCGCCGGGCAGCGATCTGCGCTTCTCCGCCGAGAAGGCGGAGGCCGCGCGCAACTTTGCCAACAAGGTGTGGAACGCCGCGCGCTTTGTGGTGATGAACCTGGATGGCTGGGAAGGCCTGGACGGCAAGACCCTCTCGCCCGCCGACCGCTGGATACTGACCCGGTACCAGCAGGCCGTGCGGGATGTGACCGAACACCTGGAGCGCTACGATCTGGGCCTAGCGGCGCAAAAGGTGTACGACTTTGCCTGGAGCGAGTTTTGCGATTGGTACATCGAACTGGCCAAAATCACCCTGAACGGCCAGGATGCCCAGGCCAGGCGCGCCACCCAAGCCACGCTGATCCACGTGCTGGGCGGCTTGCTCAAACTGCTGCACCCCATCATGCCCTTTTTGACGGATGCGGTGTATCGGTACTTGCCCGGCGCAAAAGGCTCCATCATGCTGACGGATTGGCCCCAACCCTTTTCCGTCTATGACTTTGCGGCGGACGCCGCGCGCATGGATGGCATCATGGATATTGTGCGCGCGGTGCGCAACCTGCGCGCCGAGATGCGCGTGCCCGTGGGCCGCAAGGCGCAGCTGTGGCTGCTGCCCCAGCCCGGCTGGGAGCATGCGCTGACCGGCGCGGAACCCCTGCTGCAGCGCCTGGCCTGGGTGAGCGAAATGCGGGTGCTGCAAGAGGCCCCGGCCGGGGAAAAGCTGGTGGCCGCGGTGTGCCCGGCGTCGCAGATTTACATCCCCCTGGGTGACCTGGTGGATACGGCCAAAGAACTGGCCCGCCTGGGAAAGGAGCGCGATCAGCTGGCGCAGGAGATTGCCCGGGCGGAAGGGAAACTGAACAACCCCGGCTTTACCGGCAAGGCGCCGGAGGCCCTGGTGCAGGCCGAGCGCGATAAACTGACCGCCAACCAGGGTATGCTGGAGACTCTGGATGCCAGAATTAGGGATATGCAGTAGAGGTACGCACCCATGACCGTGCCCGAGATCGTCGCCTACATCCATGCCGCGCGGGAGCATGGCGAAAAGGTGGGCCTGCGCAATATGCAGGCCCTGTGCGCCCGTTTGGGCGACCCGCAGAACGGGCTGAAGGCTCTGCACGTGGCGGGCACCAACGGCAAGGGCTCTGTGTGCGCCTATCTGGATGCGGTGCTGCGGGCAGCGGGGTACCGCGTGGGGATGTACACCTCGCCCTATCTGCAGCGCTATCAGGAGCGCATCCGCCTGGATGGGCGGCCCATCGGCGAGGCGGCGTTCGTGCGGGCTTTTGCGCGGGTGCAACCCCAGGTGGAGGCCCTGCGCGGCGAAGGGTTGCGCCCCACTGCCTTTGAGATCGGCACGGCCCTGGCCTTTGTGGCCTTTGCGCAGGCCGGGGTGGATGTGTGTGTGATCGAGGTAGGGCTCGGCGGGCGGCTGGATCCCACCAACGTGGTGACGCCCCTGGTGTGCGCCATTGCCGCCATCGGCATGGATCATACCCAGGTGCTGGGGGATACGCCGGAGGCCATCGCCGGGGAAAAGGCGGGCATCATCAAGCCCGGCGTACCGGTGGTGACCGCCCCCGCGCTGCCGGGCGTGCGCGCGGTGTTTGCGCGTGCCGCCGCAGAGCAAGGCGCGCCCTGGCTGCCCCTGGCCGGGGACGAGACGCGTGCGCTGCCATCCGATGGGGCGACGGGGCAGCTTTGCGATTTTGCTTTGGAGCCCTGGGTGCTGCCCGGCCTGCGCCTGGGCCTGCTGGGCGCGCACCAGCTGGGCAATGCGGCCCTGGCCCTGGCGGCGCTGGCGCGGTTAAAAAGCGCCGGCTGGGCCGTGCCGGATGCGGCGGTGCGCGCGGGGTGCGCGGGTGTGCGCTGGCCGGGGCGGCTGGAGCACGTGCCGGGCACGCCGCAGATGCTGCTGGATGGCGCGCACAACGCGCAAGGGGCGCTGGCGCTGGCGAATTATTTGGAAAACTTGCCTGCGGGCGGGCGCAGGGTGCTGCTGTGCGGGCTGCTGCGGGATAAGCTGGATGCGGACATGCCGGCGGCCATGGCGCGCACGGCAGGTGTGGCGGTGGCGACGGGCATGGACGATCCGCGCGCGCTGGAAGCCCCGGCGCTGGCCCGGGCGCTGACCGCCCATGGGCTGGCGGCAGAGGCCTGGCCGGATCGGGCCGCGGCGCTGGCGCGGGCCCGCGCCCTGGCCGGGCCGGATGGCCTGGTGGTGGTGGCCGGTTCGCTGCACCTGGTGGGGGCGATACGCGCCTTGCTGCAAGAGGAAGGAAAGGTTCATGCAATTTGATCACAAGCCCGTGCTGCTGCGGGAGACGCTGGCGAACCTGGCCCCACGCCCCGGCGGCGTGTACGTGGATGGTACCCTGGGCGGAGGCGGCCACAGCCAGGCCATTCTGCGCGCCATACAGCCCGGTGGGCTGCTCTTCGGCATCGACCGGGATGACGCGGCCATACGGGCCGCCACGGAGTGCCTGGCGGGCCTGCCGGGGTTTACGCCGATACGCGGCAACTTTCACGATGTGACGGCGCTGCTGGCGGCGTGCGGCGTGGCGGCTATTGACGGCATGCTGCTGGATTTGGGGGTATCCTCGTACCAGCTGGATACCGCCGGCCGAGGTTTCTCTTTTCACCAAGACGCGCCGCTGGATATGCGCATGGATCAACGCCAAACCCTGGATGCGGCGGTCATCCTCAACACCTGGGATGAGGCCGCCCTGGCCGGCATCCTGCGGGATTACGGCGAGGAGCCCTGGGCCGTCCGCATCGCCAAAATCGCACTGGAGCGCCGGGCCCGCGCGCCCTTGGCCACCACCGGCGAGCTGGTGGCCCTGGTGGATGCCGCCATCCCCAAAAAAGTGCGTGAACGGACGGAAGGGCACCCAGCGCGGCGGGCCTTTCAGGCCTTGCGCATTGCGGTCAACGACGAACTGGCCCCCCTGCGCGCCGCGCTGGAGGATGCCGCGGCTCTGCTGGCGCCCGGCGGGCGGCTGTGCGTCATCACCTTTCATTCGCTGGAGGATCGCATTGTAAAGCAGACCTTTCGCGCGCTGCAAAACCCCTGCGTTTGCCCCCCAAAGGCCCCGATATGCACCTGCGGGCGGGTGCCCAGCGTGCGCGTCATCGGGGGCAACGGGTTTACCCCCGGCCAAGATGAGCTGGCCGAAAACCCCCGCGCCCGCAGCGCGCGCCTGCGCGTGGCGGAAAAGCTGTAGGTGAAAAACGACAGGAGGGAACCATGCCGACGCTCTACGTGGTGGCCACGCCCATCGGCAACCTGGGGGATATGTCCCCCAGAGCCGTGCAGGTGCTGCGGGATTGCGGGCTGATCGCCGCCGAGGATACGCGGGTGACGCGTAAGCTGCTGACCCGCTTCGGCATCACCACGCCAACCCTATCCAACCACCGGCACAATGAGGGGGACCGGGCCGCGCAGCTGGTGGCGCGCATGCTGCAAGAGGATATGGATGTGGCCCTGGTGACGGATGCGGGTACGCCCTGCGTCAGCGATCCCGGCTACGCTTTAGTGGCGCAGGCGGCCCAGGCGGGCATTGCGGTGATCGCGGTGCCGGGCCCATGTGCCGCGGCCGCCGCGCTCTCCATCAGTGGCATAGAGGCGCGCGCCTTTGCCTTCTACGGCTTTTTGCCCAGGGCAGCGGGCGATCTGCGCCAAAGCCTGCTGGCCATGGCGCAAAGCGGGGTGCCTGTGGCTGTGGTGCATGAGTCGCCGCATCGGGTGCTGGATTTGATGGCACAGATCGCCGCCACGCTGCCGGGCTGCCGGGTCAGCGTCAGCTGCGATCTGACCAAGCTGTACGAACTGACCCTGCGGGGCGAAGCGGACGAGGTGTTGGCGGCCATGCGCGCCAACCCCAACGCAGACAAGGGCGAGTACTGCCTGGTGTTGGATCTGCGCAGCGCGGCGCTGCCGCCCGCGCCGCCCGCGCCCACCGCATCCCTGGAGGCGCGTCTGCTGGAGCGCCTGATGGCCGGTGAAACCCTGCGGGCCGCGGGGGAGGCGCTGCAAGCCGGGGGCGAGAAGCGCAACGAGGTCTACCGCGCCGCTACGCGGGTGAAGGCATTTTTGGCGCAGTTTTCCGCCTAACGGTTTTTCGATAACATTTTCAATAACTGTGGCCCCGGGCGGCCTGCCACCGCCTGTGCAGCAGGGCTGCCACCAGACCTGCGGGCGCCAGCCTGCCGCAGCGGGCCAATAGGCGATTGATCGCGCCCGGTATGTACACAGCCCGGTTCGCCAGCGCCTTGTCGACGGTGCGGCGGGCCACGCGCTCCAGCCGGTTGGTGGTCACCTGTCCCCACACGCCCTGGGCGGCAATGCCCCGCATGGCCTCCGCCGTGGTGGCCAGGCCGCCGGGGCACAAGGCCAGCACGCGCACGCCTTCCCCGCGCAGTTCCTGCCGCAGGGCGATGGAAAAATCCAACAGAAAACGCTTGGATGCGGCGTAGGTTGCCTTCAGAGGCATGGGGTAGAGAGAGGCAAGGCTGGATACAAACACCAGGTAAAAGGGCACACCCTGCCGGCGGCGCGTCAGCATGGCGTGGGTGACGCGCAGCGTAGCTTCGATGTTGAGGGATACGATATCCAGCAGCCGCTGGCGCTCCCGCTGCAAAAAGCCACCCTCAAAGTCAATGCCCGCCACGTTCAGCAGCATGTCAAAGGCCAGCCCCCGGGCGTCGATAAAGGCGAACAGGCCATTCACTGCCGCGTCGTCGGTCAAATCGCAGGCCCATGTATCCGCCCGCGCCCCAAACCGCCGCGCCAGGCCCTGGGCCAGGGTATCCAGGTCTGGCTGGCGTATATCGGTTAAAAAGAGCCAATAGCCCCGGCGGGCACACTCACCTGCCAGTACGCGGCCCAATCCGCCGCATGCCCCGGTGATCATGACGCGCAGATTACGCTTCATAGGCGATGCCACACAGCCTTTCGCTCAATTCAAACAGCCGGTTGGCGCTGGCCTCTGTCACCCGGCGGCTGTAACGCCGGGGATGGCCATCATAATAGTAGAGCGCCGGGGGCGGGGCGTCTTGCCCGCAGAGGGCGGCGTAGGTTGCCGCGGGTACATCCGGCGGCACACCGTGCCCCTTGCGCAGGCCCCATACAAAGCTGACCAGGCCGCCCGCATCCTTGTTGCCGATATCCGTGTGCACCAGGCCCGGATCCACCGCGCAGGCGCGGATACCTTGGCCGGCCAAGCGGCTGTTTAACCCCGCAGCAAACAGCAGGTTGCACAGCTTGGATTGCTTGTAGGCCCGCAGAGGCCCGTAGTGGTGCTGCAGCATCACATCCGGCCAGTGCACGCGCGCGCCTTTGTGTGAATTGCTGCCGGTGATGATGACGCGCCCCCTGCCCCTTTGCAGAGCGGGCAGCAGCAGGTAAGTGAGCAAAAAGCCCGCCAGGTGGTTTAGGGCGAATTGCTGTTCGTACCCCTCTTCGGTGGTGGTGTACCAGCCGCGCACGCAGCCCGCGTTGTTGATGAGCGCGTGCAGTGCCCCATCGGCGTGCTCAGCCAGGTGGGCGCAAAGCTGATCCGCCACCCGGTGCACCTGGCGCTGCTGCATCAGATCCGCGCAGAAGTATTGCGTGCGCGCTTGGGGGTAGCTTTGCTGTATGCGCGCCTGGGCCTGCTGGCACCGATCCGCGCTGCGGCCCACGCCCAGTACGCCATAACCCTGTGCGGCCAGCTTTTGCGCTACCGCCAGGCCGATGCCGGATGTTGCGCCTGTGATGACGACCCACTGCATGCGTCACACCCCCCGGGCGGTCTCAAACCACCGCCAAACGTGCCAGAACTCCAGCGCGCCTGCGTGCAGGGCCAGCACAATGTAGCCGATGACAAAGGTGATACAGAACCCCATGGCCGCCAACAGCGCGAGACCCCGCAGCGCGCGGCGCGCTTCCGGCGCGAATGGGGGGTACCAGGGCAGGGGCGGCAGGGGGGATTCCGCCAGGGCGTTGCGCCGCCAGCGGGCGTTGACCCGTACATTTTGCGTGGTGGCGGCAAAGAACCACAGGGCCGCCACGGTCAGCAGTGCGGCCAGGCACAGCAGGCACAGCGCTAGGGGCACGGCCCCGGCGTAGGGCATGCCGGGGATCAGGCCGTAAAGGCCCAGCCCGGTCAGCAGGCAAAAACTGATCACCGCGGCGGCGGCCGCTGCGGCAAACAGCGCTATGGCAAAGGCGTAGCATGTTAGCCATACAAGGGAAAACAGCCCCGTCGCCACCCACAGCGTGGCGCGCAGTGCGCCCATGCCGCGCCTTGGCTCCCGCGGGTGGCCGGGGGCGTACTGGGCCGCGATATCCTGGGGGCGCGCCAGGCGGGCCGCCACCTCTTCTTCTGTGTAGCCGTCGGCCAGTTTAAAGGCAAAGTGTTGCTCGTATTCGGCCAGTATATCCTGGGCGTCGGGCACGTGGTGCCGATCCAGCGCGTCTTGCAACGCGTTCAGGTATGCTTGCTTATTCATGGCTTTTCTCCTTGAAGGGTTGTTGTGTGGGCGGATCTTCCGCCGGTTCATCTGTTAGCAGTTCTGCCACGGCCTGGGCAAAGGCCAGGTAGTCGGCCCTGTCGGTTTGGTAGGTATCCCGCCCCAACTGGGTCAGGGCGTAATACTTTCTGGGCGGGCCTCCGCTCTCCTCGGATAGGTAGGTGCTCACCAGGCCGTCGCCCTTCAGCTTGCGCAGCAGGGGGTACACCGTGCCATCCGCGATGTCGATGCGGTTGGCCAGGTATTCGGAAACTTCGTAGCCGTAGCGATCGCCTTGGTGCAGCAGGGATAGCACGCATAGATCCAGCACGCCTTTCTTGTATTGTGCGTTCATGGTTCACCTCCTTTTTCAATACAGGCTGTAAGATACTATTGAATTATATTCTGTAGTGAAGAAAATGTCAAGATATTTTTTTGCGACTTCAAAAAGTGCTGTTTGGTATCGTTTGGAATAGTTCAGCAATGGCAAATGTTTTTGTGTGAAGAAAGTGTATACTTGGTTGCTTTTCCGGGGTGCATCCCGGTTAGTATCCTGCAGTTAAAGGCTTTTCTCAATTGTCCGCTCCGCCGGATGCTGTTCACGATAGAAGAGGGTGCTTTTTATGCTGCCTTCGGCAGCGGCACGGGCGGAATGACGCAGCTGTGCGCGAGGGTACAGGCGGGCACTGCAAGATGCGGGCATTGTACCTCAACTGACAGACCATGCGGCTGAGTTACCGGGGCGGCCCCTTTACACGAACGCGGCCCCGGCCTTACAGGCCGGGGCCGCGCGCGGTGGTTGCCGATGGCCGGAGATGGTCGCTGCCGGCAAGCGGCTGTATAGCGCTCATTTATTGTGGACATACTAGGGCAAAACCAAAAGGCAGGTGTTCAAATGGATCGTTTAGCGTTGCTCTTGGCGATTATCGGCGCGATCAATTGGGGGCTTGTGGGTCTGTTTCAGTTTGATCTGGTGGCGTTTCTCTTCGGGGGACAGGGCGCAGTGCTCAGCCGCATCGTCTATGGCCTGGTGGGCGCGGCGGGGCTGTGGTGTATTACGTTGCTGTTCCGGGATAGAGAGGTTATGAAGGAGTAGGGTACGGCGCAGGGCGCGCGGGTGCCCCGGCGGGGGCGGCTTAAGGAGCCGTCCCCGTGATTTTATAATTTTCATTATTCATTCGTATCCACCGGAACGGGGGCGTCAAACGCGAACCAATTGTTGCGGGTGTAGTAGACGCAGATGGCGACGGCAGCCAGTGCCCAAGTGATGGGGTAGGCCAGCGCTACGGATGTGATGGTGTTGACGGATTGGGTGACGAAGTAGAGGTAGATTTGCCGCAGTACCACAAAGCAGGTCACGCAGGTCCAGGTGGCAAAGTGCACGTTGCCCGCACCGCGCAGCGCGCCAGGCAATATTTGGGTAAAACTGAGCACGAAGTAGCTGGGCGCAAAGACGAGCATGAACTGAATGCCCGCATCCAGCACCGCCGGGTCAGCGGAGAAGATGCCGAGTAAGGGGCGCGCGAAAGCCAGCGTCAGCACGGAGAGCAGCATGGTGACACCCGTGCCCACGGCCATGGCGTAGCGCACGCCCTGCCTGGCGCGGGCCACCTGGCGCGCGCCCAGGTTTTGGGCTACAAAGGTGGCTACCACCATGGCCATGGTTTGCACGGGCAACTGGATAAAGGCATCCAGCTTGCTGGAGGCGCTGTACCCGGCCAGGCTAATGGGGCCCAGGCCGTTGAAGTACGCCTGCACCACCACGTTGGAAGCGCTGATGATGGTACCTTGCACGGCGCTGGGCAGGCCGAGGCGGGCTATGCCCCGCAGGGTGGAGGCGTGCAGGCGCAGATCCTTTACGCGCAGGCTGTAGGGGGCATCCGGGTCGGCCAGCACGATGAGCACCAGCACAGCGGAGACGGCTTCGGAGAAGATGGTGGCCAGGGCAACGCCCGCCACGCCCATGTGAAATACGGTGACAAAGAGCAGATCGCCCACAATGTTGAGCACGGCGGAAATCGCCAGAAAATAGAGAGGCCTGCGCCCATCCCCCAGAGCGGTGAGGATGGCGGCCCCGGCGTTGTAGACCGTGAAACCCACCAGGCCGGCGCAGAAGATGCGCAGGTATTCGGACGCGGCGGGCAGCACCTCGGGCGGGGTACT
>JAITTS010000043.1 GCA_031286995.1 Oscillospiraceae bacterium
GGCGAGGCGTTGCCGCGGGCGCAGGTGGAAGCGCAGGCAGGGTACGCGCTGCTGATGGCGCACCAGGCAACGGATTGGCTGGGAGAGTACGTACAATCCATCGCCTTTGACGATGGGATTGATGATAATGAACTGGCGGTGCGATGGGCCGGCGCTGAGCACATAGATGAAGGAGAGTAAGTGTGAATCAAGATATAGAAACAACTCGCGCAAGACTCGGAATCCCCCCGCCGCAGCGGTGGAAGGATTCTACCACAACGGGGCAACAGGCATCAAATGACCTTCAGAATCGTTAACTCTGGATTCGCGTTACAAGGTAAAAAATGTGTTGCAGTACGGCTATTCGTATATTCATGCTTGTAAGGATGCGAAGCAAGCGAGGAGAATACCCGATGAAAAAGCGATCAGCGCTTCTGTTATTGGTTCTTTTCCCGCTCCTATCCCTGTGCCCAACCCTGGCGGATGCAGAAAATAAACCGGAACCTGCGGAACTCCGCATCGTTGTGCCCGAAGGCGTGGCAGAGATCGACCTGCGGGTGGCCTTAGGCGATGACGCATCCGGCGTGAGTGACGCCTGGATGCTAAACGCGGACATCTGCGTGCTCCTCCGGGTGCCGCCGGAGGACGAAGATTATGAGATCCTCCTTTTGGATACACGGAATTGCTCGATCCTTTCCCGAACGCCTGTTCCATACGCAGGGAGCCTATTTGAGCAGGGCTGGGATGACGGCGAGTTCTACTTGCTGTTCGAGCCGGAAGGATCGGGCGTGTTGTACGATCACGAGTACTATTTCATGTACAATCCCGAGATCACCTATATCAAGGCAATCGTTGCGGCGGACGGCACGGTGGGCTTCGGCCGGGCGTCAAGCAAGCTTACGATCATGCCTGACGGCGAAACAGCGATCCGCGAGGGGCACTACGGGAGCCTCTATGCCGTCGATATGGACACCGGCGAGGAGAAGCTGTTGATCCAGGGCACTGCCGGGCCATACGGGGTAGTGAGTTACAAAGCATACCTGAAATATGTCCCCTTCTGGGATGACGCTGGGTTCTACGAGCAGGATGAGAACGGCAATCCGCGCTCGATCCCGTTCCCACTGGATGAAGACAGCTTTTATGCGCATACGCCTTTTTTTTATCACGAGTTCACTGTGTACAGGCCCTTGGATGAGCACCGCTTCGTGTATGAGGGCTACGGCTGGGAATGGGGCGCGGGCTTTGGCGTTTATGACCTGCAGACGCACACGGATCACCGAATCACGGGGGAGGGCGATTTTTACGGCATGAGCGGGGGCATGCTCTTCGGTTCGACCCTGATGGCCGACGCCAACACCTACGAATCGTCGCCGCTTCCGAAAACGGTGCAGGAGCAGTTCGAAGAGGTCTCCGCATGGGAAGACGGTGTCGTCGACTGCAGCATTTCACCGGATGGCAGGTTGCTGGCGCTCACGGGCATGAAGTCCAGGCGCAGCGACGCCAGCACCGTAACCATTACCGACATCCGAACAGGCAACATCATCAAGGCTTATGACATCTACAATCCATTTGCCACCGAATACTCGGTAGCCTTTTACGACGACACACATTTTTTACTGTTTTGCGCGCCGGAGGAGCTTGGCTCGGCGTATATTTATCTTTTCAATGTGAATCAAGAGTAGAAAGCGGATAAAAAAGGGAGCACGAGCCAAAAGGGCAAACGTGAGATAGCGTCAAATTGCCCAAGTATGCGGCAAAAGCAACGCCAAAGCAACAATTTTCGTCCCCAATTTACAGACGAAGAAGCGATGACCGCTTATGGGTTTCCCAAACGGCCCGGTGATCAGGCTTTTGCTTACCTTCCCCTCTGGCAACTTTTGATTCGCATTAAAATGACCATCCAATACGCAGGCGACGCCATGATTTTGCCGCGATAATGAATGAAGGCGGATTGCGTTTGCCCGCAGAGCGGAAGCCCACGTTGCCTCACGGCCTCAGCCTGTCCGGCTGTTGCAGTGAGACCAGTTCATTCAGACACCCACGCATTTCAGCCGCGCTTTGGGCACTGTTGATGCGCACGCGCATGCGCGCGGCGCCGTGCAGCCCCTTACAGTACCAGGCCATGTGCTTGCGCATCTCGGGCACTGCGGCGGGTTCGCCCTTCCAGGCCACCATCATATCCAGATGGCGGGCCGCCAGGGCCAGCTTTTCGGCGGCATCCCGATTGCGCGGTGGAATACCCGCATCCAGGCGGCGTATGCCGTCAAATATCCAGGGGTTGCCCATGGCTCCCCGGCCTATCATCACCCCATCGCACCCGGTGTGCGCCCGCAAAGCCGCCGCATCCGCCACGGTAAAGGCATCGCCGTTACCCAACACGGGGATACGAAGGCGGGCCTTCACCTCGCCGATGGCATCCCAGTTCGCTGTGCCCGCGTATTGCTGGGCGCGGGTGCGCCCGTGCACCGTCACCGCCGCTGCGCCGCTTTCCTCCATGGCCAGGGCAAAATCCACAGCGTTGCGCTGGGCATCATCCCAGCCGATGCGCATCTTGATGGTGACGGGCACGGCCAATGCGCTGGCTGCGGCACGCACAATGCGCGCAGCCAGGCGCACATCCCGCATCAGCGCGCTGCCCGCGCCGCTCGCCGTAATTTTGGGCGCGGGGCAACCCATGTTGATATCCACCAGGCAAAAGGCATGGTTTTCCAGTATGCGCTGGGCGGCTGCGCTTACGCTCTGCACATCCGTGCCGAAAAGTTGCAAGGCGGTAGGCCCGGCGCCCGGTTCGGTGTGCAGCAGATCCCGCTGGGCGCGATTGTCTGCCGGGGCGCACAGGTAGCCTTTGGCGCTGATCATTTCGGTATAAGTGAGGGGTGCGCCTTGCTCGTGGCACAGCAACCGAAAGGGCGCATCCGTGACACCCGCCATGGGCGCCAGAACCGCCCAGCCTGTCAATTGCAGGCTGCTTATTTGCATCATCGCTACCGTTGCGCGGTGGATGCGGATAGCGCATCCAGCACCTGCATGCCGGATATCTTCCACTGGCCGTTCTCGCGCAACAGTGTCACGCGATAGCGGGCCCCCGGCCAGGCGGGCGGCGTCAGCGCACTCTCCCCATAAGCCGCCAAGGCGGCGTCGCGCCGCGCGGTCTTTATTTTACCGTCTATGCGAGGTATCTGCTCCACCACGGTGGCACGGGCTACTTCATCCCAGGGCCAGCTCCACAGCCACTCAAGCTGCATGGTATGCTCATATCCGCGTATGTCGTACGCCGCGTAGGGAGATGCGTCGGACATGCCCACGCGCAGGGTCTGATCGTTCTCTAAAAAATCCCGCCGGAAAAACTTGGTCAGCTCTGAGGCGTCTTTGTGCATCAGCACCACGCCTGCCCGCGCATCCAGCCCGTCGTTGAGCAGGATGTAGAGGTTGGTGATGTTCATGGCGAAGTAAAAGGCAATGATCAGCAGGCCCGAGAGCAGCGTCGCCCAAAACATACGCGTGGTGATAAACCACAAAAAGCGGCGTAGATACCTCACACCCTGGCCCTCCCCTCTGCGCGCGGCCCGCGCCCCGGCTGCATGTATTATACACCGGACGCTGTGGGCGCGTCCAGAACCACATTTGCGCAGGCTGTAATGTAATCATGTAACGGCAAGGGCCGGATGAGCAAAAGGATACGCAACGTTTGGTCTGTTTTGGGATTGGCTGCATTCTGCGCGCATCTTTGTTGCCTATACCGTACCATCCGTCGGTCACCGCAGGCGC
The DNA here is from genome assembly GCA_031286995.1 of Oscillospiraceae bacterium. Taxonomy (GTDB): domain Bacteria; phylum Bacillota; class Clostridia; order Christensenellales; family Aristaeellaceae; genus JAITTS01. The sequence continues at coordinate 3,748 of JAITTS010000043.1, forward strand.
ATCTGGGGGCAGAGGCGTTTACGGGGCCGGTGCCACCCAAAAAATGTTCGGCTTTCCGCGCGCTCGCATTGACAAAACGCCTTGCCTCTATTATAATGCTATCTCATGAGTGAGTAGCACCTGCACGCTTCCGTGTGGTGCTTCATCTTTAATAAGACAGACGACATCCCGCAGAGCATAAAGGAGAGTGACATTATGGCAGACAGCAAGCGCCCCATCGTATCCGTAGAGGGCATGCAAAAGTTGAAGGACGAGTTGGAGCATTACAAGAATGTGCGCCGCACTGAGATCGCTGAGCAGATTAAAGTTGCCATCGCCTTTGGCGACCTGAGCGAGAACGCGGAGTACGATGAGGCCAAGAATGAGCAATCCCGCGTAGAACACCATATTTTGGATTTAGAGAACATCATCCGCAACGCCCAGGTGATTGAGGAGGGGGACATCACCACCGACCGCGTCGGCATCGGCAGCCACGTCAAGTTGCTGGATGTGGGCACCAAAGAAGAACTGGATTACGCCATCGTGGGCGTACCGGAAGCGGATCCCCTGCAAAATCGCATCTCCAACGAATCCCCGGTGGGCTCGGCCCTGTTGGGACACCGGGTGGGCGAGGTGGTAGAGATAGCCGTGCCAAGCGGCGTTTGGCGCGTGCGCCTGCTGGATATCCATCGTTGAGCGCTTGTACGTTTAGGAGGTTTTGCCCATGCAGCAGCAACCCGATACGCAGGCCCCGGCCCCGCAGCAGAGCGCTTCAGAACAAGAGGCCATTCGCCGCGACAAGCTGGCCAGGCTGACGGCGGCGGGGCAGGATCCGTATGCCATTGTCCGCTACGAGCGCAGCCACAGCACCGCCCAGGTGCTGGGGCAGTTTGATGCGCTGGCGGGGCGGCAGGTATCCGTGGCCGGGCGCATGCTTTCCAAGCGCATCATGGGCCGGGCGTCTTTTGCGCATTTGCTGGATGGGGAGGGGCAACTGCAGTTCTACGTGCGCCGGGATGACGTGGGCGAGGAGGCTTACGCCGCCTTTAAGGATATGGATATCGGCGATGTGGTGGGCGTGCGGGGTGAAGTGTTTCGCACGCAAAAAGGTGAAGTATCCGTGCATACCAGGCAGATCACGCTGCTCAGCAAGGCGCTCAAGCCTCTGCCCGAAAAGTATCACGGCCTGAAGGATACGGATCTGCGCTACCGTCAGCGTTACGTGGATATGATCGTGAACCCCGAGGTGCGCGATGTGTTTCGTAAGCGCTCTCTCATCATGCAGACGCTGCGCGCCTGGCTGGATGAGCGTGGCTTTTTAGAGGTAGATACCCCCGTGCTGCACACCTTGGAGATCGGTGCGGCGGCCCGCCCCTTTGTGACCCACCACAACACGCTGGATATTGATATGTACTTGCGCATTGAGACCGAGCTGTACTTAAAGCGCCTGATCGTGGGTGGGTTTGAGCGTGTGTACGAGGTGGGCCGCATCTTCCGCAACGAAGGTATGGATCCCAAGCATAATCCAGAGTTCACATCCGTGGAGCTCTACCAAGCTTACGCGGATTACAATGACATCATGTCGCTGGTGGAAAACCTATACGAGCACGTCACCCGCGTGGTGTGCGGCGCCACCAGCATCCCCTATCAGGGGCAGATGATCGAAATGGCCGCCCCGTGGCCTCGCGTCACCATGGCGGATGCGGTGCGCCAGCACAGCGGCGTGGATTTTTATGCCTGGCGCAGCGACGAAGAGGCCCGCGCCGCCCTGGCCGCCCTGCACGTTTACTGCGCCAAGGATGCCACCAAAGGGGATTGCCTCTCCCTGCTCTTTGATACGTTTGTAGAGCCCCAACTGGTGCAGCCCACTTTCATCATTGATTACCCGGTGGAGATTTCTCCGCTGGCCAAGCGCAAGGCTTCGGATCCGCGCATCACCGAGCGCTTCGAGTTTTTCATCTGCGCCAGAGAGATGGGCAACGCTTTCTCCGAACTAAACGATCCCATTGACCAGCGCCGGCGTTTTGAGACCCAGGTGACCGCCAGACGCGCCCAGGGAGCCAATGCCCAGGTGGATGAGGATTTTTTGAACGCTCTGGAGTACGGCATGCCCCCCACCGGCGGGTTGGGTTTTGGCGTGGATCGCCTGGCGATGTTGCTGACCGATTCGCCCTCTATCCGGGATGTACTGCTCTTCCCGACGATGAAACCAATAGACTAGACAAAACGAAGAAAATCGAGGCGCCCTGGAGACGAACCGATCTCCAACTTTCATATTTGACACCAGTTTGACACCAACAAGAAACGAACCGATTCAGCGAAAAGGTATCAGATGGTTTTCCGATTATGGAAAACGTCGATGCCTTTTTTATTTGCGCGAAAAAATCAAGCTCTTTTCTGGATAATGACTATACGCGAAAAAAGGAGGGGAATTATGTATAAGAGCAAATACAACTATGAAGGGACGGTTATGGAATTTGACCGAGTTATTGCAACCCGTTGGCAGGCGAGCACTTGGGCGGTGTCACCTGAAAAAGCAAAAACCAATTTGGCATATCAGTTTAAAAGAATGACCGGAAGAATACCAAGTTGTAAAATCTCTTTACCCGGAACGCTGAATAAAGTCGTTTGAAAAAGGCGGAAGCCCTTATCATGGGCTTTTCCTTTTTGAGGCTGAATATGATCACGATGGGCGATGCGTCTTGCCCTTGCTGCAGTGGCAAGGACTTGAAACACTACGACACTGTAAAACGCATTATACGAACGAAAGCCGGCGCGACAACGTGGGTTCGAATTCGGCGTATTCGTTGTGTAAACTGTGGCGCAGTGCATAGAGAGCTGCCCGATTATATTTTACCCTACAAACAATATGAAACCGAGGTAATTTTAGGAGTCTTGGATGGGCTAATTACTTCCGATACGCTCGGGTACGAGGACTATCCCTGCGAGATGACGATGAGTAGATGGTTGAAGCAAACCCATCGAGATTGTTTTAACAACCAATAGTTTCTAATTTAGAATGCCCTTAGATAGGAACCGCGAACAAACAGACCTATCAAATTGAAAGAGGGGAAGTTTATATGGGAACCACTGTACGCCCTGAGATCTCCGAGAAGAGCAAGTATTGGATTGAGCGCCATCGTTACTACGAGTTAAAGCACTTTTGCCTACAATATCCAGTTTGGCAAAAGGCCTACAGCGCTCTGGACGGTTGCTGCTCCAGGTCGGCCAGCGTGGTCGCTGACCTCGGCTCGTCTGAGAAAAGCGAT
>JAITTS010000045.1 GCA_031286995.1 Oscillospiraceae bacterium
AAAATGCCGCGTGCCGACCGTTCACAAGGACGAAAATCACGCAAAACATCTGCACAAATTCCGTGAAGTTGGTTTCTCCATCCTTGATTTTTTATAAAAGACGCTCCGTGTTCACTCCAGCGGGCGCCCGCCGCTTGCTTTTTGCCTCCCCCCATGATAAAATACATAAAATAAAACGTTTTCGTGCCGGGGGAGGGATGCGCCATGAGCGTGACGATACGCGAGGTATCTAAACGGTGCGGCCTGTCGGTCTCCGCCGTATCCAAGGCACTCAACAACTATCCGGATGTAAGCGCCCAAACCCGCGCCCGTGTGCTGGCCACAGCGCAGCAGATGGGCTACTACCCCAATGCCCTGGCCCGCGGGCTCAAGACCAACCGCACGTACAACCTGGGCGTCATTCTGGTGGATGAGATGCGCGACAGCCTGATGCACACCTTCTTCATCGTGGTGCTCAACGCCTTTCGGCGCGAGGCGGAGCGCCTGGGCTACGACATCACGCTGATCAACCACAATATCGGCAACACGCCGCGCACATACCTGGATCACTGCCGCCAGCGCAATGTGGATGGGGTGTGCCTGATGTGCGTGGATTTTTATGACGATGAGATCGTGGCCATGGCGCGCGACACCCTGCCGTTGGTGACCATAGACCATCCCTTTGGGGGCAGGGATTGTGTGCTGAGCGACAACCGCATTGGCATGCGCGCCCTGCTTGGCTACGCCATAGAGCGGGGGCACCGGCGCATCGCCTTTGTGCACGGCACGCCATCCGGTGTGACCAGCGCGCGCCTGGATGCCTTTCAAGATGTGATGCGCGAGCAGGGTATCCAGCCCCCGCCGGGCTACGTGCGCCCCAGCCACTACCACAGCACCCGCCACGCGGCGCAAGAGGTGAGCGCCTTGCTGGCCTTGCCCCAGCGCCCCACCTGTATCCTGATGACGGATGACTATTCCGCCCTGAGCGGCATCAGCGCCATACAGGCCGCTGGCTTGCGCATACCAAATGATATATCCGTGGCAGGGTATGACGGTGTGGCCATGATCCAGAAGATACGCCCTCAACTGACCACCTTCCGCCAAAATGGCGAAGGCATCGGCCTGCGCGCGGCCCAGCGCCTCATTGCGCGCATCGAAAACCCCGGCGAGCCCGTGCCAGCGCCGGATATCGTCGCCGGTACGCTGCTGTGCGGGGAGACCGTGGCAGCAGTGGCGGGCGGGCAGCCGCCTTTGGCGGCAGATTGACGCAAGGGCGGTTCTGGCGCGCGAGGCCCATAGCACACCCGATACCGTCCATCTTTTGGGGCGAAATGAAGAGCCCTTCGCCGGGGAAATCAGGCCGGGGCGGTTTCTTGCCCTCGCGCTGCTTGCAGGTTCACCCTTACCCTTTCACCCCCATTTCTCTTTTCAGAGAGGGAAGCGGCATGGATGAAGGGGTTTTTTATGCACGCCGGCCCCGGTCTCGCGCGCAGAGGCGCGCCCGTACCGGCCTATCGCCGCAGATGGGTGTGGGCACTGCCCGTCCCCCGCCTACCCGGCGCTTGCGGGCGCCGTCCGCTGCTGCTATAATGAGCAGGATGGAGGGGTGCGCATGGTGGATGTGCTGGTGATCGGCTGCGGGGTGGTGGGCGCGGGCATTGCTTGCGAGCTCGCGCGGCTGGATGCATCCGTGCTGGTGGTGGATGGAGAAAACGACGTGTGCGGGCAGACCAGCAAGGCCAACAGCGCCATTGTGCACGCGGGGTACGACCCGCAACCGGGCAGCCTGATGGCCAGGTACAATGTGCTGGGCAACAGCCTGATGCCGGGCCTGTGCGAGAGGCTGGGCGTGGGCTACGCGGCCAACGGATCGCTGGTGGTGGCCTTTTCTGCGCAGGAGAGGGATCACCTGCAAACCCTGTTGGCGCGGGGCGGGCAGAACGGCGTGCCGGGCCTGCGCATCCTGACCGGGGATGAAGCCCGCGGCCTGGAGCCGGCGCTCTCGCCGGATGTGCGCTGGGCGCTGTACGCGCCCACCGGCGGCATTGTGGATCCCTGGGCACTGACCATCGCCCTGGCCGAGACCGCGGTGCGCAACGGCGCGAAAATCAGGCTGGATACGCTGGTGCGGGCCATTGCCCCGCAGGGCGATTGCTACGCTGTGGATACGAGCAAGGGCCAGGTGGAGGCCCATTTTGTGGTCAATGCGGCGGGCGTGTACGCCGATGCGGTGCACGCCATGGTGGCCCCGCCCACCTTTGCCATTGCGCCCGTCAAGGGTGAATACCTGTTGCTGGATAAGGCCCAAGGCACGCTGGTGCACCGCACCGTGTTTCAGTGCCCCACTGCGGCAGGCAAGGGCGTGCTGGTTGCGCCCACCGTGCACGGCAACCTGATCACCGGCCCCACGGCGGAGGCGGTGACGGATCGGGAGGATGTATCCACCACGGCCCGCGGCATGGCCAGCGTGCGCGCGCTGGCGGCCAAATCCGTGCCGGGGGTGGATTTTCGCGCTACCATTCGCAGCTTTGCGGGCTTGCGGGCCAATAACGCGCGCGCGCACGACTTTGTGGTGGGCTTTGTGCCCGGGCATCCCAGGTTTTTGGATGTGGCGGCCATTCAATCCCCCGGGCTGACCAGCGCCCCGGCCATCGCGCGGGATGTGGCGGGCATGCTGCAGGCGCACGGCCTGAATGCGCCCGCGAAATCTGTCTGGATAGAGGAGCCGCTGCCCACGCCCTTTCGCCGCCTGTCCGCGCAAGAGCAGCATGCCCTTGTGGCGCGGGATGCGCGCTATGGCCGCGTGATCTGCCGGTGTGAAAGCGTCACGGAAGGTGAAATCGCCGCCGCCGCCCGCCGGCCCATTCCCCCGCGCAGCCTGGATGGCGTAAAGCGCCGTTGCGGCGCGGGCATGGGCCGCTGCCAGGGCGGCTTTTGCGGCCCGCGCGTGCTGGATATCCTGGCCGGAGAGCTGGGCTGCGACCCGTTGGAGATCCCCCAGGACAAGGCGGATTCCCGTCAGTTGATTGGACGCGTCGGGGAAGGGGCGTGGGCGCGTGATGTATGATGTCATTGTGGTGGGTGGCGGCCCGGCAGGCCTGGCGGCTGCTTGCGCTGCCCGGCGGCAGGGCGCGGCCCGCGTGCTGGTGGCCGAGCGGGATGGGGAGCTGGGCGGCATCCTCAATCAGTGCATCCACAGCGGCTTTGGCCTGCACTATTTTCAAGAGGAACTGACCGGGCCGGAGTACGCCCGGCGCTTTATCGAAAAACTGCGCGAGAGCGGCGCGGATGTAATGACCGACACGATGGTGACGGCCGTGACGCGCGATCTGCGGGTATCCGTGCTCAGCCCCCGGGACGGGGTGCAGACCCTCTCCGCCGGCGCCGTGGTGCTCACCATGGGCTGCAGGGAGCGCACGCGCGGGGCCATCGCCATACCAGGCGCGCGCCCGGCCGGGGTGCTCACCGCGGGCGCGGCGCAGAAGTACATCAATGTGGAGGGCTACGCCGTGGGCCGCCGGGTGATCATCCTGGGCTCCGGCGATATCGGGCTGATCATGGCCCGCCGTCTCACCCTGGAGGGCGCGCGCGTGCTTGCCTGCGTAGAGGCCCAGCCCCAGCCGGGGGGCCTGGCGCGCAACATCGCCCAGTGCCTGCGGGATTACGACATCCCCCTGTACCTATCCCATACCATCACGGATATACGGGGCAGGCGCCGGGTGGAAGGGGTGACCGTATCCCGCGTGGATGCGCACATGCGGCCCATCCCCGGCGGGGAGATGGATTTTGCCTGCGATACCGTGCTGCTCTCCGTGGGCCTCATCCCCGAGAACGAATTGACCCAGGCCGCGGGCATCCCCATGGATGAGCGCACTCGCGGCGCGTGGGTTTATGAGGATATGCAGACCGGCGCGCCGGGCATCTTTGCCGCGGGCAATGCCCTGCATGTGCACGATTTTGTGGATTTTGTTACGGAGGAGAGCACCCGCGCGGGCGAGGCTGCCGCCCGCTACGCCGCCGGGGAGCGTCCCCCGGATGGGCGGCAGATAACCGTTTGCGCGGGCGACGGCGTGGCCTATACCGTGCCGCAGCGCGTGCGGCCGGACAATGTGCCCCGGGCGGCGGATGTGTTCTTTCGCGTGCGGCGGCCGCTACGCGATGCCCGCATCCAAATTTGTGTGGCCGGTGAGGCGGCGCACACCCACCGCCGGGCGCGCGTGGCGCCCGCGGAGATGGAGCGCGTGCCCGTGCCGCGCGCCACGCTGCAGCGCGCCGCGGCCATCGGCGAGTTGACGATCCGCGTGGAAGGGGAGGAAGCCCATGGCTGAGCTGATCTGCATCGTATGCCCCAGAGGGTGCTTGCTGCACGTGGATGAGCAGAGCGGGGCCGTCACCGGCCAGGGCTGCGCCCGTGGCGAGGCCTACGGCGCGAAAGAGCTGCGAAACCCCACCCGCGTGGTCACATCCACCGTGGCCGTCACGGGCGCGGTACACCGCCGGCTGCCCGTCAAGACCGACCGGGAGGTGCCCAAGGCACTTATTTGGGATGTGATGCGCGCCCTGCGCGGCGTGCGCGTTGCCGCGCCTGTGCGCTGCGGTCAGGTGATCCTGCCAAACGTGTGTGGCGGCGAGGCCAGCGTGGTGGCTACGCGGGATATGGCGGCGCAGGCAGTGCCCGCCGACACCGCCGGTGATGGGCAGGCGCTCATCCACTATCTCTAAACTGCGGTTTTGATCGGTCAAATTGCATTGCAAAAGATGCAGGCGCGCGCAAACTTTCCTCTAGGCAAAGCCTGCCAAATTTGCTATAATTGGCGTGCGAATCCTTGTGCGTACTGCGGGGGATCGACGACATTATATGGAGGTTTTTCCATGAAAAAGTGCTTGGCGTGCTTGCTCTGTGTCCTCATGGTCACTGCGTTGGGCATCCCGGCCCTGGCAGAGGGCAGCCTGGTGGTCTATTCCCCCAACAGCGACGGCCTGCTCTCCGTCATCCCCTTGTTTGAAGAGCAGTACGGCGTCAAAGTCGAGATCATCTCCGCAGGCACGGGCGATCTGATGAAGCGCCTGCAATCCGAGCAGGAGAACCCCTATGCGGATGTGCTCTACGGCGGGGCCATGGCCCAGTTCGCCGCCAACAAAGACCTGTTTCAAGACTACGTATCCCCCGAGGATGTAAACCTGCTGCCCGAGCACCAAAACAAAGTGGGTTACGCCACCAACTACGTGGCGGACGGCAGCGTGCTGCTCATCAATCCAGAGCTGTTGGGCGACATCAAGGTAGAGGGCTATGCCGATCTGCTCAACCCCGCGCTCAAGGGCAAAATCGCCACCGCGGATCCCGCCGCATCCAGCAGCGCTTTTTGCCAGTTGACCAATATGCTGCTGGCCATGGGCGGCTATGAATCCGACGAGGCGTGGGCCTACGTGGCAGAGCTGTTTAAGAACATAGACGGCAAAATACTGGGCAGCAGCAGCGCCGTGCACAAGGGTGTCGTCAATGGCGAGTACGCCGTGGCCCTGACCTATGAGGATCCTTCCGCCACCTACATCAAGGATGGCGCGACCAACGTGCAGATCGTCTACCCTGTGGAGGGCACGGTGTTCCTGGCTGCCCAGGCCGGCGTCGTCAAGGGCGCCAAGAACCTTGAGAACGCCAAAAAGTTTGTGGATTTTGTCATATCCCAGCAGGTGCAGGATATTTACGGCACCACCCTGACCAACCGGCCCCTGCGCAATGGCGCCAAGCTGGGCACCTACATGAAGCCTATGGAGGAGATTCGGCTGATCTTCGAAGATTCGGACTACGTCATCTCTCACAAGCAGGAGATCGTGGATCGCTTCACCGAGATCATCAGCGACCTGTAACAGTGCGCCCAGGGGGATGTCCGCGCGGCATCCCCCTTTCTTTGTGCCATTTTGAGAGAGCGAGGAAGGCCCGTGAGCGTTTGCATCCATTTCCGTAACGTGGTGAAACGGTATGACGATTTAACCATCATCCCCGGCCTGTCGCTGAGCGTGAAGGAGGGCGAATTCTTTACGTTGCTGGGGCCCTCCGGCTGCGGAAAGACCACGCTGCTGCGCATGGTGGCGGGTTTTAACACCATAGAGGGCGGCGACATTGCCTTTAATGACGAAATCATCAACGATGTGCCCCCCGGCCGCCGCAACATCGGCATGGTATTTCAAAACTACGCCATCTTTCCGCACATGACGGTGCGGCAAAACGTGGCCTTCGGCCTGGGTAACCGCCATGTGCCCAAAGAGGAGAGCGGCAGGCTGGTGGAACAGATGCTGAATACCGTGAAGATACGCGAGCTGGCGGCCCGCATGCCCGACAAGCTATCCGGCGGGCAGCAGCAGCGCGTGGCCCTGGCCCGCGCCATCGTCATCCGCCCCGCAGTGCTGCTGATGGATGAGCCGTTGTCGAACCTGGATGCCAAGCTGCGCATCGACATGCGCAACGCCATCAAGAGCATTCAAAGAGAGGTGGGCATCACCACGCTCTACGTCACACACGATCAAGAGGAGGCCATGGCCATATCCGACCGCATCGCGGTGATGAACGCCGGGGTTATCCAGCACGTGGGCACACCCCGCAGCATCTACCAGCGCCCGGCCAACCTGTTTGTGGCCTCCTTCATCGGCAGATCCAACGTGCTGGATGCCACGCTTGTGGATGGCGGCGCAGCGCTGTGCTTTGGGGGCGATTACACAGCGCCCTTCGCCGGGCTGGATGCCGCAGCCTGCCGGGATGAGGATGGCGGGGCGGTCAAGGTATCCGTGCGGCCCGAGGAGTTCGCCCTCTCCACGCAGCCGGGCGGTATCCCGGGCACGGTGCAAAGCAGCGTGTTTATGGGGCTGAACACCACCTACTTTATCGCCCTGGATGGCGGCCAAACCGTAGAGGCGATAGAGGAATCATCCGCAAGCGACGCCCTTGCCGACGGCACCCGCGTGTACCTGCACATCAAGCCCGACAAAGTGAACCTGTTCTGCGCGGATGGTAGCCGCAGCCTGACACGGGGGGTGCAGAACGATGCCCAGGCCTAGGCCGGCCCGCCGCTCCGGCGGCATACAGCGCGATGTGTGGCTGGGCTTTACGCTGGCGGCCATCGCGCTGTACGCGCTGTTTCTCATCTATCCCCTGGTGACGCTGTTGAGCAAGAGCGTGGTGGATCCTGCTACCGGCGGTCTCTCCCTATCCTACTTCACCAAGTTCTTCAGCCGCAAAATGTACTACACCGCCTTGCTCAACAGCCTGCTGGTTACCAGCGGCGTCACGTTGCTGTGCGTGTTGCTGGCCACGCCCCTGGCTTACATCATGGCCACGGTACGCATCCGCTTCAAGCCCGCGCTGGAGATACTGATCCTCATCAGCTCGATGTCCGCGCCGTTTATCGGGGCGTATTCGTGGATCATGCTCTTTGGCCGCAGCGGCGCTGTGACGGTGTGGCTGCGCGATCTGGTGGGCATCACCATACCGGATATCTACGGCCTCCCCGGCATCCTGCTGGTGCTATCCATGCAGCTGTACTCCCTGGTATACATGTACCTGGCGGGGGCGTTTAAGAGCATGGATAACTCGCTGATAGAGGCCGCGGAAAGCCTGGGGTGCACGGGCCTGGCCAAGATGCGCCGCATCGTGCTGCCCCTGCTGCTGCCCACGCTGCTGGCCGGGGCGCTCATGGTTTTTATGCGCGCCTTTGCGGATTTTGGCACCCCCCAACTTATCGGCGAAGGTTTTCGCACTGTGCCGGTGTTGGTCTACACCCAGTTTATGGGTGAAGTGGGCACGGATGACGGCTTTGCCGCAGCCATCTCCATCGTCATTGTGGTGGTGACCACAGCGGCCTTTCTGGTGCAAAAACTGTACGCCACGCGCAAGCAGTTTACCATGAGCGCGCTACACCCCATACAGCCCAAGGCTGCCCGCGGGGCCAAAAACGTGCTGGCGCACCTGTATTGCTACGTGCTGGTAGGCATCGCCATGCTGCCCCAGTTCTACGTGCTCTACACATCCTTTCAGAAAACCAACGGCAAAATATTCGTGCCCGGCTATTCCTTGCAAAGCTATGCGGATGCCTTTCGCCAGCTGGGCAAATCCATCTGGAACACTTATTGGCTGGCACTGGTCGCCATCGCTGTCATCGTGGTGCTGGGCATCCTCATCTCCTACGTGGTGGTGCGGCGGCGCAGTGTGCTGGCATCCTCGCTGGATATCACATCCATGTTCCCCCAGACCGTGGCCGGGGCCATCATCGGCATCGCGCTGCTGGTCAGCTTTAATCACCGCCCGCTGTTGCTGAGCGGCACGGCCTTTATCATGATCCTTTCCTTCGTGATCCGCCGGCTGCCCTACACAGTGCGCGCATCCGCGGCCACGCTGCAGCAGATGAGCATCAGCGTAGAAGAGGCTGCCATCAGCCTAGGCGCATCCACCATGAAGACCTTTTTTCGCGTCACGGTGCCCATGATGCTGCCCGGCGTGCTGGCCGGGGCCATCATCAGTTGGATCATGATCATCACCGAGCTGGCCACATCCATCATTCTCTACACCGGCAACACCCAGACCATGACCCTGGCCATCTACAGCCAGATCACTCGCGGCAATTACGGTATCGCCGCCGCGCTTTCATCCATACTGACCCTGACCACCGTCCTATCCCTGGTGCTCTTCTTCCGCCTGACGGGTAAGCGAGAATTGACACTGTGAGGCGGCGCCTAAACAAAAACAAGGCCGCCGCGCTGTTTTTCCCCGGCGCGGCGGCCTTGCCTGTTTACGGATTTAGACGATGATTGGCGGAAACGTCAGCACAGCCGCCGGATTAGGCATGGTGGCGGATACCGTCACCATCTGCGGCGCGGCGGGGCCAAAGCCGGGCGGGGGTGTGGTGGCACTGACCATGTAGCTGCCCAGAGGGATGTTCATAAATGTCACCAGACCGCTGGCATCCGTGGTGCCGACGGCGACTTGATTGGTATTGCAATCCGAAAGCGCCAGCGTCACGCCGCTGATGGGCATATTGCATGCCGCGCTCAGAGCCGCCGCTGTCACCGTGCCGGTGATGGGCAAATCCGTCAGCTCCAAAAAGAGCTGAGGCTCCTCTTCGGTCAGGGATACAGTGGTGGCCAGCGGATTGGGCTGATAGCCCTGAGGCGGTACGGTCTCTACCAGGCTGTAGGTACCCAGCGTAACGTTGGTAAAGCACAGCTCGCCTTGGGCATTGGTCACGCCCGTGCGCAAGGGCGCGCCCGCCGCGTTCTGCAATTGATAGGTAGCGTTTGCCAGCGGCGTGCGATCCACCGCGCTCACCTTGCGCACGCACAGCGTGCCAAGGGCATTGCAGCCCTTGTGGCGGCCATGGTGATGACCACAGCAGTCACAGCCGCAGCCGCAGTCACAATCCTTAAAACAGTTGTGTGTACACACATTGCCGCACAGCACGCACCGCCCGTCGGATGCACACCAACCGCCGCAGATGCAGCAGTGAAAGTTACAGCTGCAATCCGCGGCGATATTGCTGTCGTCAATGGCCTCACAGATAGGTATAAAGTCGCCCTGTACGCAGCCGAATCGCCCAAAGGTGGTAAAGACCGTCTCGCCTGTGGCGGGGTTAAAGGGGAACTGGCTCATGGAAATGGCTCCTTTCACGGATAGGCTCGCGGCCCCGGCGGGCCTGCACGGCTTGCGGCGCTGTGGCCGCTGTGTGCCTGCAATACCCACCTTATGCGCGGCGCTGGCGGGCGGTGCCTTTGCGCACGTAAGGCTTGCGCCGCCCCATGAGGTGGTTTATAATGGGTAAAACGCCATCGTCAAGGAGGCAAACGCAATGCCCAGCGACCTGCAGATAGCCCAGGGGGTTCCCTTGCTGCCTATCCAAGAGATTGCGGCCCGGGCGGGCATACCGGCGGATTGTTTAGAGCCCTATGGCGCATACAAGGCCAAGGTGCGTACGGCGGCGCTGCCGCAGGCCGCGCCCGGCAAACTGGTGCTGGTCACTGCGGTCAACCCCACCCCGGCTGGCGAGGGCAAGACCACCGTATCCATCGGCCTGGCTGACGCCCTGCGCCGCCTGGATAAGCGCGCCATGCTGGCCCTGCGTCAACCTTCCCAAGGGCCGGTGTTCGGCATGAAAGGCGGGGCTACGGGCGGCGGATGGGCGCAAGTAGCGCCCATGGACGAGATCAACCTGCACTTTACTGGCGATATACACGCCGTTACGGCGGCCAACAACCTGCTGGCCGCCTTGGTGGATAACCACATCAGCCAGGGCAATGCCCTGGGCATAGACCCGCGGCAGATCACCTGGCGGCGCTGCCTGGATAGCAACGATAGGCAGTTGCGCGCCATCATCAGCGGCTTGGGGGGCAAAGCAAACGGCATGCCCCGTGAGGACGGGTTTGACATCACCACCGCTTCGGAGGTGATGGCCATACTTTGCCTGGCCGAAAATTTGGCGGATCTGAAGGCGCGGTTGGCGCGCATTGTGGTGGGGCGCACATTTGCCGGTGAGGCGGTCACCGCCGCGGCCCTAAAGGCGCAGGGGGCTATGGCCGCGCTGCTGCGCGACGCGCTGCGGCCCAATCTGGTGCAGACGCTGGAAGGCACCCCTGCCCTGATCCACGGCGGGCCCTTCGCGAACATCGCCCACGGCTGTAACAGTGTCGTCGCTACGCGCGCGGCGCTGGGCCTGACGGATTACGTGGTGACGGAGGCCGGTTTCGGCGCGGACCTGGGCGCTGAAAAATTTATTGACATCAAGTGCCGTTCTGCGGGCTTCATCCCCGCCTGCGTGGTGGTGGTGGCCACGGTGCGCGCGCTCAAGAGCCACGGCGGCGTAGCGAAAGCCGATTTGGCCGCTGAAAACCTGCCCGCGCTGGAGGCCGGGCTAGCCAATCTGGACCGGCATCTGCGCAATATCCGCGCCTGGGGGCTGGAAGCCGTGGTTGCGCTGAACCGCTTCACCGGCGATGCGGAAGCGGAGATCGACCTGGTGCGCCGTGTCGCGGCCACCCACGGCGCGCGCGTGGCGCTGTGCGAAGTGTGGGCGAAGGGCGGCGCCGGGGGCGAAGAGCTGGCCCAGGCCGTGCTGGATGCTTGCGACCAGGCCGACCCCGATCGCTTTACCAACACCTACCCGGACGATATGCCCCTGGAGCAAAAGCTGGAAACGCTGGCCACCCGCGTCTACGGCGCACGGGGTGTGGCTTATGGCGGGGCATCCCGCGCGCAACTGCGGCAGATACAGCAGACAGGGGGCGGGGGGTTGCCCGTGTGCGTGGCCAAGACCCAATACTCCTTCTCGGATGACCCCAAGAAGACCGGTGCCCCTCACGGCTTCGATCTGACGGTACGCCAGGTGCGTCTCAGCGCCGGCGCGGGCTTTGTGGTGGTGTTCTGCGGAGACATCATCGCCATGCCGGGCCTGCCCAAGATACCGGCCGCCGAAGACATAGATGTGGACGGTGAGGGCAACATCACCGGGTTATTTTAGGAGGGATTCGCTTGTTTAACACCCTGGAGATGCAGGTGCTGGATATCTTGACCGACGACGCGCGTATCGCTCCGGATCAGATCGCCGTGATGACCGGTCACGGCGTGGATGCTGTGCGCGAGGCCATCGCCCGGCTGGAGCGGGAGCGCATTCTGGTCAAGTACGCCGCCATGATCAATTGGGATCGTACCGGGCGGGATATGGTGCAGGCGGTGATTGAGGTGCGGGTGCAGCCGCAGCGCGACCACGGCTTTGACGCCATCGCCGCGCGCATCTATCAGTTTGAAGAGGTCACATCCCTTTACCTGATGAGCGGAGCCTATGACCTGATGGTGATGATGCAGGCCCCCACGCTCAAAGAACTGGCAGGCTTCGTATCATCCAAGCTCTCCACGCTGGAGGGGGTGACCGGCACTGCCACGCACTTCATGCTCAAAGCCTACAAGCAGGGCGGCGTCATCTTTGCCGGGGATGCGAAGGATCACAGGCTGGCGGTATCCCCATGATGGATTACGGGCCCTTGCTCAACCCCCGCGCTGCGGCAGTGCCGCCATCGGGCATACGCAAGTTTTTCGACCTGGTCAGCGAGATGCCCGAGGCCATATCCCTGGGCGTGGGCGAGCCGGATTTTGTCACCCCATGGGGCATCCGCACCGCGGCCATCGATTCGCTGACCGACGGGCTGACACAATACACATCCAATTGGGGCAGGGTGGAGCTGCGCCGCCTGATCGCCCAGTACATGGGTGCGCGCTTCGGTGTGAACTACAGCCCCACGGATGAAATACTGGTCACTATCGGCGCCAGTGAGGGCATTGATTTGGCGCTACGTGCCCTGGTACAGCCGGGGGCCGAGGTGCTGATACCCGAACCCGCTTACGTATCCTACGCGCCGGGCGTGGTGTTTGCGGGCGGCACGCCTGTGGCCATCCCCACCCGGGCGGAGGATGAATTTCGCCTGACCCCCGCCGCGCTGCGGGCCGCGCTATCCCCGCACGTCAAGGCGCTGATACTGCCCTACCCCAACAACCCCACTGGCGCCATGCTGCGCCCGCAGGATGCCCAGGCCTTGGCCGACGTGCTGCGGGGGACGGATGTGCTGGTGATCGCCGATGAGATTTACGCGGAGTTGACCTATGGCGGCTACACCCACACCTGCTTCGCCTCTCTGCCAGACATGTGGCAGCGCACGGTGACGCTGAACGGCTTTTCCAAAGCGTTCGCTATGACCGGCTGGCGCGTGGGCTACGCCTGCGGCCCCCGGGAGATACTGGCGCTGATGTGCAAGATACACCAGTACACCATCATGTGCGCATCCACCCAGGGCCAGATAGCGGCCGAGGCCGCGCTGCGCGCCGGGCTGGAGGACGGCTTTGCGGATGTGCGCGCCATGGTGGCGAGCTATGACCGCCGCCGCCGCCTGATGGTCACCGCCTTCCGCGGCATGGGGCTTGATTGCTTTGAACCCCTGGGCGCGTTCTACGTGTTCCCCAGCATTGGCCGCACGGGGCTGACGGCCCAGGCGTTCTGCGAGGGATTGCTGCGCGCCGAACAAGTGGCCTGCGTGCCCGGGGATGCATTTGGCGCCAGTGGCCAGGGACACATACGTTGCTGTTATGCCACCGCGCTGGATAAATTGCAGGAGGCGCTGCGGCGTATCCGCCGCTACGTGGAAGGCCTGGAGGGAACCCGATGAGGGGCGTGCTGGCGGCGTGCCTGGCCGCGTGTTGCCTGCTGTGGCCCCCGGGCGCAAATGCGGCGCGCTTGACGCTCACCTTCGCCGGGGACTGCGCCCTCGGCTCGGATGCTGAACTGCAGCAGACCCCCGGCGAGTTTGTGCCCTTGGTTAAAGAGAAGGGGCTGGGCTGGCCCTTCTCCAGCGTAGCGGATATTCTGGCCGAAGATGACTTGACCCTGGTCAACCTGGAGTGCGCGCTGACGGACGCTACCCGCGCCCTGAATAAAAAGTTCACCTTTCGCGGCCCCGCAGCCTTTGCGGATATTCTGACCCTGGGCAGTGTAGAGGCCGTCAACTTGGCCAACAACCACACCCAGGATTACGGGCCGGATGGCTACCGGGATACGCTGGCCGCGCTGGATGTCCGAGGCATCGCTTACAGCCAAAACCGCGCCTATACCCTGGTGAACGCGGCGGGTATCAAGGTGGCGCTGTTCGGCTACCTGCACCCGGGCCGGGGCAAGGCGCTGCTCACCTTTTTTAAACAGTTTGACGAGGCAAGGGCTGCGGGCGCGCGGTTAATCCTGGTATCCTACCATTGGGGCGTGGAGTATGGGCAGCGGCACAGCTTTGAGCAAGCGCGCATCGCCCGGGAGACAATTGACCGCGGTGCGGATGCGGTGATCGGCACCCATCCCCACGTGTTGCAGGGCATGCAGCTCTATAAAGGCAAGCCCATCCTCTACAGCTTGGGCAATTTTGTCTACGGGGGCCTAAGCGCATCCCAGGCGCGGGATACCGCCCTGGTGCGCGCCGTGTTCGATGTAGATGTGGAGCAGGGGGATGCGGCTGCGCGCCTGGCGGAGCTGCGCGTGATCCCCTGCCTCATCAGCGCCAAGCCGCTGAGTGAGCCGCAGGATTACCGCCCCGTACCGGCCGAGGGCGAGGATGCGGCCCGGGTACTGGCCCAGCTTGCGGCGGGTGCAGAGGGCTGGCCGGATGATTTTTTTGAGACCGGCGTATACACGGCGCCGCAGGCAGCCCTCGCGATCCTCCGCGACGAAACGCCGCCATAGGCAAAAGTTTAACGGAAATGGGTATCGCGCAAACCGGGGAAGCGCGGCGGATTGCCGCCGCCGCACCAAGACACAGGAGGGAAACGATTCATGAGAGCATTGTTCATCGGCGGTACCGGCACCATCAGCAGCGCTATCACCGCGCTGGCCCTATCCCAGGGATGGGAAGTCACTTTGTTGAACCGCGGCAATGCGCCGCTGCCCCCCGGCGCGCTGAACATCCGCGCGGATATCCATGATGAGGCTGCCGTATCTGCGGCGCTGGGGAACCGCACCTTTGACGTGATTGCGGATTTCATCGTCTTTACCCCTACCCAGTTGCAGCGCGACCTGCGACTGTTTAGCGGCAGGTGCGGCCAGTACATCTTCATCAGCAGCGCTTCGGCTTACATCAAGCCGCCCACTCACTGGCTGATTGATGAGAGCACGCCCCTGTGCAACCCCTACTGGCAATACTCCCGCGATAAGATAGCCTGCGAGGATCTGCTGCTGGATGCTCTGCGCCAACACGGCTTCCCCGCCACCATCGTGCGGCCCAGCCACACCTACGATCAGCGCAAGGTTCCCTGGCCTCTGGGCAGTCCGCTGGGCAGTTGGCCCACCATGCAGCGCATCCGCCACGGCAAGCCCGTCATCATTCCGGGCGACGGCACCAGCCTGTGGACGCTGACCCACTGTACGGATTTTGCTAAGGGCTTTTTGGGCCTGATGGGCAATCCCAAGGCCATCGGAGAGGCGGTACAGATCACATCCGAGGAGCAGCTCACTTGGGATCAAGTGGCCCTGTGCGTGGGGCGCGCCGTGGGGAAGGAACCGGTGCTCACCCATATATCCAGCGAATTTCTCATCGCCTGCGACCCGGATTTGGAAGGCCCGTTGCTGGGTGACAAGAGCCACAGCGTGGTGTTCGACACCGCTAAAATTCGCCGCCTGACCCCCGGCTATGTGGCTACCACGCGCTTTGACCAAGGCATACGCCAGACCGTGGCCTGGATAGACGCCCATCCGGAGGCCCAGGCCGAGGATGCCCGCTACGATGCTTGGTGCGACGCGGTCATCGCCGCCCATGAGGCGGGGAAGAAGGCGTTTCGGTTTGAGGGCTGACCGGGTGAACCGGGATGGATGACCGTACGCGGCGCCTGGCATCATGCGGGGCATAAAATTTTCATAAAGCCCCAGGATGGAAACTTTTGCCCGCCGCATGATCCCCATGAAAGGAGCAACCCTATGCCCTGGCTTTCTTTCTCTTTGCTCATGTTCATCCCCTGGCTGGCCACATGGGGCGGCAGTATGCTGGGCGCTTCCATGCGCCTGGAAGGCGAGGATAAACAGGCGGCCTTCCTCGGCTTTGCCGGGGGCATCATGGTGGCGGCCTCCATTTGGTCGCTCATTGTGCCCGCCTTCAATGCCATCACCGGCTGGGCGGGCGCCCTCACCAACACCGCGGGCTTTGTGCTGGGCTGCCTGGGTATGCTGCTGCTGGATAGGCTGCTGCCTCACCAGCACCCCACGGAGGAGAGCCCGGAGGGCCGGCCATCTCATCTATCCCGCCCCTTGCTGCTGGTGATGGCCGTGGCCCTGCACAACATACCCGAGGGCCTGGCGCTAGGCGTGGTGATCGCCGCTACCCTGCGCCAGGGGCTGCCCCCGTTGGCCGCGGCGGTGTTCGGCCTGGGGTTGGCGCTGCAAAACTTTCCGGAGGGCATGGCCGTGGTGGTGCCCCTGCGGGAGAGCGGCATGCCCCGTGGCCGCTGCATCCGTTTTGGCACCTTGGCCAGCTTTGCCGAACCCGTGGCCGCGCTGGCGGGCCTGGGTCTCTCCTTCGGCCTGGTGGGCCTGGGCGGCGCCGCCTTGGCCTTGCCCCTGAGCATTGCCGCCGGGGCCATGATGTTCATCGTGGTTGAAGAGCTTATC
The DNA here is from genome assembly GCA_031286995.1 of Oscillospiraceae bacterium. Classification (GTDB taxonomy): domain Bacteria; phylum Bacillota; class Clostridia; order Christensenellales; family Aristaeellaceae; genus JAITTS01. The sequence goes on from JAITTS010000045.1 coordinate 16,146, forward strand.
CCCGCATCCCAGGCCGGGCATACCGGCCACGCGCCCACTTACGGTTTTTTGATAGGTTTTTGGGCCATGGCGGTGATGGGGATTTTGGCGGCTTAGGCCATTGACAACGCCGCGTAAACAGGCGCAGCCCTTATCCGCGGGGGATGGGGGCTGCGTTTTGATGTGGGTGACCGCCATCACCAAAGGATCAGCACAAAGGTGCCCGCCGTGATCAGCAGCCCGCCGAGGATGGTCTTGGCCTTGACTGCCTCGCCCAAGATGATGAACGCCAGCACCATGGAGATGACGACGCTGAACTTATCTATCGGCACCACCTTGGATGCTTCGCCAAGCTGTAGGGCCTTGTAATAGAACAGCCATGAAAGCCCTGTGGCAATGCCGGATAGCCCCAGGAACAGCCAGCTTTTTTGCGTGATGTTCACCACTGCGTGCTGCTTGCCCGTGACAAATACGATGCCCCAGGCCATCAGCAGCACCACCACGGTGCGTATGGCCGTAGCCAGGTTAGAGTTGACGCCATCCATGCCCATTTTGGCCAGGATGGAAGTGAGCGCCGCGAACAGCGCGGATAAAAGCGCGTAGACGATCCACATGGCGGGCAACCTCCTTGAGTGTCCGTTTATCCCGTATGCCCCACACCGCCGATTTCAAACGGCGCTTACGATGGGCAGCCGGATTCATATGCCGCTTTTCTAGGTCTCCGCTGTTTTGCCGTAGTAGTACAGGTATCGCTCGTACAAGACGCGGTATCTCCGCGCAGCCTCTGGATCAGGCGCCGCGATATGTTCCTCCCCCGTGCCGTCAAAGGCGCGCAGATCGCGCAGACCGCCCGCCGCGTGCAGGGCCAGGGCTGCCGCCCCCAGGGAGGAAGCGTTCAGGTTCCGCGAGCAGCGCAGGGGCATGCCAAAGATATCCGCCGCCATCTGTGTCCACCGCTTTGAATGGAGGATGCCGCCGCTGGCGTGGATGGATTGAGGCACACCGGCAGACGCCCGCAAGGCCTCATAACACTGGTACAGGTTGAATAGCACGCCCGCCTGCAGCGCAAAGTACAGATCAGCCGCGGTGTGCTCTGGGCGCACGCCGCAAAAGCCGCCCAGCCGTTCATCCTGCCAGTTGGGGCAGCGCTCGCCGAAGAGAAAGGGCAGAAACACCGGCGGCTCGGGGGCGAGCGGGCTTGCCTCCAGCTCTTCCAAACTGACTCGCTTGCCCATCACCTTGTCGTGGAACCAATCGACGCAGTTGGCAGCCCCGGCCACAGCCGCGCCGCTCATCCAATCCATCGCGCCATAGTAGCACCAAAGCTGGCGGCAATCCGGCAGTACCGGCCTATCCGCCGTCAGGCGGATGGCGCCGCTGGTGCCCACCGAAAGCGTCATGCGGCCCACCGCCGCCGCCCCGGCGGCTATTTGGTTGAGTGCGCCATCGGCGTGGGCGGATACCACCGGGGTGTTCGCGCCGACGCCCAGCAGGGCTGCGCCCGCCGCTGTGATCGGCGCGGCCTGGGGACTGCGCGCCAGGCTGCCGAGCTGGCTCTCACGGATGCCCGCGTAATCCAGCGCGCATTCATCGTAAGCCAGGGTGTGTATATTCAGCAGCCCGGATCCGCTCATCGTGCAGGCGCTTTCCCAGAACTCACCGGTTAACCGATAAAAATTGTACGCGCCTTGGCTCGGCAGCTTTTTATTTGAAAGATCTGCCCCTTGCGCGTGCATGAAGGATAGCATATCCCTGGGATAGGTGACGTGCGGCATGCAACCGGTGCGGCTGTACAGCGTGCCTGTCAGCGCCTCGTTCTTGCGTATGCTGCGGCAATACGCGCCGGGCGCCATGTAATGCCACGCGTAGGTACCGCCGGCCGGGCGCATGGCACCGTCGCACAACGCCACGCTGTGCCAGATGCCGCACAGCGCGATGGCTTCGATAGCGTGCCTCTCTGCCAGCCGCCTGCCCATCTGCGCCGTCAGGCGGAACACCGCTTCGGTGTCGATTCGTCCCCCGCCGCAGATTTCAGGCGGATACGCACAGGCTTCCAGCCCGATCGTGCCCTTCTGCGAATCGTACAAGAGCGCCTTGGCGGAACTGGTGCTCGACTCCAACGCCAGCACAATCATGCCGTTATCCTCCGTTTACGCCAGATACTTTGTGAGCGCCGCGCGCACCGCGCCCGGCCCGGCCGCCAGCTCTGCAAAGTATCCCTCGACCAGTTCGCCCAAGCCCGCCGCATACAGATCCACACCGAAGATGCCCGCATTGGACAAAATCGGCCGCAACGCGCCGGGGAACGGGCCGTCCACACCCAAGCGGATGCCCGCGAGCGCCCGCTGCACATCCGGCAGCAGCGGGTCGTCACTGGGTACAAAGGCCACGCCGCTGTCATCCACGGCCATCGCGTAGCGCAGCCACCCGGCAAACACCAGCGGGATGATGCGCAGGCTTTGCACCGACAGATCCGGGCGCTTCAGGTACGCTTTGATGGTCTCCCCAAACCGGATGCCCAGCTTTTGAGAGGTATCGGTAGCGATGCGCTGAGGAGAATCCGGCATGAAGGCATTGGGCATGCGCACGTTGATCACCGTATCCAAAAATTCCTTTGGGTCAATCACCCCCGGATCGGTCACCACGGGCAGGCCCTCGCGGCGGCCGATCACTTCAACCATGCGGCGAAGCAGGGGGTCTTTCATCTCTTCGGCGATCAACGTGTAGCCGAGCAGGCAGCCAAACACCGCCAGCGCGGTGTGCAGCGGATTGAGGCAGGTGCACACCTTCATGCGCTCCACGCGATCCACCGTCTCTTTATCCGTAAAGAGCACTCCCCGGGCGCTATCCAGTTTGGGGCGGCCATTGGGAAACCAATCTTGCATCACCAGGTATTGCGTCTCCTCTGCGTTTACAAAGGGCGCGGCAAAGGTACCTTTTGCGGTCTTGAACGCCTCAGCATCCTCAAAGCCGTCGGCCTGAAGCATCGCAATCACCCGGTCATCCGGACGGGGCGTAATCTTATCGATCATGGTGTGCGGAAAGCCTACCTTGGCCTCGTCGGCCATGTAGCCGGCAAAGGCCGCACCCGCCAGGCCGCGCCCCGCCCACGCCGCGGCAAAGGCGCGCAGCGCATCCGCCAGGCGTGTGCCGTTGTGGGCACAGTTATCCATACTGACCAGGGATATGGGCAGCGCGCCCGCCTGAAAGCGCGTGTAACACAGCGCGGCGATTTTGCCGATGTAGCTCTGGGCGCCCGCCGGCCCGGCCTCAAAATCCCGCTGGATCTGCGGAAAGGGTTCCCCTGACATGTTGCGGATGTTGTAGCCTTTTTCCGTGATGGTGAAGCTGGCCATTTTGAGCGACGCACCCCGGAATATGTCTGCCAGGCGGCGCCAATCCTCACCGGCGCGATCCATACCCAGAGATTGCGCGACGCTGCCCACCACCACCTTCTCCATCGCCCCCTGCGCCTTTAGGGTGACATTCAGGAACAGGTTATCATAGGGCCGGTAGGCCCTGTGGATGATCTCTTCATCATAGCCTTCCGCCACGACGATGCCCTTGGATTCCCGCCCTTCCTCGATCATCTGCTGCTGGATAGCGGCCACAAACGCGCGAAAAATGTTGCCTGCGCCAAAGTGCACCCACTCGGGCGCGGCAAGGGTAGCGCGCCTCACCTGATCCGGATCGTACCCGGGCAGCACATATCCTTTGGCCAACCATTGCGCGCGATTTGCGGCAATATCACGCTTCGAAAGCTTCAAAACCATGCCTCCCCTCGATCATTGCCTTTATCCGCCCACAGCCCGAGCGCCGGGTTGGGGATGAAAAAGACCGCTTCGCCATCCGCCAGCGTGTTCATCCCGCTCTGCAGCCTTTCGGGATCGTACCGCGCGGCGGCCTCGCCGTAGGGCATATAGCCGAAACGCACCCCTTCCACCTGCTCCCGCGTCAGGCGGCGCGTGCAGTAAGTGACCTGAAACCTGCCATCCGCGCTGCCGTGGATCAGGTGCGCCGCAGCCGACAAATTCGCCCGCAGATCGGCCTGGGTCTTGCACAGCCGGATGATGTTTTCTCTGCCGCAGTAGCCGTACTTGCGGATGAGCCTGTCGTTTTCGGCATCCTCGCCAAAGGTTTCCACGCCCGGCGCCAGCACAATCAACTCGCCGCCATCCGCAAGGGCCATGCGCGTGCGGTAGATGGCCTTGTTGCCAAGCCATGTGCTCTTAAACTCCCGCTCATTCAAGTACACGACAGCCTTTTGCAGCGGATGATCGACAAACATTAGGTTCTTCCTCTGCGCCAGGGCCACCGCCCGCTCAAAGCAGCCGCGCCCGCGCCCGATGAACAGGCCGTGCATCCGTATCTCGCCGGCCGGCGCGGTGGTCACCGTCAGCACGTAGGCGATGGGCAGATCCCGCAAAAAATGCTCGGCCGCGTAATCGAATACCTTGCGTACAGGCGAATGGTCGCGGCCCATGATGCGCTCCATACCGTAGAACGCGCCCAGAATGTGCGAGGCGTTGATCATCGCGCTGCCGCCGCACCCCACAAATATGTTTTTTGTATGGTTGGCCATGCCCACCACCTCGTGGGGTATCACCTGCCCGATGGAGAGGATCAGATCATATCCGTCATAGAGGCGGCGGTTCACTTCCACATCAATCGCTTCATCCAGCACCCCTTCGGATACCTCGTGCACGAAGGCTGCGGGCACCCGCCCGATGCTGACCACATCTGTGCGCCAGTTGTGCACCAGAAACCGATCCAAGGGGATATCCCCGTACATTGCCCCGCATTCATCCCGGGTCATGGGCGCATGGGTGCCCAACGCAGGCAATATATCCACCCGGCATGTGTCCGCCAGCAAGCGGTAAAGGATGTTGGCGATTTGCCCCGCGCCGGAGTGCAGCCTGGTGTAATCGGGCACCAGCAACAGCACCTTCTGCAGGCCGCCGCGGATATCCGCCAGGCAATCCCGCAGCGCTCCGCGCAGCGCCGCCTCGCCGATACCGCGGCCTTCTTCCGCGTATACGCTCTGCGCCACCACGCCCTGGGATGCTTTCCCTTCAGATGGCATCATCGTCTACCCCGGTTCTCTGCATCTGTTCCGCAAGGGCGGTCTTCTCACGGGTAGCATTATACACCCAGGCGGGGCAGAATGAAAGAAGGAACTGAACGAGTCTGTGCGAACATGCCCGTCTGCGTTTTTTGCCCCAGGGCAAGAGCATTTAGTTTTGAAAGAGCAGCCCCGCAAGGAAGCCAGGATCACGTGCGGCTTTCATCATTTTTCTGCGAACGCTGAGATTTTTGATTGAGATTTTCTTCAATACC
>JAITTS010000150.1 GCA_031286995.1 Oscillospiraceae bacterium
ACGTGCTGGATTGGGGCCTCTCTCGCGAGCGGTACTGGGGTACGCCCCTGCCCATCTGGGTGTGCGGCTGCGGGCAGACCCATGTGGTCGGCTCCAAGGCGGAGCTTTCGCAGCTCAGCCGCGCTCCCCTGCCGCCGGATCTGGAACTGCACCGTCCCTACATCGACCGCGTGATTTTGAAATGCCCGGCCTGCGGCGGGGATATGCACCGCGTCCACGAGGTGATCGACTGCTGGTACGACTCCGGCTCCATGCCCTTCGCCCAGTGGCACTACCCCTTTGAGAACAAAGAGATCTTCGAGCGCCGTTTTCCGGCGGATTTCATATCCGAGGCGGTGGATCAGACCCGGGGCTGGTTCTACACCCTGCTGGCCATATCCACCTGTCTGTTTGATTGCACGCCCTTTGCCAACTGCATCGTGCTGGGCCACGTGCAGGATAAGGATGGGCAGAAGATGAGCAAGCACAAAGGCAACGTGGTGGATCCCTGGAGCGCGCTGGATGCCCAGGGTGCTGACGCGGTGCGCTGGTACTTCTACACCAACGGTGCGCCGTGGCTGCCCAGCCGCTTCTATGGCGAAGCGGTCAGCGAGGCCCAGCGCAAGTTTATGGGCACACTGTGGAACACCTACGCCTTCTTCGTGCTCTACGCCAACATCGACGGCTTTGACCCGGCCCTGCACTCGCTGGAAGAGGCGCAGCTGACGCTGATGGATAAATGGATCCTCTCCCGCCTGCACAGCCTGACCCGCGATGTAGACGCGCATCTGGATGCTTACCGCATCACGGAGGCGGCCCGCGCCATCAGCGACTTTGTGGATGCGCTATCCAACTGGTACGTGCGCCGCAGCCGCGAACGCTTTTGGGGCAAGGGCATGGCCGGAGACAAGGAGGCCGCCTTTGTCACCCTCTACACCGTGCTGGAGACCCTTTCGCGTCTCATCGCGCCCTTTGTGCCCTTCCTGGCCGAGCAGATGTACCGCAACCTGGTGTGCAGCGTGCGGCCCGATGCGCCCATCTCCGTGCACCTAACCGATTTCCCCGCCTGGGATGCGGCGCGCATCGACGAAGCGTTGGAGGGGCACATGGATACCCTGCTGCGGGTGGTGCAGTTGGGCCGGGCGTGCCGCAACGCGGGGGGCATCAAGACCCGACAGCCCGCCCCGGCGCTCTACGTGCGCGGGGCTGACCTACCCAAAGCCTTTGTGGCCCTGGCCGCGGATGAACTGAACGTGAAAGCCGTGCGTTTCACTGAGGATACGCGGGCGTTCACCACCTACCGGCTCAAGCCCCAGCTCCGCACCCTGGGCCCGCGCTACGGCAAGCTGCTAGGCAGGATAGGCGCGCGCCTGGCCGAGATGGATGGCAACGACGCCATGGATACCTTCGCGCGGGGCGAGAGCCTCACCTTCACGCTGGATGATACCCGCGTATCCCTCGCCCGCGAGGATGTGCTGGCTGAACCCGCGCAAAAGCCCGGTTTTGTGGCCGAGACGGATAGAGACCTTACCGTAGTTCTCGACACCAACTTGACCCCGGATCTGCTGGAGATAGGCTTTGCCCGCGAAGTAGTATCCAAACTGCAGACCATGCGCAAAGAGGCAGGGCTGGATGTGACGGACCGCATCCGCGTGCGCTATCAGGCCGATGGCGAGCTGGCAGCGGTGCTGCGCACGCACGCGCAGAACATCTGTGCGGCGGTGCTGGCCGAAAGCCTGACGGATGCCCCTGCGGAACCGGGCGACTACGCAAAGGCCTGGCAGATCAACGGCGCGCAGGCCGCGCTGGCCATCCAAAAGGCGTAGCCGACGACGATAAGTTGGCGCGGAGAGGCTCTGTGCCCAAGGGCAGGGTGCGGCCGGGGGAAACTTCTCCGCAACGATCCCCCCGACCCGATTCACCGCAGAAAGGATACGCCATGCTGCTGGCCGACCAATGGCAGGATTACGAAGTGCTGGATACCGGCGACGGCGAAAAGCTGGAGCGCTGGGGCGATGTGTTGCTGCGCCGCCCGGATCCACAAACCATATGGCCTGTGCAAAGGCCTGACCTGTGGGCTCGCGCCGACGCTTGGTACCACCGCAGTGAGCGTGGCGGCGGCGCGTGGCAGTTTTTTCGCCCCCTGCCCCAGCGCTGGGTTTTGCGCTATGGCGAGCTGGCTTTTTACGTGCGGCCCACGGGCTTTAAGCACACCGGGCTGTTCCCAGAGCAGGCGGCCAACTGGGATTGGATGCGGGGCCTCATCGCCCACCGCATCGCGGCCGATCCGCAAGCACCCCCACCACGCGTGCTCAACCTGTTCGCCTACACCGGCGCGGCCACCCTGGCCTGTGCCCGTGCAGGCGCGTGGGTGTGCCACCTGGATGCAGCCAAGGGCATGACCCAGTGGGCCAAGGAGAACCGTGCGCTTTGCGACCTGCCGGAGGCCGGCATCCGCTGGATCATCGACGACGCGCTGAAGTTTGTGCGGCGCGAGGTTGCGCGCGGCAGTCTGTACGACGGCATCCTGATGGATCCCCCATCCTATGGCCGGGGGCCGGGGGGCGAGGTGTGGAAACTGGAAAATGAACTGTACGGCTTAGTTTCCGCCTGCGCCGGCACGCTGTGCGAAAAGCCCTTGTTCTTCCTCATCAACAGCTATACCACGGGCCTGGCCCCATCCGTGTTGCGCAACATGATAGAGCTGACCGTCACCCCCCGCTTCGGCGGCCATGCCGATGCGCAGGAGGTAGGGTTACCGGTGACCGCCGGGGGTGTGCTGCCCTGCGGCGCATCCGGGCGGTGGCAGGCCCATGCTTGATCTATATCAGGGCGTACAGGTTGTACACCTGGATAATCACCTACTGGTGGTGGTGAAGCCCCCTAACATGCCCAGCCAGGCCGACGCATCCGGGGATTTGGATGTGCTGACCTGCATGAAGGCATACATCCGCAGGGTGTACGGCAAGCCCGGCGCGGTGTACCTGGGGCTGGTGCACCGGCTGGATAGACCCGTGGGCGGATTGATGGCCTTGGCGCGCACATCCAAGGCCGCGGCGCGGCTGAGCGAGCAGGCGCGCGAAAGAACCCTGCGCCGGGGCTACCTGGCTGTGACCCGGGGCCGCGCGCCGCAGAGCGCCGATCTGGCCGACTGGCTGCTGAAAGATCACAGCAACACCGTCTCTGTCGTGCCGCCGCATACCCCCGGCGCGAAGGAGGCGCGGCTTTCTCTGCAGTGCCTGGCTGAAGCCGATGGCCTGTGCTTGCTGCGCGTTGCCCTGTATACCGGGCGCTCGCACCAGATACGCGTGCAGTGCGCCAACGCCGGGTTCCCCCTGTGGGGGGATGCCCGCTACGGCGGGGGCAAGCCCGGCCAGCAAATAGCCCTGTGGGGGACAAGCCTGTGCTTGCACCACCCCACTTTGAAGAAAACGATGGATTTCTGCGTCCCGCCGCCGTCGGGGGCTCCCTGGTCGTTCTTTGCATCCCCTGCCGGCGAGAAAAAAGAAAATTAAAGCGCGGAACGCCCCTGTTCCTCGCCATTTTTTATCAAACGTCTCACAGTGGCGCGCCGGGATAGGCCGCAATCCGCGCGCCGGGACATTGCCTCGCCGCAGTGCGCCGACGCCCTGATTATCCTTCCGTGGCATGGGTATACTAACCGCATACCCACACCCGGGAGGTGAGCGCCACGTTTACCACCTTTTTGCGCACAGTGCTGCTGTTTATACTGACCGTAGCAGTGGTACGCTGCATGGGCAAACGGCAGATGGCCCAATTACAGCCCTTTGAGTTTGTCATCACCCTGCTGATCGCCGACCTAGCCGCCTCGCCCATGGGCGACATGGGCGCGTCGCTGCTGGGCGGGGTAGTGCCCATCCTGGCGCTGCTGGCCCTGCACAGCGCCATTGCCCTGGCCAGCATGCGCTCGCAAAAGTTTAGGGGATGGATCTGCGGCAAACCCAGCGTGCTCATACGCGACGGCAAGATACAGGCCGCGGAGCTCGAACGCCTGTGCTACGACTTGAACGACCTGATGGAGGCCGTGCGCAACCAAGGGGTGATGAATCCCGCGGATGTGAGCGCCGCCATTCTGGAGACCAACGGAGGGCTCAGCGTCTTCCCCACCGCCGCGCAGCGACCCGTGTGCCCGGCGGATCTGCAGTTGCAGACGAAGTACGAAGGCATCCCTCTGACCCTGATTTTGGATGGGCGCACGCAACACAAGAACCTGCTGACCGGTGGCTTGAGCGATGCGTGGCTGATGAAGCAACTGGCGCCCCTGGGCTACACGGATACGAGCGAGGTCTTTCTCTGCTCGCTGGATACCCAGGGCCGCCTGTTTGTACAGGGCGCGGGACGGCGGGGCAAGCTGCACGTGGCGCCCGCGCTGAAGCCCGAACAGGTGAGGTGGTAGCATGCGACAAAAACGCTGGATACTGGCCGGGGTGCTGCTGGCCGTGCTGGCCCTGGGCAGCTTTACGATGAGCTACGCGGGGCAGGTAGCGCAAGGCATGCTCACCGAACTGGCGCACATACAGCAGAGCATTGAGAGCGCTGCGTGGCCCCGCGCCGCCGCCCAGGCCGCAGATGCCCAGGCCCTGTGGCAGCGCAAGGCCCAGGGGTTGGATCTGTTTATCAATCACCGGCAGACCGAGGCTGTGGAGGCCGCCCTGGGCGGTGTAGCCGCCGGCGCGCGCGCCAGGGATGCGGGCGCTGCACTGGTAAAGCTGGCCGAGGCCAAGGCCATTCTGGAGCATCTGCCCCGGCACGAGACCCCTACCCTGGGCAACATCATTTAGCCCGTTTGGCTTGATTGGGGAACAACACAGGCTTGAGGAAGCGCGCGGTGTGGCTGCGCTTGCTGGCGCACAACGCTTCCGGCGTGCCGCAGGCCACCACCCGGCCCCCGCGATCTCCCCCTTCCGGCCCCAGGTCTATCAGCCAATCCGCGGTCTTGATCACATCCAGATTGTGCTCAATAATCAGCACGGTGTTGCCCGCCTCGGCCAGGCGCTGCAGCACCTGTACCAGCCGATGGGTATCTGCCATGTGCAGACCGGTGGTGGGTTCATCCAGCACGTAGAGGGTGCGTCCCGTGGCCACGCGTGATAGCTCTGTAGCCAGCTTGATGCGCTGGGCCTCGCCGCCGGATAAGGTTGTGCTGGGTTGCCCCAGCTTGATGTAGCCCAGACCCACGTCGTAGAGCGTCCGTATTTTGCGCAGAATGCGCTGGTGGTTCTCAAAGTAGCCCAGCGCGTCCTCCACGGTCATATCCAGCACGTCATAAATATTCTTTCCCTTGTAGCGCACCTCCAGGGTTTCCCGGTTGTAGCGCTGGCCTCTGCACACCTCGCAGGGCACGTAGACATCCGGCAGAAAGTGCATTTCAATCTTGATGATGCCATCCCCGCCACACGCCTCGCACCGCCCGCCCTTCACATTAAAGGAGAAGCGGCTCTCCTTGTATCCCCGTTCCTTGGCATCCGGGGTCTGGGCAAACACCTGGCGGATCAAATCAAACACGCCGGTGTACGTGGCGGGATTGGATCGCGGCGTGCGCCCGATGGGCGATTGGTCGATGTCGATCACCTTATCCAGCTGCTCCACGCCCTCCAGGCTATCATACGCGCCGGGGCGGGTCTTGGCCCGGTTCAAATCTCTGGCCAAGGCCTTGTACACCACCTCGTTGATCAGGGATGACTTGCCGCTGCCCGATACGCCCGTCACCACGCACATCACCCCCAGGGGGATATCCGCATCCACGCGCTGCAGGTTGTTCTCGCGCGCGCCGCGCACGCGCAGCCAGCCGGTAGGTTGTTTGCGTGCCGCCGGTACCGGGATGGCCAGCGCGCCGCTCAAATACTGGCCGGTGATGGAGTCAGGGTTGGCCTTGATCTGATCCACCGTGCCTTGGGCCACCAGGTGCCCCCCGTGTATGCCCGCGCCTGGGCCGATATCCACGATCTGATCCGCCGCGTACATGGTATCCTCATCGTGCTCCACCACCACCAGGGTGTTGCCCAAATCCCGCAGGTGCTGCAGGGTGCCCAGCAAACGGGCATTATCCCGCTGGTGCAGACCGATGGAGGGCTCATCCAGAATGTAGAGCACGCCCACCAGGCTGCTGCCGATCTGGGTGGCCAGACGGATGCGCTGCGCCTCGCCCCCGGAAAGCGTGGCGGCGGCGCGGCCCAGGGAGAGATACTCCAGCCCCACGTCCGCCAGAAAGCCCAGGCGGGCGTCTACTTCTTTCAAAATCTGGTAAGCGATCATGCCGTCTTTTTCCGACAGGGAGAGGGCCGAGAAAAACTGCCGCGCCTCCAGCACCGCCATGGCGGATACCTGTGCGATGGATCTTTCCCCCACGGTGACACACAGGGCTTCCGGCTTCAGCCGCTGGCCGTGGCAAGCCTCGCAGGGGGTCTCGGTCATGTACTCCTCATACTGTTCCTTCATCCCGTCGCTGCCGGTCTCACGGTAGCGGCGCTCCAAGGATGGGATGATGCCCTCAAAGGGCGAGGTAAAGCTGCCGCTGCCGTGCTGACGCTGGTAATCCACGCGGATGCGTTCCCCATCCGTGCCGTAGAGCAGTGCCTTTACCGCCTTCTCCGGCAATTCTCGCAGAGGGGTATCCATGGAGAAACCGTAGTGCTTGGCCAGGGCCACGAAGAACATGTTGGCCATGGAAGATGCATCCGCCGTGCGCCAGCCCGTGGCCCGCACCGGATCTTGATTGAGAGAAAGCCCCCAATCCGGGATGATGAGGGCGGGGTCTATCCTCATCAGCGTGCCCAGGCCTCCGCAGGCCGGACAGGCGCCGAAGGGGCTGTTGAAGGAGAACATACGGGGGGCCAGCTCTTCAATGCTCACGCCGCAATCCGGGCAGGCGTAGTTTTGTGAAAACAACATCTCGCCCTGCTCTCCCGCATCCACCACCGCCAGGCCGCCGGATAGCTTAAGCGCGGTCTCCAGCGAATCCGCCAGGCGGCGGCCCACATCGGGCCGCACGATCAGCCTATCCACCACCACCTCGACAGTGTGCTTTTTTTGCTTGTGCATGGGCGGCACGTCGGATAGCTCATAGAGCTCACCATCCACCCGCACGCGCACGTAGCCCTGCTTGCGCAGATCTTCCAGCAACTTCAGGTACTCGCCCTTGCGCGCGCGCACCACCGGGGAAAGCAGCTGCACGCGTGTGCCCTCGGGCAGGGCCGTCACCTGATCCACCATCTGATCTACTGTCTGCTGGCGTATCACCTTACCGCAGCAGGGGCAGTGAGGCACGCCGATGCGGGCGTAGAGCAGGCGCAGGTAGTCGTGTATCTCCGTCACCGTGCCCACGGTGGATCGCGGGTTGCGGCTGGTGCTCTTTTGGTCGATGGAGATCGCGGGGGAAAGGCCTTCAATGTAATCCACATCCGGCTTTTCCATTTGCCCCAAAAACTGACGGGCATAGGCGGATAATGATTCCACATAGCGGCGCTGCCCCTCGGCGTAGAGCGTATCAAACGCCAGGGATGATTTACCGCTGCCCGAGAGCCCGGTGAACACCACCAGCTTGTTGCGCGGTATCTCAATGTCGATATTCTTCAGGTTGTGTTCGCGGGCGCCTTTGATAACGATGCTTTCCCTCACAATGATTCTCCTTTTGTCAATGCCTGGGTTTTCGCAGACGCCGGGGTTTTTGCGCCGGCGCGGGGGCGGCTTGCGTTGCCTGGCCCTCGCCCTGCAGGGCATAAAGTCTGTCGCGCAATTTGGCGGCCAGCTCAAAATCCAGGTTGGCTGCGGCCTGCAGCATCTGATCCTCCACCCTATCCATCAGCATGCGCAGTTCTTCCTCCGTCAGGGCGGCGGCGGGCTGAGCTGCCTCATCCGGCGGAGCGTGGGATATCACCAGCAGGTCGCGCACCGCTTTTTGCACGGATGTGGGCGTAATGCCGTGCGCTTGATTGTAGGCCATTTGCAGTGCCCGGCGGCGGTTGGTCTCGCCGATGGCGCGCATCATGCTGTCCGTCACGCTGTCCGCATACATGATGACCCGCCCTTCCACGTTGCGGGCGGCCCGGCCGATGGTTTGTACCAGGGATACCTCGCTGCGCAGAAAGCCCTCCTTATCCGCATCCAGGATGGTCACCAGCGCCACCTCCGGCAGATCCAGACCCTCGCGCAGCAGATTGATGCCCACCAGCACGTCAAACTCGCCCAATCGCAAGGCCCGCAGGATCTCCGTGCGCTCCAGCGTCTGAATGTCGGAGTGCAGGTAGCGCACCCGCACCTCCATCTCTTTGAGGTAATCGGTCAGGCTCTCGGCCATCTTCTTGGTCAGGGTGGTCACCAGCACGCGATAGCCTCTGGCCACGGTGGCGCGCACCTCGCCCAGCAGGTCATCCACCTGGTGGGTGGCGGGGCGCACGGTGATCTCCGGATCCACCAAACCCGTTGGACGGATGATCTGCTCCACCACTTGGGCGGATCGCTCCAGCTCGTAGGCCGCCGGCGTGGCGCTGACGTAGATGCTCTGCCCCACCCTGGCCTCAAACTCCGCAAACTGCAAGGGCCGATTGTCAAAAGCCGAAGGCAAGCGAAACCCATAATCCACCAGAGCGGTCTTGCGGGCGCGGTCGCCGTTGTACATGGCGCGGATCTGTGGGATGGTGGCGTGGGATTCGTCGATGATGACCAGGTAATCTTTGGGAAAGTAGCTCAGCAGCGTATAAGGGGCTTCCCCCGGCTTTCTGCCGTCAAAGTAGCGCGAGTAGTTCTCAATGCCCGTGCAGTAGCCGATCTCGCGCAGCATCTCAATATCGTAGTTGGTGCGCTGCTGCAGGCGCTGGGCCTCCAACAGGCGGTCGGCGCCGCGCAGCTCGGTCACCCTGGCGTCCCGGTCGGCCTCGATGACCGCGATGGCTGCCTCCACGCTCTCGCGGGAGTTGGCGTAGTGCGTGGCCGGAAAGATCATCTCGTGGGATAGCACGGCCACGGTCTTGCCGCTCACCACCTCCACGGTGGAAATGCGCTCAATTTCGTCGCCGAAAAACTCCACCCGAATGGCTGTTTCGCCTAGATTTGCTGGTATAATCTCCACCACATCGCCACGCACACGGAAAATACCGCGCTCAAACTCCACATCGTTCCGTTCAAATTGAATAGAGACCAGGCGACGCAACAGTTCCTCCCGGGTCATATGCATGCCGGGGCGCAGAGATATGCCCTGCTGGGCGTACTCCCTGGGGTCGCCCAGGCTGTAGATGCAGGATACGGATGCCACCACGATGGTATCCCGCCGCTCCAGCAAGGCGGCGGTGGCGCTGTGGCGCAGGCGCTCAATCTCGTCGTTGATGGAGGAATCCTTTTCGATGTAAGTATCCGAGGCGGCGATGTACGCCTCGGGCTGATAGTAATCGTTATAGCTGACGAAGTATTCCACCGCGCTTTCGGGGAAAAACTCCCTCAACTCCGCGTGCAGCTGGGCCGCCAGTGTCTTGTTGTGGGCGATGACCAGGGTGGGGCGCTGTACCCTTTCAATGACGCTGGCCATAGTGAAGGTCTTGCCCGAACCCGTCACACCCAACAGTACCTGGTCCGACGTGCCCTGCAGCACCCCCTGGGTCAAGGCGTCAATGGCCTGGGGCTGGTCGCCTTGGGGCCGAAAGGGCGAGCGCAGCACAAAGCGGTCGTTCACATCTCGTCCCCCCAATGCTTGTATGTAAAATTGTAGTGATCCTTCGCCCAGCCGTGGCGCTCATAAAAGATGTGGGCGCGGGGGCGGGCGAAGCCGCTGTTCAGCTCCATATGCGCGCAGCCCGCGGCCTTGGCGGCGGCTGTGGCCGCAGCCAACAATGCCTCGCCAATGCCCCGGCTCCGCGCATCCTGCCGCACGATCAGCTCTTGCAGCTGGCCTATCTTAGCGGCGTGGTGCAGCTGCCAACCCATGTGCAAACTGATAAAACCCAACACATCCTCGCCGGTCTGCGCCACCAGGTAGCGCACATCCGGATCGGCCAGGTTGCGGGCAAACACGGCCCGAAAATCCGTCTGCGGCAGGGCCTTATCCTCCAGGGCACATATCAGCGCGTAGACGGGCTCTGCATCCAAGGGGGTGGCGGGGCGAATATCCATATGGGTACCTCCTGCGCTATGCCTGCACAGTATACCACAGGCCATACAAAATGTGAACATGTGTTCGTAAAAAATATATACTTTGTGAAAATAAGCATACAAAACGCCGGGGCAATTGTCACCCAAGGACAATCCTGCCCCGGCCTCGCGCGCGGGCGTCTCGCCCGTGTCGCTCCCTTCCCATGGGTATCAGCGGGCTAGCCAACCCCCATCCACGGCCAGGGTGAAACCATTGATGTAATCCGAGGCTGCACTGGCCAGGAACACCGCAGGCCCTGCCACATCCTGAGGGGTGCCCCAGCGCCCGGCAGGGATGCGTGCCAAAATATCGGCGCTACGCTGCTCGTCGGCGCGCAGGGCTTGGGTGTTGTTGGTGGCCATGTAGCCGGGGGCAATGGCGTTGACGTTGATGCCGTGCTTGGCCCACTCTGTGCACATGGATCGGGTGATGCCCATCACAGCGGATTTAGCCGCTGTGTAGCTGGGCACGCGTATGCCACCCTGGTAAGACAGCATGGACGCAATGGAGATGATCTTGCCGCCATGCCCCTGCTTGATGTACTGGCGCGCCGCGGCCTGGGAAAGAAAGAATACGGTCTTGATGTTGATGTTCATCACATCGTCCCAGTCTTTCTCGGTGAAGTCAATGGCATCCGCGCGGCGGATGATGCCCGCGTTGTTCACCAAAACATCCATGCGGCCGAAGGCGGCCACCGCCCCGTCAATGATACGCTGACAAGGCTCAATGCTCATCAGGTTTTCCACCATGCCCACAAACCTGCGGCCCAGGGCAGTGATCTGCCGCTCGGTCTCGGGCATGGCCACGTAATCCACGCCCACAACATCCGCCCCGGCCTGGGCCATAGCCACGGCCATGCCCTGGCCCAGGCCCGTGCTGGCCCCGGTGATGACGGCCACCTTCCCCGCCAGACTGAATGGATTGCTCATAGAGCACCCTCCTCACTTTGGTGCGGCGGATCGCCAAAGCGGCGTCCGCATCCGCCCTTACCCTAACCGCATGATATCCCCCGGCCCAGGGATCAGCGCAAGGCCATGGGATCCATGTGATCCATGTCATCAAAATCTTGATTTTCGCCACACATGCCCCAAATAAAAGCATAACTGCCGGTGCCTACCCCGGTGTGGATGGACCAACTGGGGGATATGACTGCCTGTTCGTTATGCAGCACCACGTGGCGTGTCTGCTGTGGCTCGCCCATCATGTGGAAAACCACGTTGCCGGGCTTCAAATCAAAGTAAAAATAGACTTCCATGCGGCGCTCGTGGGTGTGGCAGGGCATGCTGTTCCAGTTGCTGCCGGGCTCCAACACGGTCAGGCCCATGCACAGTTGGCAGGTCTGCATCACGGCGGGGTGCAGGTACTGGTAGATGGTGCGCTTGTTGCAGGTTTCCGCCGCGCCTAGAGGCCGGGGATTGGCCTGGGATATGTCGATTTTAACGGTGGGGTAGGTCTTGTGCGCCGGGGCGCAGTTGATGTAGAACTTGGCGGGATTGGCCGCGTCGCCGCTCTCAAAGCGCAGGGTCTTCGCACCCATGCCCACGTACAGGCCATCCCGGGCGTGCATGGGGTAGGTGTGCCCATCCACGGTGACGCAACCGGGCCCGCCCACGTTGATGGCCCCCAGCTCACGTCGCTGCAAAAAGGTCTCGGCGGCCAGGGCCTTGCTGCCGGTCAACTCCACCGGGCCGGTCACGGGCATCACACCGCCGGCGATGATGCGATCGTAATGACTGTAGGTCAATGCGGCCTCATCCGGGGCAAACACGGTCTCAATCACAAAATCCTGCCGCAGACGCGCGGTGTCATAGTGCTTGGCATCCTGCGGATGGGCCGGGTGACGGATATCCAGACGCATGGGTCAGCCTCCTTTTGTCGGTGGTTTGGCGCGTATTTTGCCCGGTCATTATAGCATATTCCGGGCGCGAAAACAAACCCGTGGCTTCATGTTGCCCTCTGCAAAAAACAAGGGATGGTAAAGGCGGGCACAGGCCCCTGTTCTACGCAAGCGTAGCGCCAACAGCGCCGGATGGCGGATCGTTCTTGGCAAGTACGAGACGCGCCTTACCCGGTACGAAGAGCCGGAAGATGCCCTTTACGCGCGCAACATCACCCCACGTACAAGACCTCCGCTGCCCTGCGCCGCTCCGTCTGAGGGGAGGGGCGGGGCATTACCCGCCGGCCATGGTGGTTCGAAGATATCAGCCGCCGGCCCATTCGGCGGGCCAGGGCGGCATTGTGGGCAGAGGCGAAAGGGCGGTCAAATCCTTGGCGTAGACGTAAGCGGTCTGCGTCTCGCCCTTGCGGTTGACGCCGGTAACCAGGCGGTAATAATTGGCCCCGATAGGCGCATCCTCAATCGTGACCACGCTGTGGTTAGGGAAGCGCTCATCCAGCTTGCGTGCGCCGGTCACAGGCACCTCGTGCATGGAGAGGCCCTCTCCGCTGGCGGTATCTACCAGGGCGCGGTCGCCGGGCAACAGTCCCCCATCCCAGGGCACATCGCCGATCTCCTCGGGCATATCGTAGTCCAGCCAGGATAAGCGCGCCCAATGGGTCCACAACTGAGGCATCTGCTCCGCTCGCACGCCGTATACGTGCCCGCGGGAATGCACAAACAGGCCATTGCCGATGTACAGGCCATCGTGCATATAATCGCGGCTGCTGTCGCGCTGCTGCAAGAGCATGATGCCAGGCTGCTTGGGCATGGTCTCGATAGGGCCCATCTCCACAGCCCAGCGCTTGACCGCACCGGTGACGTTGGTATGCCATTCCGGGGGGAAGCCGCCCTCGGATAGCTCCAAAAAAGCCTTGAACAGGCCATTGCAGTCGTACACCTCAACCCCATCCCACTTGGCCGCCTCGCCCAAGATCAATCGCTCGTACTGAGGGTAGAGCAGCGCGCGCTGCTGGCGCAGCTTTAACGAGCTGATCTCACCTATGGATCCGTACAGGTAGCCTTTGCCGATCTGTGCGCGGAAGAAGGTGACCAGCGCGCTGGCCGTGCGGGGGTAAGGCTGGCTGGGATCAAACCCCGGCGGTTGCTGAGTAGGGATGGCCGTGGCCGCATCCAGCGCGGCCATCACCGCGTCATCCGCCACGCCGGATATGGCCAGGCCGTTGCTGCGCTGAAAGTTGCACAGCGCCAGGTAAGTGTTTTGAGCGAACGTTCCGCTGATGTTGTTACGAAAATAACCCAGCTCTTTCAGCCTGCGCTGCAGGGCCTTGACGCGCTCGCCCTCCATACCGCGCTCCAAGGGCCGCTTGGTGTTGACGGGCGGCGGGGTGGGCATGCTGGCCGCAGCGTAGCCCGCGCCGGAAAAGTAGCCCAGCACGTAACCGCTGTGGATGCGCAACTCTGCAATGCGCATCTCACCATCCGCCAGCAGGCGGACAGAGCAAGCCTCCTGCGGCAGCACCAGGGTCTCCGGCGGCAGCGGGTCTTGGCTGAAATCCCCGGTGGTGATCCACTGATCCGCTTCCTGCACCTGCATGCGCAGCTTGGCCGGGGTCTGTCCCCACAGCAGGCTGAGCGTGGCCGCGCCCCGGGGCTTATCTATTTGCAGATACTGCTCACTGCCGGATGCGCTGGCCCAGCCGGTGGCTGGGTCATCATCCCACATGGCATTCACGTTGTCCTCATAAGACCGCACGGTGATCAAACACCTGTTCAGCCAATCCTCCGGCGCGCCGGGCTCTTCGGCGCGGGCGGGCGCGGCCAGCGCCACAGCCAGCACCAAGGCGCACAGCACCGCCGCCCGCGGATGCCCAATGGCGTCCTCCTGTCGCTTCAACGCATCAGCCCTCCAAGTAAAATAGTTCCTCTATTGTATCAGCGCACAGCGGGCTTGTAAACCATTCTCACATGAAATTTCATAAACCCGTGCAGATGGAGCATACCTTGTGGCAAACCCCGTCAGTCCATGATTGATGCGCAGAGCAGGATCAGCGGGCACCGGAGCAAACCGGGCAATTCTCGCATGGTTGATATTGCCACGATAGGGGGAGAACGGGCATGACCATATCCTGGGTTTGGGCGCTGGCGCTGGCCGCGCTGATGGCAGGGTTGTTCCGCCTGGGGCGGTCGCTGCTGGCAGGCAGGCACAGGCGCGCGCTGCTGCACGCCGCGCTGGGTGTGAGCGCGTTGCTGCTGGCCAACGCCTGGGTGGGCGGGGTAGCCGTCAACCCTGTCACGCTGGGCCTATCCGGGCTACTGGGCGTACCAGGCGCGCTGCTGGCCTTGGCGCTGGCGGTGCTGTAAAATCCATTTTAACTCTATTTTACCCAAAAGAGAAGCTGCGCAAGCCAAGCGCCACAGACTCCTCATCCACCTCAGCCATGCAGCGCTCACTTTAAACAATTTGCCTGCCGTTTCCCGTACAAAGCGAAAACCCGCTCTACAGCGGGCTTTCGGCATCCTATAATTTAGCATCCGTTCGATGCCGGCTTTTTGGCTCCCCAGGTAGGACTCGAACCTACAACCCTTCGGTTAACAGCCGAATGCTCTGCCATTGAGCTACTGAGGAATACAAGCGACCCTCTATGTGAGGGTCTAGCTTGTGGTATCCGGCAGCGACCTACTCTCCCGGGCCGTCTCCAGCCAAGTACCATCGGCGCTGAAGGGCTTAACTGCTGTGTTCGGAATGGGAACAGGT
>JAITTS010000169.1 GCA_031286995.1 Oscillospiraceae bacterium
GGGCATAAAATTGCGGCGCAGCTTGGGGTTGAGCCGCTGGCGTATGGCCACCGCATCGTAGAAGGTGCGCCAAAGGGCCTGCCAGGCGGCCTCATCCGCGTGGTTGGCGGGCATGCGCACGCCAGAGGTAGAGCCCACGCGCCAGCGCACGCCATCCCAGGCCGCGGCCACGCGCCGCCCGCTGTCGTGCAGCAAAAAGGGCTGGGCGCCGAAGCGATCCGCAAAGTAGGGGATCAGCAAGGTCAGCAGATCATGCTCCGGGGCGAAATCCGCATGGAATACCCCGTTTGCTAACTGCGCAAAACGCAAAAACTGCTGCCAGTGCATGGCCTCGCGGTTCAACAGGCGCAGCATGGCATCCATGCGCGCCACGACGGGCTCGGTCAGGCGCTGATCTACCCGGGGACCCGTCTCAAACCCCAGGGCCAGGTAGCGAAGCACGGTGCGGGGGGCATCCGCAGCCGGGCAGCGGGCGGCCAGTTGCACCCTGGCCAGCGCCTCTGGGCCGATGCGCGAGAGAATGCCTTGCTGCACGCGCTCTGCGATGGCCGGGTCTGTGGGTATCTGCTGCGCGCGCTCCGCAAAGGAGAGCTGAGCCCCGCACAGCAGCGCCATGCGCCCCGGAAGCGCCCTATCCCGAAAGGCGGCGAACACACAGCACAGCAGGCCATCCAGACTGCCGTCGTAGAAGTAACACAGGTCACTCTGGGGTACCAGCCGAATGCTCACGACGCGTTCCCTCCCCAGCCCAGCGAGGGCGCTTCCTGATCAAACAGAGATAGCTGCCGCTGCGCGCGCTCGCCGAAGACGGCGGGGGATACCCGCGCATCCCGCGCCAGGCAGGCGCGCATGGTCTGCGGCGACAGGCGCAGGCCCGGCATGGCCTTACCCTGGCAGGTGATGAAGAACTGAGCGCGCCGCAGCACCACACCCAGCTTTTTCAATCCATCAAAGGTGAGGCTGGCTGTGCGGCGCGCCGTCACGATGCGCTGCGCGCCCGTGGGGCCGATACCCGGCACCCGCAGCAGTGCCAGGTAATCCGCCCGTTGCACATCCAGGGGAAACATCTCCGGGTGGCGCAGGGCCCAATGACACTTAGGGTCGAGTAGGGGATCAAGCCAAGGCTCGCGCTCATCCAGTATTTCATCGGATGTAAAGCCGTAGAAGCGCATCAGCCAATCCGCCTGGTACAGGCGGTGCTCCCGCAGCAGAGGCGCGGCTACGGCGGGCAAAAAGCGATCATCCCCCACGGGCATGTAGGCGGAAAAGAACACACGCCGCAGGCCGTAGCGCTTGTAGAGCGCTTGGGAAAGGTTGAGAATCTGCAGATCACTCTCGGGTGAGGCGCCCACAATCATCTGTGTGCTCTGCCCGGCGGGTGCAAAGGTAGGGGCGTGGCGGAACACCGTCATCTCGCTGCCCGCACGTGTCACTTCGCCCGCTATCTGCGCCATGGGCGCCAGAATGGCCGCACGGGTCTTATCCGGCGCAAGGCGGGTAAGAGATGCCTCGGAAGGCAGCTCGATATTGACGCTGATGCGATCAGCCAGTTCGCCCAGGCGCTGTATGAGCCCGGGAGAGGCCCCGGGGATGGCTTTAGCGTGGATGTAGCCATTGAAGCGATGCTTTTTGCGCAGCAGTTCCAGGGCGCAGAGCATGTGCTCGCAGGTCTCATCCGCACTGCGCAGGATGCCTGATGAGAGAAACAGCCCCTCGATGTAGTTGCGGCGATAAAAGGCCATGGTGATATCCGCCAGCTCCTGCGGGCTCAGGGTGGCGCGGGGGCCGTCGCTGCTGCGGCGGCAGGCGCAATACTTGCAGTCGTTGATGCAGGCGTTGGTCATCAGCACCTTCAGCAGGGTGACGCACCGCCCGTCTGCGGCAAAGCTGTGGCACACGCCGGGGGCTACGGTCTGGCCCACCAGGCCCGGTGTAGCTTTGCGCGCGCCGCCGCTGGATGTGCAGGCCACATCAAATTTGGCCGCGCCGGTCAGGATGCGCAGCTTCTCCATGGTATCCATGGTGTGCCCGGCGCAGGCGGCGCGCGTGGTATCCACGGTATCCACAGTACACAAGGTTTGCCCGGTATACAGCGTATGCTCGGTTTGTTGGGTCATCATGGGGTTGCCCTCCTTGCATGTTGAAACCATTGTAGCATACTTCAAATTAAAAAGCAAACATATGTTCGTAATTTTTTCGATTTGATGATGCAATATATTAAAACAACAAAATGAATGCACACCGCAGACAAAGCGCCGCGCATGTGGTAGAATCATGGCACCAACAGCCATTTTATCGCTGCGGAGGTGCGCACATGCACTACGGAAACTTTGATGATATGCACCGGGAATACGAGGTGGAACGCCCGGATGTGCCCGTCAGCTGGACGAACTACCTGGGCACGCAGGATACCTGTGCCGTGCTCTCGCACAACGCTGGGGGTTACCTGTTTCATGGATCGCCTCAGTATGGCCGCATTACCCGCTTCCGGCAAAACGGCGTGCCGCTGGATCGCCCCGGCCACTACGTGTACATACGCGACGCAGCGGATGGGGACTATTGGTCGGTATCCTGGCAGCCGGTGGGCAAACCTCTGCATCTGGCGGCTTATACCTGCCGCCACGGCCTCTCCTACAGCCGCTACCTGTGCGATTACCGGGGCATCCACGCGCAGCAGGTGCTGTTCATCCCCTGGGGGGACGCAGTGGAACTGTGGGATGTGATCCTGCGCAACGACGGTAGCACCGCGCGGGTTCTGGATGTATTCACCTACTGCGAGCTCTCGTTTCACCACATTGATATGGATAACCAGAACCTACAGATGAGCCTGTACGCCACCGGCGCGGATTATGCGAATGGGATCATCCAGCACGACCTGTTCTATGAGGAGTTCGGCTATCAATACTTCGCGGCCAGCCCGGAGCCGGATGACGCGGACTGCGTGCGTGACGCCTTTTTAGGCGACTACCGCACAGAGAGCAATCCCCTGGCCGTGGAGCGGGGTGCGTGCTCCGGCAGCGCGGAGCTGGGCGGCAACCACTGCGCTGCCACGCGCAAGCGCGTGGTGCTGCAGCCGGGAGAGAGCACCAGATTGATCTACATGCTGGGGGAGGGCGACCGCGCGGCGGGCTTGGCCATGCGCAAAAAGTACAGCGATACGGCCCGCGTGGATGCCGCTTTTGCGGCCTTGGCGGATTACTGGGCACAAAAGCTGGCGCGCCTGCAGGTGGATACCCCCAATCCCGGCATGAATACCATGCTCAACACGTGGAATCCGTATCAGGCGGAGACCAACGTCACGTTCTCTCGCTTTGCCTCCTTCGTCGAGGTTGGGGGGCGTACGGGCCTGGGTTACCGGGATACCGCGCAGGATGTGATGTGCGTGCCCCACACCAACCCCGAAAAGTGCAGGCAGCGCATCATTGAGTTGCTGCGGGGTCTGACGCGGGCAGGCTACGGCCTGCACCTGTTTGACCCCGCATGGTTCGAGCCGGCGGCCAAACAACAGGCCTTCAAATCCCCCACGGTGGTGCCCACGCCCGACGCGGCGCAGATGGTGCACGGCCTGAAGGACGCCTGCTCGGATGACGCGCTGTGGCTGGTGCCGGCCATATGCGAGTACGTAAAGGAGACGGGGGAGCTGGCCCTGTTTGACCAGACGGTGACCTATGCCGACGGCGGCGAGGGCGACGTATGGGAGCATCTGCGCAAAATTCTGGCTTTCTCCGCCGAACAGGTGGGTGAAAACGGCATCTGTAAGGGCCTGCGCGCGGATTGGAACGACTGCCTGAACCTGGGCGGCGGCCAGAGCGCCATGGTATCCTTTCTGCACCATTGGGCGCTGGATGCCTTTGCACAGGCGGCGCGCTTCCTGGGGCGGGATGCGGATGCGGGATGGGCTGAGGCCCTGATGGCCAAAGTGCGCGCGGCCTGCCAGGCTGAGCTGTGGGATGGGGATTGGTACATCCGCGGCATTACGGCCAAGGGGGCTAAAATCGGTACATCGCGGGATGTGCAAGGCAAGGTACACCTGGAGAGCAACACCTGGGCGGTAATATCCGGCGTGGCGGATGCGCAGCGGGGCCGGCAATGTATGGATGCGGTGGATGCTTGGCTCTACACGCCCTGGGGCCTACAGTTGAACGCCCCCGCCTACGATGTGCCCAACGATGACATCGGCTTCATCACCCGCGTGTACAAGGGTGTCAAGGAGAACGGGGCCATCTTCAGCCACCCCAATCCCTGGGCCTGGGTGGCCGAGGCCAAGCTGGGCCGGGGCAGCCGGGCCATGAAGTTTTACGATGCGCTGCTGCCCTATAACCAGAATGACCGCGTGGAGGTGCGGCAGGCAGAACCCTACAGTTACTGCCAGTTTGTGATGGGCCGCGAGCACAGCGCCCACGGCAGGGCGAGGCACCCCTGGCTGACGGGCAGTGCGGGCTGGGCTTACTTTGCGGCCACGCATTACCTGCTGGGCATACGCCCGGGCTTTGGGGCGCTGGATGTGGATCCCTGCATCCCGGCGGATTGGCAAGGGTTTTCCATCACCAGGGTGTGGCGGGGGGCCACCTTCCATATCCGTGTGGAGAACCCGCACGGCGTGGAAAAGGGCGTGGCATCCATACTGTTGGATGGGCAGCCGGCGGCGAGCATCCCACCCCAGGCGCCGGGCAGCGAGCACACGGTGCGCGTGGTGATGGGTTAGTTTGATCGGCGGGCGGTAGGCCAGGAGGCCAGGAGGCCAGAGGATTGACCCCGGCAGAAAATGATAGACCGTGATGAGGAGGCAGGCATATGATTCAGTTTGGTACGGGCGGTTGGCGTGCCCTGATCGGTGAGGATTTTACCAAGCAAAACGTGCAGTGGCTCACCCAAGCGGTGGCCAGCATCATCCAAACCAGGGGGCAAGCAGCACAGGGCGTGGTGGTGGGCTTTGACCGCCGCTTTCTGTCGGATAAAGCGGCTCGCTGGGTGGCCGAAACCCTGGCGGGCAACGGGGTGCGCGTGTTCTTTATGGAGAGGATAGCGCCCACGCCCTTGGTGATGTACACCGTCAAGCAGCTGGGGGCGCCATTCGGCGCAGCGGTGACGGCCAGTCATAACCCGGCGGACTACAACGGCATCAAGCTCTTCACCGCGGGCGGCAGGGACGCCACAGAGGAGATCACCGCTTTGGTGGAGGAAGAGATAGCGCGTATCTCGCCACAGGATATCCGCAGCATCCCATTTGATGCGGGCCTGCGCAACGGTCTCATTCAGCCGGTGGATTTGTTCAACGAGTACATCGACACCATTCTCGGTATGATAGACACCCAGGCTATACGCGAGCGCAAGCTGAAAGTCATTCTGGATCCCATGTACGGGGTATCCAAGACGTCGCTGCAGACTATTCTGATCACCACCCGGTGCGAGCTGGAGATCATCCACGACCGGCACGACACGCTCTTTGGCGGCCGTCTGCCATCACCCAACGCCATCACCTTGCAGCACATGCAGAACATGGTGGTGGAGCGGGGCTACGATATTGGCATCGGCACGGATGGCGACGCGGATCGCCTGGGCATCAGCGACGAGCGCGGCAACTTTATCCATCCCAACGATATCCTGGCCATTTTGTACTATTACCTGATGAAGTACAAGGGTTGGCGGGGGGATGTGGTGCGCAACGTGGCCACCACGCACTTGCTCGACCGCATTGCGGAGGGCTTTGGCCAGCACTGTCACGAGGTGCCGGTGGGTTTTAAGCACATCAGCGCTAAGATGGAGGAGACAGATGCGCTGATCGGCGGCGAAAGCTCCGGCGGGCTGACGATACGCGGTCACATCAAGGGCAAGGATGGGGTGTTCGCCGCCAGCCTGCTCATTGAGCTTCTGTGTGTCACGGGCAAGCACTTATCGGACCTGCTTGATGAGATACATCGCCAGTACGGTAACTACGCCATGGTGGAAGGCAACTACGCTTTCAGCCAGGATGTGAAGGAATCCCTGCATGATAGGCTGTTTATCCGGCGTGAGTATCCGCGTTTCGGTCAAAAGATCGCCCAGATGCGCTTTGAGGATGGCATGAAGGTATACTTTGCCAACGGTGGGTGGATCATCTGCCGCTTCTCCGGTACCGAGCCTCTGCTGCGTATCTTCTGCGAAATGGAGGACAAGGCGCACGCCGAGAAGACCCTGCGCACAATGACAAGCTTTTTGGGGCTGTAGCGGCGACATGCCCGCATCCCTCTTTGAGCACGTATGCGGAGCGCGCACGCGATGCACTGCTATCATTCATTTCGATACAAATGGCGTTTTTTGTAGACCCCCGATTGAAACCCCAACTGCCCCCCCTGTAAGGGGAAAAGGAAAGCTCATTGGGTATACTT
>JAITTS010000171.1 GCA_031286995.1 Oscillospiraceae bacterium
CACAGTCTTCACTACCCGATTTCATCAATAGGGCTCGAAAAATTATGTGAGCAACTTTTATTACAAAACCAATAAAAAGGAGGTATTTACAATGCCAACTGAAAAATCAGACTTCGGCACATATCAATGCCTTTTTCATGGTATGCCCTCCTTACGAGCTTTGGGATGTTCGTAATTATAGTGAATCTATGAAGAAAAGTCAATCACAAATAAGATAAATTTGCATGCCTTTATCAAGATGCGTTCATATTTTGATCGCCGGGCAGAGGCAGATGGGGCAATCATGGTGATCGCGCGGCGGGTCATGCCCTTTCAAACAGCGAGATTTGACGCTCTTTTGCCTCAAACTTGCGTAAATACGCAAACACCTCATCCGGGCGGCAGAGCATGCCATGCTTGCGGCACACATCGTAAAAAATCTTCATCAGCCGGGCATTGTTTGAGCTGCTGCACGCGTAACCATTGCCAAAGGCGCGGATATATTGCTGCTTTACGCCGGGGAAATGCTCGTCTAACTTTTTATAAAAATACGCGCGGTCACCCTGCCGCAAGGTCACGCCGAAGTCAAAGCAGAGGATGCCGCGCACCTCTGCGCGCAGGCAGTAATCCAGTATTCCGTACAGATTTTCCTCGGTATCGTTGATAAACGGCAGAATGGGGCTGAGCCACACCACAGTCGGGATGCCCGCCGCCCGCATGGCCTCCAGCACGGCGAAACGTTCGGCTGTGGTTGAAACATTCGGCTCAATCGTGCGGCACAATGCCTCATCCCAGGTGGTCAGTGTTATTTGCACCACGCATTTTGTCTTGGCGTTGATGGCCCGCAGCAGATCCAAATCCCGCAGAATCCGGGCGGATTTTGTCTGAATGGCCAGCCCAAAGCCGTACCGCTCTATCAGCGCCACGCACTGCCGGGTGATCCGTAGCTCTTCCTCCAGCTGCATATACGGATCGCTCATGGCGCCGGTGCCAACCATGCAGGGCCTTCGCCTTCGCTGAAGCTGGGCCTCCAAAATGCGCGGGGCGTCCCGCTTCACCTCAATATCCTCAAAGTCGTGCTTCATCTGGTAGCACGCGCTGCGGCTGTCGCAATAAATGCAGCCGTGGGTGCAGCCGCGATAGATGTTCATGCCGTTTTGCGGGGAGAGGATGGTTTGGTAGTCGGCGTAATGCATCTGGTTATGTCCCCTTTGTTTCAGGCATCTAACATGTTGCATCGCCCATGCAACGGAGCGAACGATTGCCACAAGCCCGGTGGCGCAGACCGGGATATCGAAACATAATTTTACGCCGGATGTCCAGTTCCCCTATGAAGCGCCGCGTAAACAAGCACGCGCTTTGTCATGCCTTCTTTTGAGCCCCCTGCGCGGCTTTCTTTGAAACCGCGCTTCAGGCATTCAGTCATTCAGCAAATCAGTCATTGATTGCCTCAACACCTTGCCGTTTCAGCTCTTCAAGCCTATTCCGCATAGCTTGGAGCGTTTCCGGCGAATGTCCTTCCCAATCCGCAATCTCTCCAGTCACTCTCAAAGGCTGACGCGTCCGGTACGATTTTGTAGGATTGCCCGGAAATTTTTTATCCGTCAGGTTAGGGTCATCTTCAATGCCGCCTGTTGGTTCCACAAGATAAATTCTTCCCCGCCCTTCGCCAATGGCAAGCTCTGCGCCCCAAACGGCGGCATCGAGTGTCGCGGTAAGATAGACATAGTTTGCCGCTTTGCCTTCACCGTAGTTTGATCTGTAATTCGGCGTCAGCAAGTCACCCGGCTTTAAGTCGGCCTTCGTACCATGGTACAACGGTTCGTTTCTTTTCTGCTGCTCAAATTTCACGCCGCTTCCTCCTCCCCATTCGATTTTGCCGTGCCTGTGTATTGCAGGGCGCGATCGCGGCGTTCGGCCTTTTAGACGCTTCGCCTATTGCCACTATCCTTGTGGGACGCTCTGCTGCCCCATCGTCGTCTATCCCCCAACGCCGCCGCGCGCCTGCTCTCAGTTCAGCGCCGCCGCGCCGTACCTATCCGCAAAATCTTTTCGGGCCAAATCGAATATCACCGCCGCATCCTGCCGCTGACCGGGGTCTTGCAGCAAGGCCTGTACGGCTTGCTGGGTTTCGGCCAACAGCGCGGCATCCGCGCCCAGCAGCGGGCCTTGCAGGCCCTTGCCGTGCTGGCGCAAACCGAACAGCTCGCCCGCGCCGCGGGTCTCCAGATCCGCCTTGGCGATGAGGAAGCCATCCTGCGTACGGGTGAGCAGATTCAAACGTTCGCTGGGCGCGGCCATCAAAAAGCACCAGCTCTCCGCCTGACCTCGGCCCACCCGGCCCCTGAGCTGGTGCAGCTGCGCCAGGCCGAAGCGGTCTGCGTTCTCAATGATCATCACCGTGGCATTCGGCACGTTCACCCCTACCTCGATGACTGTGGTGGCCACCAGCACATCCAGCGCCCTCGCGTGGAAGGCCGCCAGCACGGCCTCCTTCTCTTTGGCGCCTATGCGCCCGTGCACCAAGCCCACGCGCAGGGCCTGGAAGGGCCCGCTGCGCAACTCTTCATACAAGGCTGCGGCGGATACCGCCGCCTCGTCACCCTCCTCCCCATCCTCCACCAGGGGGCAGACCACATAGACCTGGCCGCCCCGCGCCGCCTGATCGCGCACAAAGGCGTACATATCCGCCCGCTTCTCCTCGGGCACCACGCGGGTGCGCACGGGCACGCGGCCCGGCGGCAACTCGTCTATCACCGATATGCGCAGATCGCCGTAGAGCACCAGCGCCAAAGAGCGCGGGATGGGCGTGGCGGAGAGCACCAGCACGTTGGGGGATGCTCCCTTCTGCGCCAGCGCGCTGCGCTGGCGCACACCAAAGCGATGCTGCTCATCCGTGATCACCAGGCCCAGGCCGGCGTAATCTACCCCCGGTGAGATGAGCGCGTGGGTGCCGATGGCCACCTGGCAGCTGCCGCCGGCAAGCGCTTGCAGCACGCGTTTGCGCTGCACCGCCGGGGTCGCGCCCGTGAGCAGCTCGCAGCGCACGCCCAAAGGCTGCAACAATTTTTGCGCGCCATCGAAGTGCTGCTGGGCCAGTATCTCTGTGGGGGCCATTAGCGCGCCCTGCCAGCCTGCCCGCGCGCACAGCAACAGCGCCCCAAAGGCCACGGCGGTCTTGCCGCAACCCACATCTCCCTGCACCATGCGCGCCATGGCCGCAGGGGATGCCATATCCTCGCAGATTTCACCCAACACCCGGCGCTGGGCAGCGGTGGGCGCAAAGGGCATGTATTGCCAAAAAGCATCTGCGTCTGCCCTTGTCACGGGCAGGCGCACGCCCATGGGGCGCTCTGCGGCGTAATCCGCCAGAGCGGCCTGGTAGAACAGCAGCGATTCAAACGCCAGCCGCCGCTGCGCCCGCGCCAGGTTCTGCGCATCCGCAGGCTGATGCGCCTGGCGCAAGGCCCAGGCCCGATCCGCCAAATCGTAACGCAAGCGAAAGCCTTGGGGCAGCGCATCCGCTGGGGGTTGCCACAGCGAGAGCGCCTGCGCCACCAGGCCGCGATAGGTCTTGGCTGGCAGGCCGGGCAAGGCCCGGTACACGGGCAGTATAGCGGTCTCCCGCTCCAAGGATGGATTGACGAGCATCACCCCGCCCTGCTTGCGCGCGGCGCGACCGTAAAGCAGTACATCCTGCCCCTGGGCCAGATGCTCGCGCATCCAGGGTTGGCCGAACCACATGCAGCGCACGCGGCCCGTGCCGTCATCCACCGTGACGGATACCCACACGCGCCCCCCCGCGCGCTGCAGGGCGGGCGCACGCGCCACTACGCCCTGCACCGCGGCCTCCTGCCCATCCTGCAGGGCCGCGATGGGCACGGGCCGCGTGGTATCCCGGTAACCGACCGGCAAGCATTCGAGCAAGGCCTGGGGGCTGCTGATGCCCCTGCCGGCCAGGGCCGCAAGGCGCACCGGCCCCAGGCCGCGCATGCCCGCCCAAAGCCCGCCCGCCTCCGCCACGCGCGCCACCATCCTCTGATAGAAAACGGCGGGCGGAGGTTTCCGCCCGCATAATCGCTCGGCTTGACCTGCGCTACTCCACTGAAAACAAATAATAGTACAGCGGTTGCCCGCCGTATTGCATCTCTACCTCGCATCCGGCGCACAGCCCGGCGATCTCTTGGGTCAGCGCCTCGGCCTCGGCCTTGGATGTATCCTGGCCGTAGTAAACGGTGATCAGCTCATCCGCATCCGTCACCAGCACATCCATCAGCTGCAGCGCCACCTGGCGCACATCCTCGCCCACCACCTGGATGCCACCGTTGTAGATGCCGATGATGTTACCTTCGCGGATGTCCTTACCCTCAAACGTGGTGTCGCGCACGGCAAAGGTGATCTGTCCGCTCTTGATACGGTTGGCGGCCTGCGTCATGCGCTCGGCGTTCTCTTGCGGGGATTCATCCGGCGCAAAGGCCAGCGCGCCGCCGATGCCCATGGCCACATTCTTGGTGGGGATGACCAGCACCTCTTTATCCGCTAGCTCGGCGGCCTGCCGCGCCGCCAGGATAATGTTGCTGTTGTTAGGAAATATGAACACCGTGCGCGCGTGCACCGAACCGACGGCCCCCAGCAGATCGTCTATGCTGGGGTTCATGGTCTGGCCGCCTTCCACGATGGTATCCACGCCCAACTCTTGAAAGATGCGCGAGAAACCCTCGCCCATGGAGACGGCCACCATGCCGTAAGGCGCGGGCGGGGTCTGCGCGCGGGTCTCTTGCGCTTGCTGAGCCACACGCTCGCGGCGCTGCTCCACCATGTTCTCAATTTTCAGGCTGACCAACTCGCCCAGGGCCAGGGCGTACTGCAGCGCCTTGCCCGGATCGTTGGTGTGCACGTGCACCTTGACGAGCGAAAAATCGCCCACCACCACCACGCAGTCGCCAATGCGCGCCAGGCGGCGGCGAAAGGTGTTGATGTCGTTATCCTCCACCCCCTGGCGCATATTTTGCACGATGAACTCGGTGCAGTAGGCAAAGCGGATTTCCACCATCGCGTCGTGGTCATCCTCAAAGGCTACCTGCACCCCGAGCCCGATTTCTTGCGACACATCATCCACATGCTCGCCCCGCAGCACGGCGCGGTAGCCGTAGTACACGGTGAGCAAGCCCTGGCCGCCGGCATCCACCACCCCGGCCTGTTTCAGCACGGGCAACATATCCGGCGTCTTTTGCAAAACGGCCTCACCGCTACGGATCACCGCATCCAGCATCTCCAGCATGTCATCGGGATTCTTCTTGGCCTGGCGCAGGGCATCTTCGGCTATTACGCGGGCCACGGTGAGCATGGTGCCTTCCTTGGGCTTCATAATGGCCTTGTAAGCCGTATCCGCGCCGCTCTTCAGCGCGGCTGCAAAGTTGGTGGGCGTCAACTCTGTGGCGCCCTCCAGCCCACGGGCAAAGCCGCGAAAAATCTGCGAAAGAATGACGCCGGAATTACCCCGCGCACCCTTGAGCGCACCCTTGGCCGCAGCCTCGGCTACCGCGCCCACGCTGTGCAATTCCAACCCGAACATTTCCTTGACGGTGGCTTTCATGGTCAGCGACATATTGGTGCCCGTATCGCCATCCGGTACGGGGAACACATTGAGCGCGTCAATTTGCCCACGCTTATTCTCCAGCATGGCCGCGCCGGCAGCCACCATCTCCTTCAATATCAACCCGTCAATTGCGCCTGTGCGCGCCAATTACACCGTCTCCCTTCGCAGATAGCCGCTTAGACTTAAATGCGGATACCTTCCACCGTGATGTTGACGTGGCGCACCTTGACACCCGTCATGCTCTCCATCTTGTAGCGTACAGTCTCCGTAATGGCCCCGCACACCGCCGCGATGGAAATACCGTACTCCACGATGATGAACAGATCCACATCTATCATGTCTTCGCTCATGCGAAGTTGGATGCCCTTGGTCAGCGTTTCGCGCCCCAACCACTCTACAAAGCCATCCTTGGCGCGCTTGGATGACATGGCCACGATGCCGTAGCACTCAAGAGCGGCATAGCCGGCCACCTTGAGCAACACATCCTCTGTGATATAGATGGTACCGATATCGTTCTTTATCTTACATTCCATAGCTTCCCCTCCTCATGAGCCAGGGCTTTGATCTTGCGGGTTCTTACTTAGTATACAGGAATCTGCCGCGCCGCGCAAGCCCGAGCACGGCCCTATGCTCTCCATAAAAAGGAAGGCTTAGTCCGGCGCAGCCAGGCTTGTTCCCTCGCCCCGCTTCCAACTCGCAAAGAGCGTGGCCAGCCCCTCTTCCAGGGATGTTTGCCCAAAGGCGATATCCGCGATGTCATCCAAGGCGGCCAGGCGCGCCATGAGCTCTTTGGCATTTTCAAAGGGATAATCCCGCGTTGTGCCATCCGCAAAGCGCACGGTAGCCCGCCGGGTGCAGCCCAGGGCCTGCCGCAGACCGGTAAAATCCCCATCAAAGGCCACGCGCCCCTGGGCAATCAGCAGCACGCGCCGGGCCATCTCCTCCAAATCATCCATGTCGTGGCTGGTGACGATGACTGTGGTGCCCTGCCTGGCGTTCAAATTTTTGAGAAAGGCGATCATCTGCCGCTTAGCCAGCACATCCAGCCCCAGGGTGGGCTCGTCGAGCAAAAGCAAATCCGGCCTGTGCAGCAGCAGCATGCCAAGGTCGGCCCGCATGCGCTGGCCCAGGCTCAGCTCCCTGGCGAAGGTGTGGTAGAAGGGGCGGATATCCAGCAGATCCAGCACCAGGGCCTCCATGGCCGCGAAATCGCCAGCGGGGATATCCCACACGCTGCGCTTCCACTGATAGCTGGTGGAGACGGGGTGATCCCACCACAGCTCTGTGCGGTTGCCGAAGAGTATCCCCATGCGCCGCATGATGGGGATACGGTGGCGATCCGGCGAGAGCCCCAGCACGGAGATTTCCCCCGCATCCTGCATCAACAGCCCGCCCAGCAGTTTGATGGTGGTGCTCTTGCCCGCGCCATTGGGGCCTGCATAGGCCACGAACGCGCCGGGGGCGACGGTAAAGGATACGTCATCAAGCGCCGTCACATGCCGATAGCGGGGGCGCAGCGCATCCCGCAGGCAGGCGGCGGGCTGCTTTTGCCGAAAACTTTTGCGTACCCCGCGCAGCTCAACGATGGCCGTAGGATCGATAGCGCGTGGAACCGGTCTTTGCATAATATTTCAATCCCTTTCTAAAGGCGAACGCCGCCAAGCCCCAAATGACGCCCGCCGCCAGCAGCGGGTACAGTGCGGGCAGCCCCAGGGGCGGTTTACCCAGCAGCGCGCAGGCGGGGAACCAGCCCATCAGCCCGGCAGGGGCCACAGTCAGCAGCGCCATGCGCACCGCACCCGGCATAGCTGAGAGTGGGTAGTTGGCCAGCACGCCGAAGAGATCATCCACCACGGTGCTTGATATCTCTTCGCAGGCCACGGGCCAGCGAAAGGCCAGCGCGCCCAGCAGGTAGCTCATGCCGATGACAACGGCCAGGCTGAGCAGCAGATAACCCGCCAGGCCCAATAGCCACAGCGCGCCAGGCACCCTGCCCAGGCCGTTCAGCGCCCAGGCCATCACGCCCAGCCCGCAAGCCAGCCCCTGCCAGGCGGTAAAGGGCGCGAAACCCTCGGTTAAAAGCTGCACGGCGTAGGGCAAGGGTTGCACCATCATGTGGTCAAACTGCCCGCGGGCGATACGGCGGCTGACGTGGCCCACGTTGTTGCTGAAGAACAGCACGCACAACCCGTGCACGCACACCACGTAGCCCAGCATAAAGAGCACATCCCACCGGTTCATGCCCCCCACCCCATCAAAACGCCAGGCCAGCAGAAATACTGCGGAAGCAGATGCCGCGGCGGT
Organism: Oscillospiraceae bacterium; assembly: GCA_031286995.1. Lineage (GTDB taxonomy): Bacteria > Bacillota > Clostridia > Christensenellales > Aristaeellaceae > JAITTS01. Next base: position 7,883 of record JAITTS010000171.1, read on the forward strand.
GAGCAGATCCATGCCCATCACCAGCAGCCCCAAGCGGGTGTCGCGCCGCAGCCAGGCCCAATCCATGCGAGCGTACAGGGCGTACAGGCGCAGCAGGCGGCGCATGCCGATACCATTACCCGCCATAAGAGACCATCCTTTCCCGGCTACGGCGAAACGCCAAAGCCGCCAGGGGCCACAGCGCCGCATTCCAAAACGCCTGCACGGCCAGTGTGGGCAGGGCAGCCCGCGCGCCCACGTACACCGCCAGCGGCGCACCCGCCAAGCTGCCCAAGGGCAACAGCCCGAACAACCGTCCCAGCCCCCAGGGCAGCAGATCAAAGGGGATGACCGCGCCCGAGAGCAGGCTCGTGACTGCCGCGCGGATGGCATGGGCCACCCAGCTCGCGTCCTTCATGTGAATGATGAAGCAGGAGAACAAAAAATCCACCGCGAAGCCCAGGGATACCCCCAGCGCCAGGCAGGGTAGCGCCCACAGCGTTTGCGGCAGCACGCGCACCCCCAGCAACGTCAATGCAACGCCCATGGGCAGGCTGTAGAGCAGCAGCGTGGGTACCCATTCCCCCACGGTCTGGGCCACAAGTTCTATAAAAACCGGGCGCGGGCGACGCAGCAAATCAATCAGCCGCCCGTCATAGTGCCAGTTGGACATGGGCGAGCGCACGTTCAGCAGCGGCGCCAGCAGCGAAGATGCACAGGTGTAGCTGAGCAGCCCCGGCAAGGTATAACCGCCCAGATCCGCGCCGCCCTGGGCCAAGGCGCGCCAAAGAAACAGCAGGGGCAACAGGTAGCCCCCTTTCAGCAAAAAGCCGAACAACAGCGGGCCCAGCCCGCCCTGAAACTTTTCGCGGCAGGCCACGCTCAGCGTGGCAAAATTCGGTCTCATTGCGCGCCCTCTCTCGCGGTGTCACTCGTATCGCGCCCTGCGCTCATGCCCCCGGCAGCCCAATCGCCTCATCCACGGAAGCCACGCGGGCCATACCGCCCCAGATATCGCGGTTGAAGAGGCGGTGCACAGCCCGCGCGGAAAGGTTCTCAAAGCCATAGGCCGCGTTCGCCCCGTCGGGGATGACCACTTCAAAGCCGTGCTCCAGCGCGGCGACGCAGGTGGCGTTGATGCAATACTGCGTCACCATGCCCGTCAGGACGATGCCGGTGACGCCCTTATCCATCAGGTAGCCCTGCAGATCGGTGCCGCGGAATGCGCTGTTGTGCGCCTTGTGCACAATGTGCTCGCCCGGCAGCGGCGCGATATCCGGCACCATCTGCCAGCCCTCGCTACCCGCCGCCAATTCTTCATCCTGATGTTGCACATAGACGACCGGCGCGCCATGCCGCCTAAAGGCATCCGCTATGTTGTGGATGGCAAGCAGCATGGTATCCGCAGGGTACGCTTCCGCGCTGTAGACACCGTTCTGCACATCGACAATGACGAGCGCCCAGTGCTTCATGACGCACGCTCCTCTCTGTACGCAGTTGACCCGGCTATTATAGCATAACCGGCCAACGCGTGGGAACGCCTCTGCGCAAACATTGCTTTTGGATGCACGGCTGTTTATACTGGTATCGTACCACACCCCCACAAACATATGGATCAGGAGGCAGAAGCGTGCGCGAAGCCTTTTTGCCCACCACGGCGGCGGATTGCCTTGCCCGTGGCTGGGATGCGCCGGATTTTGTGTTCGTCAGCGGCGACGCCTACGTGGATCACCCCTCCTTCGGCGCGGCGCTGCTGGGCCGGGTTTTAGAGAAGGCCGGGTACCGGGTGGCCATGCTGGCCCAGCCGGATTGGCGCGGGCCGGATGGCATGTGCCGCTTCGGGCGACCCAGGCTGGGTTTTCTGGTGTCATCCGGGGTCATTGACAGCATGGTGAACCACTACACAGCCGCCAAAAAGCCCCGCAGCCAGGATGCCTACGCGCCGGGCGGCAGGGCCGGCCTGCGGCCCGACCGGGCCGTGATCGTCTACTGCAACCTGATTCGCCGGGCCTTTGGGGATGTGCCCATACTCATCGGCGGCGTGGAGGCATCCCTGCGCCGCTTTTCGCACTACGACTACTGGGACGACAGGGTGCGCCGATCCATTTTGGCGGACAGCGGGGCCGACCTGCTGCTCTATGGCATGGGTGAACGCACGCTGCCTGCCGCCGCCAAATGGCTGGAAAAAGGCGCGCCCGCGGATGCGCTGCCCGGCCTGCGCGGCGTGTGCTGGATGGCCAAGCAGGCCCCGGCAGATGCCGTCATCTGCCCGGATCACCGCGCCTGCGCCAGCGACAAGGCGGCCTATGCCAGCGCCTTTATGCTGCAATACGCCGAGCAAGACCCCGTGCGGGGCAAACCCCTTGCGCAGCGGCAGGGCGAAGGGCGCTGGCTGCTTCAAAATCCGCCGGATATGCCGCCCACCCGCGCGGAGCTGGATGCGGCCCACGCCCTGCCCTTCGCCCGCGCCTGGCACCCGGATTATGACGCGGCGGGCGGCGTGCCCGCTCTGGAGGAAGTGAAGTTTTCGCTGGCCGCCACGCGAGGCTGCTTTGGCGGATGCAGCTTTTGCGCCATCACCTTTCACCAGGGGCGCATCGTCACATCCCGCAGCCCTGCCTCGCTGCTGCAAGAGGCGCGCCTGCTGACCCACCTGCCGGATTTTAAGGGCTACATCCACGACGTAGGCGGCCCCACGGCCAACTTTCGCCGCCCGGCCTGCGCGGATCAGCTGAAACGGGGCGCGTGCGCCCACCGCCAGTGCCTCTACCCCAAACCCTGCCCCCGCCTGGAGGTAGATCATCGGGAATTTTTACGCCTGCTGCGCGATCTGCGCGGCCTGCCGGGGATCAAGAAGGTGTTTGTACGATCCGGCCTGCGCTACGACTACATCCAGGCCGATCCGGACGGCACATTTTTTCGGGAGTTGTGCGAGCACCACATCAGCGGTCAATTGAAGGTGGCCCCAGAGCACGTGTGCCCCCGCGTGCTCTCGGTGATGGGCAAACCGGGGCGCGATGTGTACGACGCCTTTGTGACCCGCTACGAGCAACTGAACCGGGCGCTGGGCCGTCCCCAGTACCTGGTGCCCTACCTGATGAGCGGCCACCCCGGCAGCGACCTGGCCGCCGCGGTGGAATTGGCCTTATACTTGCGCGACACCGGCCACCAGCCCGAGCAAGTGCAGGATTTTTACCCAACCCCCGGCACACTATCCACCTGCATGTTCCACACAGGGCTGGATCCGCGCACCATGCGGCCCGTATACGTACCGCGCACCGCGCACGAAAAAGCCCTGCAGCGCGCGCTGCTGCAGTACCGGCGCCCGGCTAACCACGCCCTGGCGCGCGAGGCCCTGCGCCTGGCCGGGCGGGAAGATTTGATAGGCTTTGGCCGAGGCTGCCTGGTACCGCCGGTGGGCGCGGCAGAAAGAAAGACGGATCAGAAAAAAGCCGCGCCGGAAAGTGTAGCGCGGCACGCCAAAACGAGCGGGTCGCCATCAGCCCCCGCGCGAGACCACGGCTCGCGCCGGGCTACGGCAGGCAAGGCTTCGCCGCGGGCCAAAGGGAAACCGGGCGGCAAGCGCAGGTGAACGCGGGCTGCGCTTCTACGCATTCAACTGAAAGTACCGCTCCAGATCCCGCCGCAGCTCGCGCAGCGCCTTGGCCGGCGGCAGGTGGCCCAGCCAAATCTTCTGCGCTTCCGCCGCCTGATAGAACAGCATGCCAAAGCCGTTTATGCACTTGCAGCCCTCGGCCTCGGCCATTTGCAGCAGGCGAGATTGAGGCGGATTGTACACCACATCCATCACCGCGCCGCAGCAGGCCACCACAGCGCGGGATAGCAGGCAGGCATCCGTATCCGGTGCGGTACCCACGGGCGTGCAGTGCATCAACAGGTCAAAGGCCGGGCGCTTTTGCTCCAGTTCTTCCAGTGAAATCAGGCGCAGGCGCTCCGCGCCGTCCTTTTGCAGGGCTGCCAGATCCGCCAGCAGTTTTTGCGCGCGTTCCGGCGCGCGTACGGCCAGCGTCACGCGGTTGCTGCGGGCGAGCATCTCGTAGGCGGCCACGCGCGCCGTACCGCCGCCGCCCACGATCAGCACATCCGCGCCGCCCTGATCCACCCATGCCTCTTGCAGGGCACGCAGAATGCCCACACCGTCGGTGATGTGGCCCGTCATGCCCCCATCGCGGCCGATGAAGACGGTGTTTACCGCCCCGCAGGCCGAGGCCGCCGGGCTCAGTTCATCCAAGAAGGGGATGACGGCCTCTTTGTAGGGAATGGTAACGTTGAAGCCCTCGAACCCCGCGCGCAGCGTATCCAAGGCCGATGCCAGGCACGCGCCGGGCACGGGCAGGGGCAGGTACACCGCGTTGTGCCCCCCGGCGGCGAAGAGGCTGTTGTGTATCTGCGGCGACCAAGTGTAGGGCAGCCGCTCCCCCAGCAAGGCAAAGCGCCGGGTGCGGGCGTCTATGCGCGCATCCACAAAGGCCATCGTCATCCCTCCCCTATGCCCGCAGCACGGCGCCGAATTGCTCGGCGCAGGCCGCCACAATGGCGCCGAACAGCGGGGCCACCTCCGTGTCGCTCAACGTGCGGTCCGCGGCGCGGAACGCCAGGGAAAACGCCACGGATTTTTTGCCTACCAGCACCTGCGCGCCGCGGAATACATCAAACACATCCGCCTTCTCCAGCAGGGGGCGGCCCGCCCTGGCCACCAGAGCGAGCACGTCGCCCACCGGCACATCCTCATCCATCACCAGGGCCATATCCCGTGTGACCGCCGGAAAGCGCGGCAGTGGCTTGACCGCGCCCATGGGCTTCGCCCTGGCCAGCAGCGCATCCATATCCAACTCCGCCAGCAGCGCCCGGTGGGGTAACCCGAAGGCCGCGCGGGTATCCGGGTGCGCCTCACCCAAGGTGGCCACGGCATCCTCACCCGCCAGCAGGCTGGCGGCCCGGCCCGGGTGGTGGTAGGGCTCCCCCTCCGCCGTCACCCGCGCGCGGATGCCAAACCGCCCCAACAGGTGCAGCAGCAGATCGCGCAGGCCAAAAAAGTCACAATCCGGGCCGTAAGCGCCCAGGCACAGCCGCCAGCGCTCCACCGGCAGCGCGCCCGGCTCACGCCCGGCGGCATCGAACACCGGGGCCAACTCAAACAGCCTGGCCGCCGGGTTATTGCGGCTCTGGTTGAGCGCCAGCGTCTGCAACATGGATGGGGCCAGCGTGGCGCGCATCACGCTGGTATCCTCCCCCAAGGGATTGAGCAAGCGAAGCTGTCGCCTCCTGGGGTCATCCTGCCCCAGGCCCAGCCTGTCGATGAGCTGCGGGCTGACGAAGGAAAAGTTCATGATCTCGTGCCAGCCCAGAACCCACAGCAAGGCCTTCGCCTGATCCGCCGCGCGGATGCGCGGGCTGCGCCCACCGGGCGTGGTCTCTCCCCGCAGGGCCGTAGCGCGCAAATGCTCGTAGCCGTAGATGCGCAGCACCTCTTCGCAGATATCCGCCTCACCTTCCACATCCTGGCGAAAGGCGGGCACCGTGACGGCCAGGTCATCGCCGGCCAAGGCTGCCTCAAAGTGCAGCGCGGCGAGAATGCGCACCATCTCGCCGCCGGGGATATCCACACCGGCTCGCCGGGATATGCGCGCGACGGAGCAGGCGATGCGCCGGGTGGGCGCGGGGTTGGGGTAATGATCGTACACCCCCGCCACCACGTCGCCCGCGCCCAGCAGGTTGACGAACTGGCAGGCCCTATCCACAGCCTCGCGCGCGGTGGCGGGGCATACGCCCTTTTCAAACCGGCCGGATGCCTCCGTGCGCATGCCCAGCGCGCGGGATGTAAGACGGATACTGGTGCGATCGAACGCCGCGCACTCAAAGAGCAGATCCCCGGTATCCCCGGTGATCTCGGATTCCTCACCGCCCATGACCCCCGCGATGCCCGTCGGCCCCTGCCCATCCGCGATCATCAGCATATCCGGCGTGGTCTCACGCAGCTTGCCATCCAGGGTGCGGATACTCTCCCCCGGCCGGGCGCGGCGCACCACGACGCAGCCGCCGCGCACCTTGGCCAGGTTAAAGGCGTGCATGGGGTGCCCCGTCTCCAGCATGACGTAGTTGGTGATATCCACGATGTTGTTGATGGCCCGCATGCCCGCGGCGTGCAGCGCGGCGCGCAACCACAATGGGGATGGCCCGATGCGCACGTTCTTGACCACCCGGCCCACGTAGCGTGGGCACAGGTCGTCATCCTGCACGGTGATGTGCACAAAATCCTCCACCGCGCCGGGCACGGTTGCTACCTGGATATCCGGCTTGTGGAAGGCGGTGCCCAGGGCCACGGCGGTCTCCCGCGCCACACCCCACACGCACTGACAATCGGGCCGGTTGGCCAAAATGTCAAAATCCACCACCGCGTCGTCTATGCCCAGGATGGGCCGCACATCCGCGCCCAGGGGGTAATCCTCTTGAAAGATCAGGATGCCCTCATCCCCTACGGATGTGTACAACTCCGCCGGCACGCCCAATTCCGGCCCGGAGCAGAGCATGCCTTGCGAGGCAGCGCCCCGCAGGATGCCGGCCTTGATGCGCTTGCCGCCCGGCAGGCACGCCCCATCCTTGGCCACGGGCACCAGCTGACCCGCCGCCACGTTGGGCGCGCCGGTGACAATTTGCAGGGTCTCATCCCCCACATCCACCCGGCAGATCACCAGATGATCCGAAGCCTCGTGCTTAGCCACAGAGAGTATGCGGCCCACCACCACACCCGTCACTTGCGCGGCCATATCTTCAATGCTCTCCACGCCTGTGCCGTGCATCACCATTTTTCGTTTATATTCCTCCACATCCACCGGGATGGCGGCGTACTGCTCTATCCACTTTTTGCTGACTTTCACGCGCGTTCCTTCCTTTCTATCGCAAATGCGGCCTAGCGGAACTGGGAGAGGAAGCGCACATCTCCCTCGTAGAGCAGGCGCATATCCTGTATATCGTAGCGCAGCATGGCGATGCGCTCCAGCCCCACGCCAAAGGCGAAGCCGCTGTACCTGTCGCTGGCGATGCCGCACATATCCAGCACGCGCGGGTTGACCATGCCCGAACCCAGCACCTCTATCCAGCCTGTGCCCTTGCACACCCTGCAGCCCTTGCCACGGCAGGCGGAACAGGTCAGATCCACCTCTGCCGAGGGTTCCGTGAAGGGGAAGAAGGAGGGACGGAAGCGCGTGGTGATATCCGGCCCGTAGAGGCGCTGGGCAAAGGCATCCAGCGTGCCCTTCAGATCCGCCATGGTCACATCCTCGCCCACCACCAGGCCCTCCAGCTGATGAAACACCGGGGAGTGGGTGGCATCCACTTCATCCGCACGGTAGACACGTCCCGGACACACGATGCGGATGGGCGGCTTGCGCGTGGTCATGATGCGGGCCTGCACCGGGGATGTGTGGGTGCGCAGCACGATCTTATCCTCAATGTAAAAAGTATCCTGCGCGTCTCTGGCGGGGTGGTTGGGGGGCATGTTCATCATCTCGAAGTTGAAGAGATCCAGTTCCACCTCCGGCCCTTCCACCACCTCAAAGCCCATGCCGGTGAACACATCCAGCACTTCGCCCAGCACCAGGGATATGGGGTGCAGCGCGCCCAGGCCGGGGCCGGGCACGGGCTGGGTGACATCGATACGCTCGTTCGCCAGCGCCAGGGCGCGCTCCCGGGCCGCTATCCACTGCCCGCGCGCATCCAGCAGGGCCACAGCCTTTTCGCGCGCCTCGTTGATCATCTGCCCGATGGCGGGCCTATCCTCCGGAGGCACCTGGCCCATGGCGCGCAGCAGGGCGGTCAGCTCGCCCTTTTTGCCCAGCATGCGCAAGCGCACCCCCTCCAAGCCCTGCGAATCGGCGATGTGCTGCAACTCTTCCTGCACGGTCTGCAGCAGTGATACGATGGCTTCCTGCACGTTCATAGCAGCGTCTTCCTTTCTTTGACGGATTCAGGCCGGTAAAATAAAGAGCGCTCATCCCATGGGACGAAGCGCATCGTGGTACCACCCAATTTTACCTTGCGCGGCAACGCCGCGGAAGGCCTCGTTTCGCTAACGGGCTCGTGCCCGGCCCCGCCTGGGCTTTCAGCTTCAGCGGAGCGGCTCCAGAGTGAATTTCCCGCAGGTCAGCCGAGCGGCTTGCAGCCGGGGCCGCCCTCTCTGGGGGCTGACCTGTGCGCGGGCCTTGTCTCTTTCATTGCCATTTGATGTGAAGTTGGGCATAGTATATCACCCGTGCGGGTGGGTTGGCAAGAGGCGGCGCAATGTTCCGGTGGATTTTTGTGCCCTTTCATGATAAAATGGCCCCGAAAAAGGAGGGCTGATCCGCATGGCGCAGGCCGCGATCATCTACGAAACCGACAGGCTCTATACCCGGGAAATGACACCGGACGATTACCTCGCACTCACCCCGATGTTGCAGGATGCGGAGTTGATGGCCGCCTACGAGCACGCCTTCAGCGACGAAGAGTGCCGGGAATGGCTGAACCGCCAGCTTGACCGCTACAAAGCGTATGGCTACGGCCTTTGGGCTGTTGTTTTAAAAGAGACGGGCGCGATGATCGGCCAGTGCGGGCTTGCCGCGCAAACCTTTGATGGACGGCAGGTGCTGGAAATCGGCTACCTGTTTCAAAAAAACCATTGGCACAAAGGATACGCCGCCGAAGCCGCGCAGGGCTGCAAGCGATACGCCTTTGAAAAGCTGGGCGCGCAAGAAGTTTGGTCGATCATCCGCGATACCAACATCGCTTCCATGAACGTGGCGATCCGCAACGGCATGACGATTCGCGGCAGGTACATAAAACACTATTACGGCGTGGATATGCCGCACTACGGCTTTGCGGCGCGCAACCGGGCGGGCACGGCGAAATGAGCCGGCCCTTCCATGGCCGTTTTACCCCCGCGCAGTGTGTGCGCTAGCCCGCCGTGCGATCGCGCATGAACCATGCCACCGTGTAAATGATGTACATATGCGCCGGATAAAAGATATAGAAAAAGTATTTATTGCCCCCGCCCCGCTTGCCGTTGTAGAACAGCATGGGTGGTATTGCGGCAAAGACCATTATCCACTGCATTGGGTCGCCGGCAAAAAAAGTCCAAGCGGCATACGCGGCCAGCAGCAGGATGTGCAGCCGGCGTTTTTCCCTGAACACGTAGAACAGGACACCCAGCAAGACGAAGAACGGGCCATCCTCCGTTATCAACGGATTTGGCACAGCCGGCAACACGTTAAATATCCATAGCGGCCACTGCGAAACATACGCTAAAAGAGCGTGCGGAATCAACCGGCCCACGGCGAGCGGCGCGGCCATCAACAGCAGCTTTTTAGGGCCTGCTTGCGTGTTTCTTCATCGTAGGCATTTCGTTTCGCTTCAAACGTGTAATACTTCTTGCACTCGTTGCAATAGCATCGTTGCGTACCGGACCGATTTCGTTCCGCGTTCACTTGCTTCTCGGCTTTCCCACATTCCCGGCAGCGACGCGCCGCATTCTCTTTTGCTATTCTCATGTTTATATCATATCATCCTCTGCGCTCTTTGGATACTCCCGTGCATGAGCGCACTACCCCGGCGGCATCACGCCCAGCCCGGCGGGCGCTCATCCAAGCGCTGCTTGCAGACCCGCCAATCTGGCATGTAGCGCGCTACCTGCGCGTAAAAGCGGGGGCCATGGTTGTGTTCAACCAAATGGATAAGCTCGTGTAAAATCACGTAGGCCAGGCATTCCGGCGGTCTCTTCACCAGCTGCAGATTCAACCAGATCCGCCTGGCGCGGGTATTGCAGCTGCCCCACCGGGTCTTCATGTTTTTGATGCGCCACTCGGCGCAGCGCAAACCGGTGATCCCCTCCCACTGCGTCTCCTTGAATCTCCAAAGTGTTTTTCGCGCCGCTCTGTACCTGCAGGGTGTAAGGCCGACCCCACAGCCACAGCGTTTCGCCGGGCACATATTGCGGTGTTTTCGCCGGGGGCAGCTGCGCCAGGCGTGCCTGCTGCGCGCGTATCCAGCCCAGCTTTGCCCGCACAAAGGCCTCCATCAGTTCCCACCGCGTGCCCAAAGGCGCGCAAAGGTGTACGCAGCCATCCGGCGCCTTGACATACAGGCGCATGCTCTTCATCTTTTTTTGTGTAACCGCCACCGCGATACCTTCCACAACCATATCCTTCATCCATCACACCGCCCGGCATACAATAAGAAATTCAGCTAAAGCCCTGATGCCTAGCTGAATCTTATCCCGTGCTAACATCCTCATAAGGCCGTGGCGGAGGCATATAATCCGTCACCGGGTTCAAAGCCCGTACGAAGTATTTGACATCATGCCATTGCGCCATTTTATACCCCATATCCGGAAAGGTCGCAAGCAGTGAAAAACCCAGTTTTCGATGGAACGCCTCGCTTCCTTCGTTCGGGCAGCCCAATATCGCAAAGGCCTTCGCAAACCCCTGCCATTTCAGCGCGGGCAGCAGCACATCATACAGCGCGCGCGCCACACCACGCTGCATGCAATCATGCCGCGTATAAACCGAGGTTTCACACACCCACTGGTATGCCTTACGGGGATGATAGAAATGGGCGTATGCATACCCTAACACCTTGGCATCCCGTTCGCACACCAAAAAAGGGAAGAATCGCTGTGTCTCCGCGATGCGGCGTTCAAACTCCGCCGCATCGGGCGCCGTGTATTCAAAGGAATATGGAAATCGCTCCACATAATAGCGATACATGTCTGCCAGTGCAGGCGCATCCCCAAGCCGTGCAGAGCGGATCATGATCTTCCCTCCCCCGACACCGCTGATCATATCCCGGTAATTGCCGAAAGCGCGCGGCTGATTTTATCGAATCCAAAGCTCAAAAGCCATGATGAAAGAAAATAAGCCGTTTGGCTGAAAAAAATCGCCGCGAACGAGATGCGATCCGCAGCGACGTGGTGCGCCATCAGGGACTCGAACCCGGGACACCCTGATTAAGAGTCAGGTGCTCTACCAACTGAGCTAATGGCGCATGTGGCGGGCAGGGCCACCCCACCACCCGCCGCCTGGAGCGGGTGATGGGAATCGAACCCACGTGACCAGCTTGGAAGGCTGGAGCTCTACCATTGAGCTACACCCGCGAATGGAGCGGTAGACGAGATTCGAACTCGCGACATCCACCTTGGCAAGGTGGCACTCTACCACTGAGCTACTACCGCACGGTCGCTCCATGCTCGCAAAGAAAGGGTGGTGCGGGCGAAGAGACTTGAACTCATACGCCTTGCGGCACCAGATCCTAAGTCTGGCGCGTCTGCCATTCCGCCACGCCCGCACGCTGTTTATATTATTTTAGACGCCCGATGGTCAAATGTCAATTCACAAATCGCAAATCACAGATCAAATCACAGATTACAGATTGTTCGGATCATTCGGCAGGCGGCGGATTACCCATCCGCCGCGCTGCCGGAGAATCGTTTTCGTTTGCCGGCATTCCCGGCGCGCCCAGCATCCTTTCAAGATCGGCGGCATACGTCTCCAGCAGGCCCAAATCCCACAAAAGCGAGCTGGTTAAGTATTTGTCGCGGATCTCCCTGGAACCGATCAGCGCGTCCGCCGCCTTGGCAGGGGAGATCTCAATATCCGCGGGCCATATCGGCATCTCCAGCCCCCGCATCAGCGCCAGGAGATCCTCGGAGGCAGGCAATTCTTCCCGCGCAGCCCGCGCGATGGCCGGCCACTGCCGCACGCTGGCCTGGATCCGCCTAAGAGCCCCTCCCGGCTCGTTTTTATGGAACAGCGTCGCTTCGTTGCGCAGGATCGTATCCGCGACGCCGCCAAAGATGCGCCGCGTCGTGCCCTCCCAAGCCGCGGCATCGAACGCGGCCAAGCGCCGGCGCGCAAACGCCTCGTCCGGCGTGCCGGCGAGCAGCTTGTCCAACAGCCAAAGCGTGAGGTTGACGCCGATGGCGACCTGGATGCCGTGCAGATCGCTGGTCTGGCCTTGCTCAAGCGCCATCATTTCCCACAAATGGGAGAAATAATGCTCCAGGCCGGAGGCCGGGCGCGAGCTTTGGGCGAACCCCATGGCGACGCCGGAAAGGATCAGCCCCTCCATGACCGCCTCCACCGCGGCGGGGTC
>JAITTS010000186.1 GCA_031286995.1 Oscillospiraceae bacterium
ATTCTGGATGAGCCCACCTCCTCCCTGGATGATCACGAGGTGCAGCGCCTGTTCGCCGTGATGCGGGATCTCCGGGCCCAGGGCCTTGGCATCATCTTCATCACACACTTTCTGGATCAGGTGTTTGAGATTTCTGACAGCATCACGGTGCTGCGCAACGGCCGTCTGGTGGGGGCTTTCGCCATCGGCGAGATCACCAAGCTGGATCTGGTATCCCGCATGATCGGCAAGGATATCAACGAAATATTCAATCTCAAGCGCGCGCAGCAGCCGCCTGATGCGCCGGTGACGCTAGAGGCGGATCATATGGGTCTCCCCGGCAAGGTAGAGGATATTTCCCTATCCGCCAGGCGCGGCGAGTTGTTGGGCTTTGCCGGGCTGCTGGGTTCAGGCCGCACCGAGACGGCGGAAATGCTCTTTGGCGTCACCCGCCCCAGCCAGGGCACGATGAAACTGGGGGGGCAGAGCGTCCGGTTTAAAGAACCGCTGGATGCCATCAACCGCAAAATGGCCTTTTGCCCGGAGGATCGCAAGAAGGATGGCATTATCGGCGACCTCTCGGTGCGCGAGAACATTTGCCTGGCGGTGCAGGCTAAGCGTGGGTTTCTCAAGCCCATGTCCCGCAGGGAACAGAACGCCCTGGCCGACAAGTACATCAAGATGCTCTCCATCGCCACGCCGGATGCGGAAAAGCGCGTGGGTGAGCTCTCCGGCGGCAACCAGCAAAAGGTGATCCTGGCCCGGTGGATGGCCACCAACCCAGATGTGTTGATTTTGGACGAGCCCACCCGGGGCATCGACGTGGGGGCCAAGGCCGAAGTGCAGCGCCTGATGCTGGAGATGTGCGGCGAGGGTATGACGGTGCTCTTCATCAGTTCCGAGCTGGATGAGATCATCCGCTGCAGCAACAGGGTGCTGGTGATGCGCGAGGGCGAAAAGGCCGCGGAGCTACCCGGCGAGGGCTGTACCCAGGCCGACATCATGGGCATTATTGCCGGGGAAGCGGGTGAGTCTGCGTGAAGAACCGGGAGTCCCTCTTAAAATCCAAGCTGACCTGGGCGATCATCGCCGAGGCGCTCATTCTATTGGTGTGCCTGCTTTGGAAACCGCAGTTCTTCAAAATAGAGTACCAGCCAGAGACGCACATGCTGTACGGTTCCCTCATCGACGTGGTGAACCGCTCGGCGGAGATCACCATCATTGCCATGGGCATGACGCTGGTCATTGCCCTGGGGGGTACGGATCTTTCGGTGGGCGCGCTGGTGGCGGTATCCGGGGCCTATGCGCTGAAGTTTCTCCGATGGGATGTGACGGTGTACAACACCCCCGGAAACTACACCGTGCAGCCCTTCTACCTGGTGCTGCTGGTACCGCTGGCCATTTGCCTTGTGATGGGCCTGTTCAACGGTGTGCTCATCGCCAAATTTAAAATGCAGCCCATCATCGCCACGTTGATCCTCATGGTGGCGGGCCGGGGCATCGCGCAAATCGCTACCAACGGCAAGCAATTCACCACCCTGTACGCGCCCTTTCAGGTGATCGGCCAAGGCAACCTGTTCGCCCTGCCCATGCCCATCATCATCAGCGCGGTGGTTGTGGCGGGCGTGGCCCTGTTCACCCGGCTCACCTCCTTTGGCATGTTCGTAGAATCCGTGGGCATCAACCGCAACGCCAGCCGGGTATCGGGCCTGCGCTCAGATCGCATCATCCTCATCGCCTACACGCTTACCGGCCTCTTAGCGGGTGTCGCGGGCCTCATTTACGCCAGCCGCATCTCCTCCTGCGATTCTAACAACGCCGGGCTTAATTACGAGTTGGATGCTATTTTGGCGGTGGTTATCGGCGGCACCAGCATGTCTGGCGGCAAGTTTAGCCTGGCGGGCACGGTGGTGGGTTCCCTCATTATCCGCACCATCACCACCCTGGTGTACTACTTTGGCATACAGGCGGATGCCATTATGGCCTTCAAGGCGATGATCATCGCGGTCGTGATCGTGCTGCAATCCGAGCCCGTGCGCAAGTGGATGGCCGGCCTCCGCAAGCCCCTCAAGTCTGCCGAGGCCGCCGCGGGAGGTGCGTATCATGCTTAACGCCAACATAAAAGCAAAGCGCCCGGCGGCGTTCCGCTCTCTCACCAACCCCAAGTATCTCATGGTGTACGCTACAGTGGGCATCTTTCTGCTCACCTACTTGGTGGGCGCGCTGCTCTACGGCGAAAAGGGCTTTACCACCCTGCGCACCTTTATGCTCATGTTCATCGACAACGCCTATGTGGGCATCTCCGCCATCGGCATGACCATGGTGCTCATCACGGGCGGCATCGACCTATCCGTCGGCGCCGTGGCCTCTCTCACCGGCATGTTCATCGCTTACGGCAACAGTGTGCTGGGCGTCCATCCTCTGCTGTGCATCGCCTTCGCTCTGGTGGTGGGGGTGGGCCTGGGCGCGCTGATGGGGGCAATGATTCACTACCTGAACGTGCCCCCCTTCATCACCACCCTGGCGGGCATGTTTTTGGCCCGGGGCGTATGCTCTCTCATCAGCCGGGAGTCCATCTCCATCAACAACGGCATGATCGACGCCCTGGCTGGCTGGAAGTACAATTTTGTGCACTTGGTGGATGGCGAATGGGTAAAGATTAAGCCCGTCGCCTACATCAACCTGAATGTGCTGCTGTTTGTGGCGATGCTGATCATTGGCATCATTGTGCTGCAAAAGACGCGGTTCGGGCGTAACGTGTACGCCATAGGCGGCAACGAACAATCCGCCAAGCTGATGGGCTTGCCCGTGGCGCGCACCAAGGTGCTGGTGTACGGCTTCAACGGGCTGTGCTCCGTGATAGCGGGCATTGCTTACGCACTGTACGTAAAATCCGGCTGGAATCTTTCCCTGATGGGCGCGGAGCTGGATGTGATATCATCCGCGGTTATCGGCGGCGTACTGCTCACCGGTGGCGTAGGGTACATGATCGGCACCCTGTTCGGTGTGATGCTCAAGTCCATCATCCCGGCCCTCATTACCTTTCAGGGCGACCTGAACTCTTGGTGGGGCAAGATCGCCATCGGCACACTGCTGCTCATCTTTGTGGGGCTGCAGCAAATCGTGGTGACCGGGGCCGCGCGCAGAAAGAAAAAATCGGAATAGGTGAAAACAGGCAAAACAAGAGCGCCCCGCCACCGTCAGCCGGCGAGGCGCTCTTGTTGCGCATCATTTTTCCGTCTCGGGCAACGCTTCCAGTTCGGCCAGCCATAGGGTCGCGGCTGCGTCGCTGGGCATGCGCCAATCCCCGCGCGGGGAGAGGCTGACCGAGCCCACCTTGGGGCCATCCGGCAGGCAGCTGCGCTTGAACTGCTGGGCAAAGAACCGGCGGTAGAATACGCGCAGCCAGGCCAACAGCGTGGGGCCGTCGTAGCGCCCGGCAAAGGCGGCGCGGGCCAGGCGCAGCACCTTGCGCGGCGCAAAACCCCAGCGCAATACGTAATAGAGAAAGAAATCGTGCAGCTCGTAGGGCCCTACAATATCCTCCGTGCGCTGGGTTATCTGCCCATCCACCGCGGGCAGAAGCTCTGGGCTGACGGGGGTATCCAGTACGGCGGCGAGTACGGGGGCTAGCGGGGGTTGGGCCTGCGCCTCATAGGCTACGATGTGGCGGATCAGCGTCTTGGGCACGGATGCGTTGACACCGTACATGCTCATGTGGTCGCCGTTGTAGGTGGCCCAACCCAGGGCCAGTTCCGAAAGGTCACCCGTACCCACCACAATGCCGCTGTGCTGGTTGGCCAAATCCATCAGCGTCAGGGTGCGCACGCGGGCCTGGGCGTTTTCGTACACCACGTCTGGCTGGTTTTCATCCCGCCCCAAATCCGCCAGATGGCGGCGCACGGTATCCGATACATCCACGCACAAAAAGGTCGCGCCCACGCCTTCGGCCAGGGCCTGGGCGTTTTGGCGGGTACGGGCCGTAGTGCCAAAGGCGGGCATGGTCACGGCCAGTATATCCGTAGCGGGGCGGCCCAGCAGCCGCATGGCGCGGGCTGAGACCAGCAGCGCCAGGGAGCTATCCAGCCCGCCGGATACGCCCAGCACCGCAGCCCGGGCCTGGGTATGCCGCAGGCGCGCGGCCAGGCCCGCCGCCTGGATGGAGAGGATGGTCTCGCACCGCTCATCCAGCGCGCCGGGGCCGCCGGGGATGAAGGGCGCGGGGGATATGGGCCGGGTGAGCGCGGTTTTGCGCAGGGGCAAACCAAAGGTCACCGCTTCGTACCCGGCAGGCGTGGCGGCGGGGAAGCTGTTCATGCGCTGCCGCTCGTGGGCAACGCGCTGTACATCCAGTTCGCTTGCGGCCATGCCGCCCTGAAAGAGCGGGGTCTCCGCCAGGCACAGGCCGTTCTCCGCCACCAGGTTGTGGGCGGCAAACACCAGGTCTGTGGTGGATTCACCCGCGCCGCTGCACGCATAGAGGTAACCGCAACACAGCCGGGCGGATTGCCCCGTCACCAGGCTGCGGCGGTAATCCGCCTTGCCGATGGTTTCGTTGCTGGCGGAAAGATTGGCGATCACCGTGGCCCCGGCCAGGGCGTGGCGAATGCTTGGGGGGGCGGGCGCCCACAGATCTTCGCACAGCTCCACGGCCAGCGCCACACCTGGCATGGAGGCGGCGTGAAAGAGGATATCCGTGCCGAAGGGTACATCTCGAAAAGGGCCGCCGCTGTAGCGCCGCACGCCCGCAAAGGCGGGGGTGAACTGGCGGCGTTCGTAGAATTCCGCATAGTTGGGCAAATGGCTCTTGGGCACAAGCCCCAGCAACGTGCCCCCAAAGAGCACGGCGGCGCAGTTGTACAACTTGCCCCCGTGGGCCACGGGCAGGCCGACCAGCAGCAGCAGGGGCAATTCCGCAGTATCCCGCAGCAGGCCCTCCAGGGCGCGCAATGCGCCGTTTTGCAGCGCGCGGTCAAAAAACAGGTCGCCGCAGGTGTAACCGGTCAGGCTGAGCTCGGGCGTAACCAGGATGGATACGCCTTCCCCGGCGGCCTGCCGGGCAAGGCAGGCGATTTGGCCACGGTTGTGGTCAGTATCCGCCAGGCGCAGGCCGGGCGTGGCCGCCGCTGCCCTGATAAAACCATCGCGCATGCGCTTTTCCGCCTTTCGCCGCTGGGATGTAGGATGTACTCATGCACATGGTAGCAGGTTGCGCGGTGGCGGTCAAGCCTGGGGATGGAAAAACAGGGCAAGAGCATTTACTTTTGAAAGAGCAGCCCCGCAAGGAAGCCAGGATCACGTGCGGCTTTCATCATTTTTCTGCGAACGCTGAGATTTTTGATTGAGATTTTCTTCAATACCGC
>JAITTS010000002.1 GCA_031286995.1 Oscillospiraceae bacterium
CCTTCGCCAATGCCCATCGCCAGCGGCATGCGGGCGGATAACAGCTGAGGCAGCAAGATAAAGGCAAACACGTGCGTCTCCTCCCTGTCGCCCAGCTTCAAGTTCAACACGTTTTTACCGCTCAGCGCGCCCTCGCCCGCCACCGCGTAAGCGTAGGGCGAATAATCCGCATGGGTGTAGAACAGCTGCGTGATGCGCTGCAGTTGCTGCGCATCCCCTGAGATGCTGAACAGACCGCACAGCCCCTCATCGGTCATCAGGATAGGGCCGTGCAGATATTCCTCCATCTCAAAGGCGATAGCGGGGGCCTTGATGGTCTCCTGCAGCTTCAGCGCGCCCTCCGCCGCGCAAGGGGCAGCCACGCCGTTGCCCACCAGCACGTACTTGTGCACATTGGCAAACTGCGCCTCCCGCTCATCCAGCCATGCCCTGGCGGTCTCAATGTTCTGCCGCATGTCACCGATGGCCTGCTGCAGCGCCGCCACCGCGGTCTGGTATGCCTCCGCGGGGATGCCGCCCACAGCCGCCGCAGCCTCTAGCGCGCAAGCGTAGAGACTGAGCACGCTGGCGGTGTAGCCCACGGTCTTGGGTCCCACAAGCTCTTGCCCGCAGCCGATGAGCATGTGATGCTCACCGCGCTTTACAATCTCGCAGTTCTGTTCCCCCGTGAGGGTGACGAAGGGGTACTGCCCCAGTTGCTCCATCGCCGCCAGGGTGTTGGTGGATGAGCCGCCCTGGGACAAATAAACCATGAGCGGCCGCTTGGCATAAATGGGCGGGATAACGCTGGGCGTGATCACCGTCACCTCAATGCCCAGCACCTTTTGCATGTACGGCGCGGCGGCTGTGGCCGCATTGCCGGATGTGCCGCTGCCCACGATGTAGAGCCTGTCGGGTTTTGTGCGCTCAAAGGCCTCAACAAAGGGCACGGTCAGGCTTTTGCGGTTTTCAAACACGCTGCGCAGGATGCCCGGCTGCGTCTGCCAGTAAGTAAGCATCTTGTTCATGTGCATTCTCCTTCAACCTTTTAATCCCGAGGTAGCAATGCCCTCGACAATGTATCGCTGGCAGAACAGGTATACCGCCACCAACGGCACAGCGCTGACGAGCATGGCCGCGATTTTGACACGGCTTTCCAGCCAGGATCCATCACCCAGCAGACCCGCTATGAGCACGCTGACTGGCTTCCAGCGCGTGCCGCCCACCAGCGTGGGCCACAGAAAGGTGCCCCAAATCTGCATAAACTGAATGATCGCGACGGTCATCACCGGCGTCTTCATCAGCGGCAGCACGATGCGCCAGAATATGCCGAAGTGGGATGCCCCGTCTATCTCGCCAGCCTCTATCAGATCGCGCGGAAGGCTCTCTAAAAACTGCCGCATGATGAACACCGCGAAAGCGGATGGAATGAACGGGATGGCCAGACCCAGCAGCGTATCCGAAAGACCCAGCTTGAACACGAAGCGAAAGAGCGGAATGATGTACACGATCACCGGCAGCATCATGCTGGAGAGTATCAGCATAAACACCGCGCCGCGCCCCGGGAAGTGGAAACAACTGAGTTCGTAAGCCGCCAGGGAACTGACCAGCAGCATGCCGGCGATGGCGGTCATCACATAGCAAAACGTCTGCCCCATGGAGGGCAGGATACCTGTCTGCGCGACGGCATCCTGTATGTTCTGTATGCCCTGAGCGAAGTTGTTGGGCCAAAAGGTGGCGGCGATGCCACGATCCGGCGTGGAGAAGGTGACGCTGACCAGCTGCCAGAAGGGCAGCAGGCACACCACCAGCCAAAAGAGGCCAAAGGCCACGATCAGCGCCATAGCGGGGGGCGAAGTTCTTTTCATGCGGCAGCCCTCCTTATACCCGGCTGCGGCGGCCGCGGTACGCGACCTGCGCCGCCGTAATCAGAAAGATGATCGCCATGAGCACCAAGCCCTGGGCGCATGCCCGGCCCAAGTTCGCCGCCTTGCCGGAGTAAACGTTACCAATGATCTCCATCACCGGGAAGCTAGCGAATGCCTGCTTGCCGCCTATGACACCCACCGCGCTACTGTTGGATAGCACCCAGGGAATGTCGTAGGCCTGTATAGCGCCGATAAAGCAGTTGATAATCACAAAGAACAGCACCGGCTCCAACATGGGCAGGGTGATGCGGAACCACTGCTGAAAAGTGGTGGCCCCATCAATGGTGGATGCCTCATACAATTCCTCTGGGATGTTCTTCATGCCAGCGGTCAGGATGATCATATTAAAGCCGATGGCGCGCCACAGATCCACCATGATCATCAGCGCCAGAAAGTAACCCGGCGTCAGCCGCCACACCACGCCCTGGCCGATACCCAGGCCAGCCAGCAGAACCGACACCACGCCGGTATTGGCCGAGATCATCCACAGCCACACGCCGGTGGCCAGGAAGAAGGGCGCGATGTAGGGCACAAAGTAGGCGCTGCGCAAAAAGTTGTGTAGCCTGCCCGTAAACTGGTTGAGCACCAGCGAGATCAGTGTGGCCAGGCACAGGTTGAGCGGCACCACCAGCGCCACAAACCACACCAGGTTGCCCAGCGAGGTGAGGAAGCGCCTGCCCTGTTGCGTACCGCTGCCCAGCACCGCACGAAAGTTATCCAGCCCCACAAAAGCGGTCTTGGCGTTCACTTTTGTGGACCAATCCGTAAAGCTCATCACCAGCCCATAGAACATTGGGTACAGAATGAACAGCGCGAAGAGGGCCAGGAAAGGCGCGAGCCCCGCGTAGTGCTTGCCATACCTGCGCAAAAAGCGTTTGGGCGCGGCGCTGCCCGCGCGTGGCACAGATGCCGATTGA
>JAITTS010000046.1 GCA_031286995.1 Oscillospiraceae bacterium
CCGGTTTCCCCGCGCTCCTTCGGCGGCATCGGCATCTTTGCCATACCGGAGATGGGCCGCTTCTACCGCCATGTGCTGATTGAGAAGCGCTATCCCCACCACGGTAGCGTAGCCTTTGCCCACATCGGCAAGGTACTCTACGCGGCTATGCGCTACCTGGGCGTGGAGGATGTTGCCTATAACCAGCCCAAGGATGTGTTGTACGCCAAAGAGAACCCCTTCGCGTAAACCAAATCAAGGGGGGCTGTCGGGGCAGCAAAGGCCCCTTCGAGAAAGAAACGAGCTTTGTCATAAAAACAAGGCTCGCTTTTTGTTGTAAGATTAGCTTGTGAAAGAGAACCTACAACAAAAGCAGGATACTGCAAAAGCAGTAGAAATACAAATAGTAATGCCGCTGGGCTTGGAGATCTTGAAGATTGCAAGTTTAAATGCCCACCATGAAAAACCAATTAAGAGTTGCGGATGGTCGCCTGGTTACCCAGTTGCTTGATAGGCCGTTTTGTAGCCGAGGTTTCAGCCGTGGCGTCCGTAACGCGTTCCGTTGCCGACGCGGTTTCAGTATCAACGCAGGCGGTGGGCGCCAATCTGCCGCACAAAGCCGGGATCAGCGCGCATATCCGCCGCGCAAAATGTTTTTCACCGGCTTCCGCCTCTATTCACCGCCCATTTGAATCTCGCCGCCTTCGACCGTGATATTCACCACATCGGAATACATGGAATTGTTCCGGGCGTCCACCATCTCAAAGAGCATGATAAACTTGCCGTCGCCCATATCTTCTGTCTTGCTTCAGCAGCTTGGTGGTGAGGTCGCTGTTCAACTCCTGAAGCACCAAAAAAAATCCAGCAGGACAGCCCCCTTTGGTCTATCCCTTCATTCCGCAAAGACGATCTCGCCCGGCCCCATCTTGGCGATGCGGGCCAGGGCGTGCACGGTGCAACCTTGCTCGGCCAGGCGGTTGCGGCCGTTTTGAAAGGCCTTCTCTATCACGATGCCCACGCCTATCAACTCGGCTTGCGCCTGGCGCAGCACATTCAGCACGCCCAAGGCGGCCTCGCCGCTGGCCAAAAAGTCATCTATCAACAGCACCCTCTCCCCTGCGGGCATAAAGGCGCGCTTTAAGGTCAACTCATACTGTATGCCCCTGGTGAAAGATCGCACCTGGGCCTGCCACACATCCTGCGCCAGGATGCGGGATGCCTGTTTTTTGCATACCACCAAGGGCAGGCCCAGGTGGAACGCCGTGGCCATGGCCGGGGCAATGCCGCTGCTCTCCACCGTCACCACGCGCGTAGCGCCGCGCCCAGCAAAGACCGCCGCAAACGCTTGGCCGATGGCCTGCATCAGCACCACATCCACCTGATGGTTTAAAAAAGAATCCACCAGCAACACATCCGCATTCAGCGCGCACCCCTCCGCCAGGATGCGTTGTTTCAGCAGTTCCATCCCCCGCGCCCTCCCTCTGTCGTACAATGTCAGTATTGTACCGCATCACCGCATGGGTGACAACGGCTTTTTGAGCGTTTTGCCGTATTTTTATTGCGGATGGGGCACACTACCCGCAAACGGAGGGATGAACTTGACTCTATGGAAGCGCATACAAGACCTGCTGCGCGCCTACGCCGGAACGGATGAAGCCGCGCACGCCCCCAGCGACACGCTGGGTAGCTACACAGGCGTGCCTCAAGACCCACAAGACGCGCCGGTACAGGATGCCGACGACCTGTAGTATGGGAAAATTTTTGTAAAACTGTTCCTTTTTTCGCACAAATCGGTTATACGGGGTACATGCTCATAAACGTGTACAGTCAGGAGGCCTCAGCATGAAGAAGATCGGCCGGGTGGTTTTGTTGGCGTTGTTGCTGGTGCCCGCGTTGGCTTTTGCCGCCTTCGGCAAGGTAGAGGTAAAAAAGGAAGCCTTCAGCATCGTCACGGAGGGCGATCTGCTAGGCCCCGTGGGCTATTGGCAGATCACCAATAGCGACACAGTGCCGCTGGAGATTCAGAGCGTCACCGTGGATTGGGAAAAGAAAGGCTCTATCTTTGGATCCGGTGAAGTGATCTTTTCAGATACCTTCGCCGCCATGTATCCACCGTTGCTCAAGCCCGGCGAAACCGGCTACATCCAAACTTTTGCAGGCACCTATCCCGAAGAGAACGCGAAGGAAGTCGGCGCGAACAAATTATCTATTATTTGGCAGACTTCCTACGGCAACAGCATTTACCTGCCTGTCAAGGATGCGCAAGCCAAGGACGGCACCTTCTTGGATGGCGGTTACAAGACCACCAGCTTGGAGGTCACCATTGAGAACAACACTGCGGAAACCTTGTTTGACTACGCCGTGGTGGCCGCAGCCTACAATGAAAAAGGCACGCTGCTTTTCTCCGTTCCCTCTGCCCCCACCATTGATGTGGGCATCCCCGCAGGCGGCCAAGTGACCGTACGCCTGTTGGCCGAACCTGGCGTGGTGGCTGCTGTGGGCGGGGTGGATAAAATAGCCAGCATTGAGGCCATTGCGTACAAGATTGTAGAGTGAGCCTAGCGCTGCAACATAGGGCGTAAGAAATCCCTCCGCTTTTGCGAGCGGGGGGACTTTTTCGATGTTGGGAACGAGTGAACCAGCGGCTGTGTATCTGCCGCTATTGGGGTTAGCTGGGAGACGCAGCGGATGCTGCTTCCTCCCGATCCGCAGCAGCGGTTCCCTCTTTCTCAAAGTTCAGCTTGCCCTCGCGCATCTCTGCGCGCACGCGGTCGCCCAACGCCACACGCCCGGCCAGTATCTCTTCGCTCAGGGCATCTTCCACCATGCGCTGAATGGCGCGGCGCAGAGGCCGGGCCCCATACTTGGGATCAAAGCCTTCCTTTGCCAGGTATCGCACGGCCTCCTGCGGCACGGTCAGGTAGATATCCTGCTGCGCTAGGCGGTGGGTCACCTGGCCGATCATCAGCGCGGCGATCTGCTCAATGTGCTGCTGGTCTAAACTGTGAAATACGATCAACTCATCCACGCGGTTGAGAAACTCGGGGCGGAAGAGATTCTTCACCTCACCCATGATGGCATCCTTCATGCGCTCGTAGCTACGGGCCTGCTCCATCTCGTCGTGCATGATATCCCCAAAGCCCATGCGCTTGCTATCTTGCAGGCTGTGCGCCCCGGCATTGGATGTCATGACCACCACGGTGTTCTTAAAATCTACCGTGCGACCCTGCGCATCGGTCAGCCGGCCATCCTCTAGAATTTGCAACAGGATGTTGAACACATCCGAATGGGCCTTTTCCACCTCATCAAACAGGATGACACTGTAAGGCTTACGGCGCACCTTTTCGGTCAATTGACCGCCCTCATCGTAGCCCACATAACCGGGCGGCGAGCCCACGAGACGGCTGACGGTGTGCTTTTCCATGTACTCGGACATATCCACGCGAATCATGGCGTTCTCATCGCCAAACATGGCCTCTGCCAAGGCGCGGCACAGCTCTGTCTTGCCCACGCCCGTGGGGCCGAGAAAGATGAAGGAGCCGATGGGCCGCTTGGGGTCTTTCAGCCCGGCGCGAGCCCTGCGAATGGCGCGGGCAGTTGCGCCCACGGCCTCTTCCTGCCCAATGACGCGCTGGTGCAGGGTCTCTTCCAGGCGCAGCAGGCGCGCGGATTCATCCGCGGTCAACTGGGTGACGGGGATGCCCGTCCAGGCCGCCACGATGTGGGCGATCTCTTGCTCGCCAACGGTCTCGCGTTGGGCGTTCTTGGTGTCCTCCCACTCCTTGCGGCAGGCTTCCATCTCTGTGCGCAGGGTCTTCTCCTGGTCGCGCAGTTTGGCGGCCTGCTCAAAATCCTGGTGAGAGATGGCCTCCTCTTTTTCTTTGAGCAGCGCATCCAGACGATCCTGGGTCTGCTTTACATCCAGAGGCGGGGTGTAGGTGCGGATGCGCACGCGGGATGCGGCCTCATCCACCAGGTCGATGGCCTTATCCGGCAGAAAGCGATCCGATATGTAGCGGCTGGATAGGGTGACAGCGGCGCGGATGGCCTCATCGCTGATGTGCACCTTGTGATGAGCCTCGTAGCGATCGCGCAGGCCCAGCAAAATCTCCACCGTCTCATCCTGGCTGGGTTCACCCACAGTGACGGGCTGAAAGCGGCGCTCCAGCGCGGCATCCTTTTCAATGTGCTTGCGATATTCATCCAATGTGGTCGCGCCGATGCACTGCAGCTCGCCGCGGGCCAAGGCGGGCTTAAGGATGTTGGCTGCATCCATAGCCCCTTCCGCGCTGCCCGCACCCACCAAGGTATGCAGCTCGTCGATGAACAGGATGACATTGCCCGCCTTCTTCAACTCACCAAGGGCGTTCTTAAGGCGCTCTTCAAACTCGCCGCGATACTTGCTGCCCGCCACCAGGGATGCTAAATCCAGCGAGAATACGCGCTTGCCGCGCAATATCTCAGGAATATCGCCGGATGTGATCATCTGTGCCAGACCTTCGGCAATGGCAGATTTGCCCACGCCCGGCTCGCCGATGAGCACGGGGTTGTTTTTTGTGCGGCGCGAGAGGATTTGGATGACGCGCTCTACCTCACGCCCTCTGCCGATCACCGGATCCAGCTCGCCCTTTTCCGCCGCGCGGGTCAGGTCGCGGCCAAACTGATCCAGCGTCTTGGTGTTGCTTTTTCCGCCCTTGCCATCCAGGTCGGCGGCGCTATCCCCCGCCTCGCTGAGTACCTGCAAAAGCTGCTCGCGCGCGGCGCGCAGATCCATACCCATATCCGCGAGCACGCGAGCGGCCACCCCCTCCCGCTCTCGTATCAGGGCCAGCCACAGGTGCTCTGTACCCACAAAATTGTGGCTCAAGTCGTGTGCTTCCGAGATAGCGGCTTCCAGTATTTTTTTGCTGCGCGGGGTATAGCCGCGAAGCTGGCCGCTCTCGCCCCGGCCCACCATGCGCAGCACGTAATCCTGCACCTGGGGCAGACCGATGCCTTGCAAAATCTTTTCCAAAATCGCGCCGGGATCCTGCATGAGGCCCAACAGAATGTGCTCTGTGCCTACGTAGTCGTGGCCCAAATCCTTTGCGCTCTGCTCCGCGCCGGCCAGGGCGCGCTTAGCGCGCTCCGTAAAGCGATCAAAATAGTTGTTCATGTCTTTTCCTCCGTTCTATAGCTTGCATTTGCGCGCGCTATTGTATGACCCGCAGGCTCGCGCGGATTAGATCCGCGCGGGCCTGGTCGCGCTGCTGGGCGGTCAAATCTTTGCCCGCTTTTTGAATGAGCCCTGCGGGTTGCGCCGCATAGAGCAACGCATCCAAATCCGTCAGAGATACGTTCACCATGCCCAAGGCGCTGGCCACGCGCACGTTGCTCCAGCGCTCCATAAACTCTTTGCTGTCCATGCGCCGGGCGTGGGTGAACACCCCGACAGAGCGCATCAGCACATCCTCCAGACCCACGGCATCCCTCTCCAGTAGGGCCTGGCGCTGCTTGCGCTCCAGCTCTGCGACCTGGTTCCCCACGGCCTGTATGGCCTCCACAATCTCCTGCTCGGTGCGGCCCAGCGTAATCTGGTTGGATACCTGGTACAGGTCACCCTGGGCTTCGCTGCCTTCGCCGTAAAGGCCGCGGATGGTAAGCCCCAGCTTGGCCACAGCCTGATTGATATCCCCCATTTTGCGGGTCATGGTCAGGGCGGGCAGGTGCAGCATCTGCG
>JAITTS010000070.1 GCA_031286995.1 Oscillospiraceae bacterium
TGCTTACAATAAGTTCGGTCAAGCGAAATCCCGCTGGCGCGCTTCCCATGACAAAGGCGAAGTCCCTTTTGGTCTTGTCGATTTCCTTTAAGTGTTCAATTGTCCACTCCCCCGAGCGTTTGCAACTTGCCAAATTTGCCGAACCATGGTATACTAAAATACACATCGGCGGTTCGCGCTTCTTCTACCCCACTCTGGAGGAGAAACGTCATGCACAATCCCTTTTTGGTCTTGGGCATCCCGGTGAATTCCGACGCCCAAGTGGTGCGCACGGCCTATCGCAGGCTGGCGAAGCATTATCATCCGGATGCGGTGCTGGATGAGAGCCAAAAGGTGCACGCCCAGACCAGAATGATCGAACTGAACCTGGCCTACGAAGAAGCCCTGAAGCTGGCCTGCCGCCCAGCGGCGCGCCCCTTTGTTCCGGCAGGCCTGCAAGAGACCCTGCATTTGGCGGAGCGGCTGTACAACCAGCGCATGTACGCATCCGCGGTGCGCATCCTTTCCCGCTGTACGGAACACACCGCCCAGTGGTACTACCTGTATGGGCAGGCCCTGTACGCGCTGAACTTGTTTGATCAGGCCCACAACTGTTACCGCCATGCAGTGCGCCTTTCACCCCAGGATAAGGATTACCGCCAGGGCGCGTTGCGGGCGTATCAGGCCGCTAAGCGAGAGCAGGCCCTGCCCAGCAAGGCCCTGCGCGTGGCGCGAGATCTGTTGGGCTTGGGGAATAAATAACCTTTGCACAAACAAAGCGTGCCCTCGGCTGCGCCGGGGGCGCACAACATTTGATGAGACCGGGGTTGATGAAGCGATGCCGCAGTCTTGGCAGGAACAAAGGGATCAGTGGATCGCGCAGGCTCTGTCCATGGGCGCGGTGCACGCGGTGCCCTTTTCGCAGACGGATATCGCCTATGATCCCCGCACGCTGCTCAAGTGCATGTACGGATGCAGCGATTGGGGCAAACTGCACACCTGCCCATCCCGCCCCGGCACCCCCAGCATGACCGAATATCGGGATATGTTTTCGCGTTACCGCTGGGGCATTGTCGTGCACGCTCACGATAAACACACCACCCAACGCGTATCCTACGAGTTAGAGCGCCAGGCCTTCTTGGCGGGCTATCCGCTGGCGTTCTCGCTGAGCGACTGCGGGCTGTGCAAGACCTGTGCCGGGTACACTGAGGAGCCCTGCCGCTTCCCTCAGAAGGCGCGCCCGGCCTTCCACAGCGTAGGTATCAACGTGTTTGAGACCGCGCACCGTCTGGGCCTGCCCTTATCACCCCTGCGCGAGAAGGATGACGAGCAGAACTGGTATGCCGCGGTCTTTGTAGAATAAGCAGGCCCGCCCGTGGCGGCGGCCATCGCCGGCGATAGGGTGCTGTAAACGAAGCTTGCGGCATAAACGGCGCGTGCCGCACCATGCTAAGGGCGAGGTGCTGGTCATGTCCAAGTCGCCCAAGGGCGTCGGCAGGCGCGCCTGCGCCATTCGTCCGCCCCGCAAGCAATCCCTGCAGCCCAGAGGCTTCTGGAAGGATAATCCCCAGGGCACCAAGTAGCGCAAGCACGGACAGAACCTCAAACACCGCCGCATCGGCTTGCGATGCGGCGGTGTTTTACGTAGAAGCGTACAGGCACACGCGGTTGCGCCCTTCGGCCTTGGCGCGGTACATGGCCTTATCCGCCTGACAGATGGCCTCATCCAAGCCCTCATCCGGTTTGTAGAGCGCCACGCCGATGCTACACGTCACGCGCAGCTCGTATCCATCAAAGAGGATGGGCGTATCGGCGATATGCACGCGCAGGCGCTCGGCCAGGCGCATGACAGGCTCTTGCTCAATTTCGGTCAGCAGCAGCAAAAATTCTTCACCGCCATAGCGGGCCACCACATCATAGGTGCGCACGGCCTCGCGCATGTGCCCGGCCACAGCCCGCAATACCGCATCTCCGCCGGGGTGCAGGTATTGATCGTTGATGAGCTTAAAGTGATCCAGATCCAACATCATCACGTAGCTGGATAGCTGGGATCGGGTAGCCCTATCCAAGTACATGCGCGCCATCTCCAAAAAGTGACGACGGTTGTACAAGCCGGTCAGCGCGTCGGTGTAAGCCGCCTCCTCCAGTTGTTGGAACATGCTGACGGATTCCGTCACATCGTGCATGAGAACGACATAGGCATCCACCTGCCCCTGATTAAAGGACGCGACGTTGACGCTGGCCTGATAATACCGGGCAGCGTCACCCTGATACAGGGTGAATGGCACATCCTGCCCCTCCTGTGCGGCCAAGTTGTGCAGGGAAGGGGGCCAATCCGCCAGGTACGCGATGGGCGCGCCTCTGGATAAGCTGATGATATCTGCGAACATAACCGACGCCGCACGGTTGCTGTAAAGATAGCGGCCCTGCTCATCAAGCAGAATGTAGGCCTCTTTGGCGTACGACATGGCTGTCATCGTAGCCTTGGGCACGATATCCAGCATGTCATAGCGCATGACGGCAATGTAAAATAAAAGGCTGGAGAGCGCCATGAGGTGGGGAACGATGTAGATGTACACAGTGTCGGGGCGCAGCAGCATCTGAGCATAATTAAACCCTTCGCCTATGATGGGCGCGGCCGCGCAAAAGAGTAGCAACCATAGCTGGGTGCGGTGCTTGCCATCGGCGCCTCGCATGCGCCGCAGAATGATGACGAAAGAAGCCGCCAACAGCCCCAGTGCCAGCGAGCGCAGCATGTAGTAGACTGCACCGGGCTGAAAACCCAAATAATGGATTGACTGATCATCAAACCAGTAGCGCGTGTAGACCAAGCCGTGATACTTGGTGCCCCACTGCAACACAACGCACGCCAAAGACGCCAAAATCAGCGGCACCTTGACCCACGGAATGGATAGCTTGACGTCGCAATAATCCGCCACGAACAGAAAGGAGAGCACGGGCGCGAAACTACAGCCCAGGTAAAAAAGCCTGATGGCAGTATACGCCTCATCGGCGGAGTTGCTTAACAGCTCTAACAGGTGGCCCAGAATCCACACGCTGGCGGCCAGCAAACAAAGCAAAAAATAATTTTTTTTCGGGCTTTGGCACAGAAAAAGCACATAGACGCCCAAGTAAACGATGGCGGCGAACGAAACGGTAGCGGTTGCAGCCAACAGTGTATTCATGCTGATCTTACCCTCCACCAAATAGCAGCGGATGCGATTGACACAGTGTATAGTATAGAATAATATTTGTCAATACGCAACGCGGCCAAGCAGGGAAATTATGCAATTTTTAAGGTTATTTTTTCGCCCGCACGGCGGTGACAAACAGATAGCCCAGCAACACCCCTTCACCGGAAAGCGGCGCAGGCGTGCGGATGCGCAGCCATCGCAAGGTGGGTAGCGGCGCAGGGTTTTGGATGGTGCAGAAGTATTGATACAAAATGACCAGCAGCACCAACGCGCAGGCAAACCACCAGGGGGCCGCGTAGCGATCCCGCGTGCTGTTGGTACCGGCCAGCAGAGGCAGCAGACACAGGGCACAGCCCAGCAACGCGCCTAGCAAGGCCGTCCACAAAAAATCAAAGTTAGGCACCCCGCTGGCCGAAAACTTTAACTCAAACAAGAACACCACGGCCAGCAGCAAGAGCACGGGCATCAGCACCACGCGGCATTGCTTCACAAACATAGGGCGCTACTTTTCTCCATCCTTCAGGGTGATGACCACGTGGCGGTTGGGTTCCTCTCCCTCGCTGTGAGTGGTGACGTAAGGATGATCCTGCAGCGAAGCGTGCAGAATGCGGCGTTCGTAAGGGTTCATGGGTTCCATGGATACCTTGCGGCCCGTCTTGTAGGCGCGAGCAGCCATACGCGCGGCCAGGCGGCGCAACGCATCCTCGCGCTTGGCGCGGTAGTTCTCCGTATCCAGCGTCACGCGGGTATAGCCCTCGGATGCCTTGTTCACCTGCAGACTGGCGAGGTATTGCAAGGCATCCAGCGTCTCTCCCCGGCGGCCTATCAGGATGCCCAGGGTATCGCCCGTCATCTGGGCGAACAAATTGCCCTCCGGGTCGGTCTGCACATCCACGGTCACGGGCACCCCCATCAGGCGCGTCGCCTCCATCAAAAACTGCTGCGCGCGGCCCTGGGGTGTCTGCGGATCATGCAGCACAGGCGGCACATCCGGCTGAACTGGCGCGGGACGGAAGGCCGGGGCGTCGCCGGATGCGGGTCGCTCTGGTCTTGGCGCGCGCTCGCGGGCAGTCCTTTCCGACCTTTCGGGCTTCTCCACCTGTTGCATCCGGGGCTTTTCGGCCTGAGGCGGCGGCTTTGGGGCTGTGTGGGCGCCGCGGGCGGTGTAGTCATCCAGCGACATGGTGCCCAGCAGGCCCAGGGCATCGTCTTCGTCGTCCTTGGGGGTCAAGGTCACACGCGCGCCCTTGCTGCCGAAAAAGCCGAACAGGCCTTTGGCGCCCTCTTCCAGCACCTCCACGTGCACGTCGGAAATGGTCAAACCCAGCGCGCGCAGGCCTTCGCTGATGGCCTCTCCCGTGGTCTTGCCCGTAAACTCACGCTTGCTCATTTAATGCCTACCTCCCCGGCGATGGCGGATTTTTTTTCCTCCCAGGTGAAATAACGGTTGAAGGCCACCTGCTGCGCCGTAGCGACCAGGGCGGATGCCACCCAGTAGATGGCAAACGCCGAGGAAGAAGTGGCGCAGAAGAACAACGACATCAGCGGCATAAGCATCATCATGGTTTTGCCGGTGGCTGCGCTGGGGTTGGCGGAGGGGTCTGCGGCGGCCGCAGGCGCGCCTGTGGTGGGGGTCATCAGCTTTTGCGAGAGGTACTGCGAGGCGGTGGCGAACAGCGGCAGCACGAAGTAGCCGTTGTTCTTGACGAACACGGAGAAACTGAACAGCAGCATGCTGACGTTTTGCCACCCCGGCACAGGCTGCAGATAAGCCACGTAGTTGGGTGCGGTGGTGATGGCGTTCTGTATGCCTGCGATAAAGGCATCAAAGGCGGCCTTATCCGCAAAAGCAAGCAGCGTATCCGGGGCCAGCGTGCCGGCGTTCACCAGATCCTGGCTCACGCGCACCCATACCTCTTGGCCGATGGCCCGCAGAGAGTTAAAATCCGGCATCACCGGCGCGGCGAAGGAATCGGGCATCCACAGGTTGCGTATCCATAGAAAGGCCTCTGTGGCGGGCACCCGGCCGTGTATCATCTGCAAATATTGCTTGACCAGCTCAATGTTGGCCACGTTGCGCATAGCGGTGAACATGGCAAAGAGAATGGGCATGGTCAGCAGCATGGGCAGGCAGCCCGCAAGGGGGCTGATCTTTTCTTCCTTATACAATTCTTGTATCTTCTGGTTCAGCTTCTGCTGATCGTTGGCATACTTTTTCTTCAGCGCCTCCATCTTGGGGTTGATGGCGGCCATGCGCCGCATGGATCGGCGGCTCTTCAAATCCAGCGGGGTCAGGCAGCCCTTGATCAGGATGGTGAAGAGGATGATGGATACCCCGTAATTGCCCACCACCCCGTTGATCAGGCCGATGATGGAGGCCAGAAAGTCGCACAGCGCATTCCACATGGTTCAAATAGCCCTCCTTGCGGGTTTAGGGGACGGGATCATACCCGCCCGGGTGAAAGGGGTGACACTTGAGCAGACGGCGCAGGGCCAACCAGCCGCCCTTGGCGGCCCCGTACTTCTCGACAGCCTCCAGCGCGTAGGCGGAGCAGGTGGGGATAAAGCGGCAGGTGGGGGGATGCAGCGGGCTTACGCGCCGCCTGTACCAGCGGATAAGCCACAGCAACGCGCGCCTCATGCGGGGGCGCCTGGCAACAGGCTTTGCTTGCGCAGCAGGTAACGCAGTGAGCGCCCGATCGCCTGAAAGCTCGCCTGTGCGGCCGCCTCGCGGGCAATCACCACGTACAGCCCGCCGGGCAACTGGTCTATCAGCGGGCGGAAGGCCTCGCGCATGCGGCGCTTGGTGCGGTTGCGCACCACCGCGTTACCCACCTTTTTGCTGACAGAGAAGCCCACCTGCAGTTTGCCACCCCGCACGTAGAGCAACACCAACTCGCGGCTGCCCGCGCTCTTGCCCCGGCGGTACACGTACTGAAACTGACGGTTTTTCTTTAGGCTGTACACTCGGTTCAAAACAGCGCCCCCATCACAGGCTGAGCCCACATACACACAAAAAGCCCGATGCCCGGCGCAGACGCGAAACGTGGCGTGTGGCCGGGCCGGGCCGCAGGGTCAAAAGCGCGGGTGGCTTACACCGTAAGGGTAGCCCGGCCGCGGCGGCGGCGCGCAGAGAGCACCCGGCGGCCATTTTTGGTGGCCATGCGCTGGCGAAAGCCATGCACCTTGCTGCGCTGACGTTTTTTGGGCTGATAGGTTCTAAACATAGCGAAACCACTCCTTTAGATATCAAGAATCCTCCACAGCGCCGGCTGCCCGGCGCGTATCCGTGCAATAAACTATTCCATTATATCGGGCGTACGCGCGGCTGTCAAGAAATTTTAAGGGCACGCTTGCAGGGTGCCCGCAGCCAACGCGCGGTAAAAATCTGCGCCCGCCCACGCTGAACCGCGGCCAGGGGCCGCGCCAGGTTGCAGAAAAACCCCGTTTTTCTGGAAACTCGCTGGGAAAAACCTCGTAATATCACGGGGTTATAAATTGGAAATTTCTCGAAATTGGACTTTTTCTTCAGTCTGCCGCGGCCAGGGGCCGCGCTGGCTTAGCACTTCAAATAGTAAGCAAAAGAAATTTGCAGGAATCAAAGAAAAAAATTGCATTCTGGCTTGACTTTTCAAAAACATTCCTGTATGCTATCGCCTATAGCAATGGCGCTGTATCCGACATTCGGT
>JAITTS010000103.1 GCA_031286995.1 Oscillospiraceae bacterium
ATCCAGCCGGTGCACAATGCCGGGACGCAAGATGCCGCCCACGCCGGAAAGATCGCGGATATGGTAAAGCAACGCGTGCACCAGTGTGCCGTTGGCGTTGCCCGCCGCTGGGTGCACCACCATGCCGCACGGCTTATCCACCACAGCAAGATCCGCATCCTCGTAGAGGATGTGAAGAGGCAGAGCCTCAGGCAACACGGTGGATGGCGCGGGCGGCGGCACATCTACCGACACGCGCTGCCCTGCCGACAACCTGAACCCTGCCTTTTGTATGATGATGCCGTTCACCGCCACGCGGCCTTCGGTCAGCCACCTCGCCGCGCGGGATCGGGTAACCCCTGCTAAGGCAGCGGCAAACACATCCAGTCGTGCGTCCACATCCAGCAGGGTTACCTGCGCCTCATGCCGTTGCATGTGGCGGCTGATCCGGCGCTTCTGCGCTCTCTTGCCCGGCCGGTGTTTGCCCTTCATCCCGCTTTCCAGTTTTTGTACTTTTTTCGGCTTCATCTGTGCCCGATCTTTGCTCGCGGGTGGGCGGGCACAACAGGCGGATGATGAACACCGCCACCGCCACACTCAAAAATACATCCGCCAGGTTGAAGATTGCGAAGGGTATCGGGCGAATCTCAAAGAAATCCACCACGTGACCGTAGAACAGGCGATCGACCAGGTTGCCCGTACCGCCGGCCAGCAACAGCCAGGTCATGATGTTTTCTAAGCGGCCATGCTTGAGGGCCGTCCGCAGAGCAAAACAGACCAACAGCATGGCTGCGAGGGAGAGCAGCACCAGCACCCAGGGTGTAGCGGCCAGCAGGCTGAAGGCCATGCCTTTGTTCTCTGTGTAGCGCAAGTGCAACACGCCCGGCAGCAGGTCGTATTGCCCGCTGGGCGCCAGGAAATGGATGGCCAATACCTTGCTGACCCGATCCAGCATGAATGCCAGGATCCCCGCCCATAACGTCCGAAGCATGGGAAATCCTCCCTTTGGTGTTCTGGGAAGGGAAGGCTTACCGCCTGCCCAAATTCTCCTGTACCAAGCGCACCACATCAGCTAAAAACTTGCCGAGCACTGGCAGACGATCCACCGCGATGCGTTGGAGGCTGGCCACCAACACCGCACCCAAGACGGTAAAACCCACCGCCATGCCGACCCCACGGGCCAGGCCCGATAAAAAGTTGCGCCACAACAGCAGCCGCACGTCATCCAGGTAACGCAGATACTCGGTCAACTGCAAGCGCTCAAGCGCCTCACCCAACTCTTGCGCCCTGCGGCGCAGGCGCCCGGCATGCCCGGTTATCTTCTGCGCCATGGCATTCCCCTCCCGCACTGTGGGTGGGGTTAGATTGGCCCGGTCGGG
The DNA here is from genome assembly GCA_031286995.1 of Oscillospiraceae bacterium. Lineage (GTDB taxonomy): Bacteria > Bacillota > Clostridia > Christensenellales > Aristaeellaceae > JAITTS01. The sequence continues at coordinate 1,359 of JAITTS010000103.1, forward strand.
GCCGCTCCATGCGCAGGAGACGCTCAGCGCGCGCCGCTCTTTTTAAACAGTTCGGTTTCGGCCTTGAGCACGTGCATCTGATCATCCACCAAGCGCTGGAAACGCGCGCGGTAATCCGCAGCGGCAGCTCGCAGGGTCTCCATGTCGTCTGTGATGGATTGCGCCTCAGCCCGGGCATCGCTGACGATGCCATCGGCCTCGTCCTTGGCCTTCTCCACCATCTCCGTGGCCCTGGCATTGGCGTCAGCCATGCTTTCGTCACAAATGCGCTGGGCATTGATGAGGATGGCGCGGATGTTCTCCTCCTGATACGTGGGCGCGGTGGCAGAGGCGGGCGCGTGGGGCGCTGGCGTAGCCTGGGGCTTCGCTGTCAGCTCGGCGCGCAGGGCGTCGAGCTCCCGCTGCAGGGATTCGATCTCGTCGGCCACCTCGTCTAAAAATTCGTCCACCTCATCGGGGTCGTATCCGCTGTCCTTGATGACGAACTCTTTCTCCTCAATCATCTCACGGTAACGGCCATATCAATGTCCTCCTCGCTGTTTGTGATGTAATACCCTAGCCGGGAAAGGGGCCTCCACGGCCGGCGCGTCTAAAACTGAAGCCATCCCCCCAGCCGCGCCAGTATGTCACCCAGCAGCGATATCAAAAAGTAGGCGACGATGGGCGCGAACATGCCGGATTGATAGCTGTGGGTCACGCGCGTCAGCAGCGTGCGGATGGGATGCAGAATGGGGTTGGTCACGCGCGTCAGCATCTGCATCAGCCGTCCCTGCGGCGGCATGAACCAGCTGAGCACGCAGTAGATCAGCAGCACCCACTGCACCAACTGCAAAAACCATAGCACACCCACGATTACCTGGCCGAACAAGCGCATCACCTTCTTCGCAATCTAACCCCTGGCCCGGGGCGGGGCTTCATATTAATGACGGAACGCCGCAAAGTCGCCCCGGGGCGGCGGTTGAGCGGCGGCGCCACCGCCCGAGTAGCTATTGACTACGTGCACGTTACTGGGCGCCACCAGGTAGGTGCGGTGGGATATTTTGGCCATGGTACCGGAAAGAGCGAAGGTGGCCCCACCCAGCATATCCAGCACGCGCTGGTACTGCACGTCGTCCAGCTCCTCCATGTTCAAAAAGAGGGATTGCCCATCCAGCAAAGCCTGGATGATCTCCTGGCAATCCTCCAGGCGGCGTACGCAGTAGATGATCTCACTGTGCTGGCGGCGGGGCACGGTATTCTCATCCCGATTGAAGCTGACCACGTTATCCGGTGCGGGCCGCTTGGCGCGCTGATTGCCGAAGATGGGCGCAGGCTGAGCCTGCGTCTCGGCAAAGCGTTGAGCGGGCTGGGGCCTAGGCTTGGCCTGGGCCCTGGGGGGGGCGCCATAGCCGTCATCCGCGTAGGCCTGCTGCCTACCGCCGGAAAAGGGACGCACGTTGCCCTGGGACTGGGGCGCTTGGCGGTAGGGCTGCTGGGGTTGGGCATAGCCGCCTCTGCCGTCATCATACGCGCCATAATCGTCTTCAGGCAGGCTCTCTTCAAACTCGTAATCCTGTTCGTAGTACCCCTGGTTGGGGTCTTCCTCGAATACGCCGATGATCTGGCCTGCGCGCCTAAGCATATCCCGAAGGGCCATGCGATTCCTCCTGACTGCTGTTACACCCGCGCCGGACGTGGGCCGAAGAGGGCCGTGCCCACCCGGACGATGGTGGCGCCCTCCTGGGCGGCTACAATGCAATCCCCGGACATGCCCATGGAGAGGTGTCGCATGGTGACGCCGGGGTACCGCCGCTTTTGCGTATCATCGAAAAGTGTGCGCATCCGCCTAAACAGCGGACGCAAGGTTTGGGGGTCTTTCGCCTGCGGCATGACGGCCATCAGCCCCTGGATGGACAACCCCGGATGCGGGCCGTACTCAGCCAAAAAATCCGACAGATCCCCGGGGGCAAGGCCAGCCTTTTGCGCCTCGCCCGCCACGTTAATCTGCACCAGCGCGGGCGCGCGCAAACCTTTGGTAACGGCAACACGCCCAATCTCATCCGCCAGCGCCGGGCGATCCAGCGAGTGAATCAAGCATACGCTCTCTATTATATATTTTACTTTGTTGGTTTGCAACCTCCCAATCCAATGAAGTTGGAAAAACGGGTGCACGAAGTTTGCTTTTTTTTGCCAATCCTGCACGCGGCTCTCCGCGATGTCGGCAAAGCCCGCCGCACGCAGCAGATTGATGCGATCGGGCGGCTGCTCCTTGGTGACGGCCAGCAACAACGGCGGCACACCCCATTGGGCCGACGCCTCGGCCAGCGCTCGCCGCAGCGCATCCGCCCGAGCCGTGATCTGTTCGCCATCCCGCCTCAGCGCCGGATTCTCCTGCATCGTTGCGCCTCCTTTTCCATAGCTAAAAGGTGAGTATCTTTTGGCCTGAACTGAGCGACCCCGCGGATACGGGCCGCACAAAGGCCGTGTATTCATCTTGCGAAATAACGATGACCGGCACAAAGATTTCACCGGAAAGGTCGCTGCTGACCACTACGCCGATCATATCACCCTGGTAACGCAGGGCGTTCAGCGGTACGGATAATCCATCCACAAACTCGCCCACTACCACCCGGCAGGTGCGCAGGTTCAGCACCGGACGCACATCCGTGTTCACCTGCATGCGCACCAGCATCTCACCCCCTGACAGCGTGGAGGACTGTACCACCGCATCCACCAGGTAGCTCTCAAACCCTTCCAGCTGCATCTTGTAGGTTTGGCCGACCATCGGATTCCAACGCTTGTCGCGATTCAGCATCAATACGTACCACACATCTGGCCGTACGGTGCGGTAGATGGGCTGGCGGCCCCTAGATACGGTGTCGATATCCAGCATCTGCCCAGCCAGTACGGCGCGGGCCTGATCCGGCGTGATATCGGCGAAGGTGTTGGCGTTGAGGCTCAGTTCGTAGCCATCGGTGTAGAAGCTGACGAGGCACTCTTGCGTGGCCACGAAGGTGGTCGTCCAGCTCTCAATTTTGCGCAGTTGGCGCGCCTCTTCATCATAGAGAGAGGCCAGGGTCTGGTCATCCGGATACTTTTGGCGC
>JAITTS010000120.1 GCA_031286995.1 Oscillospiraceae bacterium
CGAAAAAGCTGTGATAACGGGCGATACGGTGCGGCTTTCCGCTTACACCATCGGTGAGAATGCCATCGGGGCCTTGGCATCCGCCCTGGGCGACGCGCCTGTGGCTGTGATCACCGGCGAAAAGAGTTGGGCCGCCGCCGGGCCACGCCTGCCCGGGTTAAAAATTTGTGCGTATATACCTTACGGCGGTGCCTGCACCATGGAGACTATCGCACGCACCGCCCAGGCCGCTACGCAAGCGGGGGCCGGGGCGGTGCTGGGCGTGGGCGGGGGGCGCGCGCTGGATGCGGCCAAGGCCGCGGCCCAATCCCTGGGCCTGCCGGTGTACGCCGTGCCCACCATTGCGGCAACCTGCGCGGCTGTGACAGCACTCTCCATCGTCTACCACGCGGATGGCAGGCTGGATCGCTTCATCTTTTCGGATGAGCCGCCCCGGCAGGCTTTCATCGACACCGCGCTGCTGGCCGCCGCCCCGTCGCGCTACTTTCGGGCGGGCATGCTGGATGCCATGGCCAAGCACCTGGAGTGCACCTTTGCCATGCGCGGGGATGAGGTTGGTTATGCGGATAGCTTGGGACGGGCCATCAGCGAGACCATCTTTGATCCGCTGCTGCGCACCGGCGCGCAGGCCTACCGCGATTGCCTGTCCGGGCGCGCTACCCCCGTCGTGGCGGATGCCTTGCAGCGCGTGATCGTCAGCACAGGCAACACCTCACTGCTCATCAGTGAGCAGTACAATGGCGCGGTGGCGCATTCTGTGTGCTACGGCCTGGGGGCCTTGCCCGGCGTGGAGGCGCGCGCGCTGCACGGCGAGCTGGTGGGCTATGGCTGCCTGGTGCAGTTGGCCCTGGATGGGGATGCAAAGCGCCTGGCCGCTCTGCGCGCCTTTCTGCAAGAAGTAGGCGCGCCCATCCGCCTGGCGGATATGGGCGTCGCCTTCGAAGAAGCGGCCCTGGCTACCGTCATAACGGAAACCCTGGCCGGGCCGGATATGCGCAAGCTGCCCTACCCGGTCACGGATAGCATGTTGCTGGCCGCCATGGCGCAGGTAGAGCGCATGGCGCCCACGCCTGTCCCTGATGCGGAACTGGCGAAGGTATAATTTTGCGCTGCGAGGCCGCGGAGCGTTTTTTTCGGTTGCTGCGCTTTACGAATGTCTGCGGATTGCCATCTATACCATGACGTACTGTTGTCATGTTATAGATGATAAACTGTTGTCAAGCGCAAAACCAAGAGGGGGGTTGTAAGGATGGGCAGGCCAGCGACAAAGGCGGATTTGATCAAAGCCGCGAATGAACAGTTTGAAAAAATGTGGGGGCTCATGGGCGTCATGACGGATGATGAACGGCATGCAAGCTTCGACTTCGGCGATCATTTCAATAAACGGGAGGCGCACTGGCAGCGCGATAAAAACCTGCGCGATGTGCTCGTTCACCTGTATGAATGGCACCGGTTATTGCTGCATTGGGTTGAGGCAAACCAGGCAGGTGATACAAAACCGTTTTTGCCGCAGCCTTATAACTGGAAGACGTACGCCCAAATGAACGCGGCATTTTGGCAAAAACACCAGTCCACGCCCCATGAAGAGGCGGAGAGGATGCTGCGCGGCAGCCACCAAAAGGTGATGGCATTGATTGAGCGCTTCTCAAATGAGAACCTGTTTGAGAGCCGGCGCTTTGCTTGGACGGGCACATCAAGCCTTGGGGCTTACTGCGTTTCCGCAACATCCAGCCATTACGACTGGGCGATGAAAAAAATAAAGGCACACATCAAGGCATACGGGCAATCGGTGTGATCCGCCGCACGCCGCGCCGGTTACAAGCCCAATTGAAAGCTCTCCCGCTGCACCAGGGATGCTGACACCGCAATGCGGGCGGGGGCCTGCTCACCCCCCAGCAAGCGATCCAGAAGGGTGACGGCGGTGGGACAGATGATGCTGAGCATGTTGTTGACGCTGGTGATGGTGGGGGTGGTACACTCCGCCAGCAGCGAGTCGTTAAAACCTATCAGAGGCATGACCTTTCCGTGGGCCAGCAGCGCCTTTTGCGCGCCCACAGCCAGCAGATCCTCAGAGGCGATAATGCCATCAAACCCCCCGCCCTGGATTAGCAGCGCATCCACCAAGGCCTGGGCGGGGGTCACCCCGGTCTCTGTGGTGCGTACCAGATCCGGGTTTTCCGCCAGGCCGCAATCCTGCAGGCCCAGGCGAAAGCCCTCCAGCTTTTGCGTGCCCGCCCAGGCCCAGTCCACCATGTCGTGCAGGTAGAGAATGCGCCGCACGCCGGCGGCAATCATGTGATGCACATTGGCGCGCATGGCTTCTTTTTCGTCGCAGTAGACGCAGTAGACGTTGGGCAGATCCAGCCAGGCGTTGATCAAAAACACCGGCACCTGCGCGGCGGCGGCGGCAATGTGCCCGTTATCCACCTTTTCGCGAAACGCTGCGCCAACCAGCACCACCGCATCCACCTTTTTTTGCAGCAGCAGTTCCAGGCATTTTTTTTTATCGGCAAGCTGCGCGCCGCTGCAGCACAGCAGGGTGTCAAAACCCTTCACCCGCAGGCTGCGCTCCAGCAAAGAGACGGCTTTGGAGTAGAAGCTGTTGGCTACATCCGTACACAGGATGCCCACCATGCGCATGGTGTTGAGCCCTAACCCCCGCGCGAAAGCGTTGGGGGTGTAGCCCTGCGCCTGTATCACGGCCAGCACCTCTTCACGGGTCTTGGGGCTGACGTTGGGGTTGTTGTTGATAACCCTGGAGACCGTGGCCACGGATACGCCGCAGCGCGCCGCGATATCGCGTATGGTCAAGGCGCCCACCTCCTGCGGGGCCAGCGGCCCACTGTTTCTAAAAGAAATGATGCGATATCCATAGAAAATTTTGTGGAAGCTGTTGACAACCCGTACGCTCGCCTGCTATAATGGGGGCAGATAATGTAACCGGTTACAATGGTGACATTTCAACAAGCCAAGGGATTGCTGTGCCCGCTTGATGCCCCTATTGTACAATATTTGCGCAAAGGTTTCAATAGGCGGCTGCAGCCCTGCACGAGACGGAGAGGAGGGGCCGGTTTGCCCAGCTTGCGCGATATACAGATGCGCGACCCCTTCATGCTTCGCCAGGGCGACACCTACTATCTCTACGGATCCACAGATCAGGATATTTGGCACGCGGAGGGCGTGGGCTTTGATGTGTATGTGGCGCGCGGGGCGTTGACGGCTCAGACGGTCTTTGATGGGCCGTATCCCGCTTTTCGTCCGCCGGCGGGCTTTTGGTCAAAACGCAACTTCTGGGCGCCGGAGGTTTACGCCTACGCGGGCGCGTATTACATGTTTGCTACCTTTTTACCAACATCGGGTTACCGGGGCACCGCGGTGTTGCGGGCGGATACCCCGCTAGGCCCTTTTGCACCCCACAGCGACGGCCCGGTGACCCCGCGGGACTGGCAATGCCTGGATGGCACGCTCTATGTAACCGATTCCAATACCCCGTGGATGGTCTTCTGTCACGAGTGGGCGCAGGTGGGTGACGGGCAAATTTGTGCCTTGCCGCTTCAACCGGATCTCAGCGCTCCGGCGGGGCCGCCCCGCCTGCTCTTTACCGCGAGCGCCGCGCCCTGGGCTGCGCCCCTGCAAGGCCGCGCGCCGGGCAGCTATGTGACGGATGGCCCCTATCTCTACCGTGCGGGGGATGGGCCGTTGTTTTTGCTGTGGTCGTCCTTTGGTTCGCATGGCAATTACTGCATCGGCATGGCCGTATCGCCCATCGGCGACCTGCTGGGCCCATGGCGGCAGAGTGACGCGCCCATCTACGAGGCCGACGGCGGGCACGGCATGCTGTTTGATACGCCGGATGGCCGCCTGTACCTGGCCATACATACCCCCAACGACACGCCCAACGAGCGCCCTGTATTTGTAGAGATGGGGCAGGGGCTTGTGCCCACGGGCCGCGTGCTGGCATAGCGCAGGCAGGGTACCGGGCGGCGGAAAGGAGCGCGCATGCGACAAAGGCGAGGGCTTAGGCGCAGGGGAGATGCGGATAACCTGGCCGCTTACCTGTTTTTGACTCCATGGTTGCTGGGTTTTTTGGTGCTGACGCTCTATCCGATGGCACAGTCTCTGTTCTATTCCTTCACCAGGTTCGATATCCTCACCCCGCCGCAGATGATAGGCGCCGCCAACTATGTGGAGATGTTTACCAAGGATAAGACCTACATCAAATCGCTGGAGGTTACCTTTTCTTACGTGTTCCTCTCCGTGCCGTTCAAGCTGGTGTTCGCTCTGCTGGTGGCTGTGCTTATGAACCAGCGGCTGCGGCTGATCAGTTTCTACCGGACGGTCTACTACATCCCCACGCTGCTGGGCGGCTCTGTGGCTATCGCAGTGCTGTGGAAGAAGCTCTTCTCCGGAGACGGGGTCATCAACAGCATCATCAGCGCGCTCTTTGGGGTTAAGCCCCCCGCATGGATCGCCCACCCCAAGTACGCCATGTACACCCTGGTGCTGCTGACGGTGTGGCAGTTTGGCTCATCCATGATCATCTTTTTGGCCGGGCTCAAACAGATACCGGGGGAGCACTACGAGGCTGCGGCCATGGATGGCGCGGGCAAGGTGAAGCAGTTTTTCCATATCACCATCCCAGCGCTGTCGCCGGTCATCCTCTTTAACCTGGTGATGCAGACCATCAGCGCCTTTCAGGCATTCACCCAGGCCTTCATCATCAGCAACGGCCAGGGCGGCCCGTTGGATTCCACCATGTTCTATACGCTTTATCTCTACCTGGAGGGCTTTCACCACTGGGAGATGGGTTATGCTTCGGCCATGGCCTGGGTGCTATTGATCATCATTGCGGTGTTCACGGCGCTCATCTTCAAGACATCCGGCGCTTGGGTCGATTACGGAAGCGGGGAATGACGATGCATAAAAGGCTGCAGCGCGCGCTAGGCAAAGGGGCTTCGCACCTGGTGATCGTCGTCTTTGGGGTTATCATGCTCTACCCTGTGGCCTGGCTGATTGCCAGCTCGCTAAAGGCAGGCAACACCATCTTCAGCGATCCCGGCCTCATCCCCAAGAGCGTTACTCTGGAGCATTACATCAAGGGCTGGGCCGGGGTGGGGCGCATACACTTTAGCAAATTTTTCCTCAATTCGTTCTTCGTGTGCTTTTGGGTCATTGTGGGTAACCTGGTCTCCTGCTCCATGGCGGCCTACGCCTTCGCGCGCCTTCGCTTTAAGTTTAAGGGCCTGTGGTTTGGCATTATGATGCTCTCCATTATGCTGCCCGCCCACGTTACCACCATCCCAAGATATGTGATGTTTAACAGCTTCAGATGGGTGGATCATCCGGCTTACCTGGCGCTCATCCTGCCTAAGCTGCTGGCCACGGATGCTTTCTTCGTCTTTTTGCTGGTGCAGTTTATGCGGGGCATCCCCAAGGATTTGGATGAATCCGCCACGCTGGATGGCTGCACCAGGGCGGGCCTGTTTCTGCGCATCATCCTGCCGCTTTCCGGCCCCGCGCTGGTGACCACGGCGCTCTTTAGCTTTCTGTGGACGTGGGACGACTTTTTTAACCAGCTGCTCTACATCAACACGCCGCAAAAGTACACCGTCCCCTTGGGCCTGCGCATGTTTTTGGATGCCACGGGTTCATCCAATTGGGGCGCCATGCTGGCCATGTCCGTGTTATCCATTCTGCCCTGCTTCGCGCTGTTCTTCTCGCTGCAGAAGTATTTTGTGCAGGGCATTGCCACCACGGGCATCAAGGGCTAGTCACGCGTGTATACGGGCTGTTGTGGCCCTATACATACATTCTGTCGAGGAGGAAACATCATGAAGAAGGCACTGGCAATCCTGGTCGCGCTGCTGCTGGCCATCCCGCTGGCGGGCTTTGCCGCAGAGGGCGGCGCGGAAATCTCCGGCACCATCCGCGTCATGTGGTGGGGTGGCGACAGCCGTCACGAGATCACCCTGCAGTCTATCGACCTGTTCAAGGCCGCCTACCCCAACGTCACCGTGGAGACCGAGTATCTGGGCGGTGGCGACTATTGGACCAAGCTGGATACCATGCTGGCCGGAGGCAACGCGCCGGATGTGCTGCAGTTTGGCGGCAACTACCCCGACTATGTGGCCAAGGGTGTGCTCGCGCCCCTGAACGACTACTTCGGCGGTCTGATCGACAACGCCGCGGTGGATCAGGCCATGCTGGATGCCATCACCGTGGATGGCAAGACCTACGGCCTGTGCTTAGGCGCCAACCGTATCGGCATCGTTTACAACAAGACGCTGTTGGATAACGCGGGCATAGAGCCGCCGAGCGCCGATCTGGATTGGGATGGCTTTGGCGCGTATCTGGAGACCCTGAAGGCCAAGCTGCCCGAGGGCGTGTACCCCATCTACGACGGCAGCTGCTATGAGACGAACATATTCGGGTACTACACCCGCTGGGCCGGCAATCCCATGTATGTGGGCGGCGACAGCACGGATTTGAAGACCGAGACCGTCAAGGCCTTCCTGGATATGTGGGCGGGCTGGCGTGAAAAGGGCCTGGTGCCGCCGGCGGAGTTGAGCGCCGAGTATTCTGAAAAGGGCGCGGATACATCCGCCTTGGTGGCGGGCAAGACGGTCATGACCATCCTCTACTCCAACCAGGTGCTGGGGTATCAGAGCGCCATGACGGATGAGCTGGGCATCGCGCCCCTGCCGGCCGTGGCCTCCAACGCCGCGTGGATCATGCCCAGCCAGTACTTCTGCCTCAACGCCGCATCCCAAAATAAGGACGCGGCGGCGGCCTTCATCAACTTCTTCGTCACCACGCCGGAGGTAGGCGTAATACTGGGCAACGACAGGG